>JBDTZW010000062.1:0-6707 GCA_040004905.1 Acidobacteriota bacterium
GGTCGGCGTAGCTTGAATAGGCCTTCGGAAGCCAGCGGGGGGATCGCTGCTCTACCGCCCAATAAAGGATCCGTTCGCGGATCAGATACGCCGGTACCGGTTTGTTGTCGTCCGCGATCGCGTTGGCGGCGCAGTTCCGAATTTCGTTGACGAGAAGAGCGGCCTCGGAATCGGTGGTCATTCGACCATCCCAGTTTTTGATCACATTGATCGTTTCGGGTGACGCGGCGTTCAGCTTTACGATCTGTTTTGAAAGGTTGGAAAGCGGCAGATTGAAAACGTCGAGCTGCGTATCACGAACATCGTCCATCGTGACCTTGGTGTTTTTTTCAAGCAGTTCATGGATGCGATGGGCACGCCAAGGCATGGCAATGTCGCGGGCATAGACGTTGAAGTGTTTGTAACCAGTTCCGACTGCACGCTGATTGGCTGTGACGATCAGGCCGTCCTTTGGATCGTAGAGATTCGGCAGCTCTTCGAATGGGACGTAGCCGACCCAATCGCCATCGGCGGTCGAGCCGTCGTAGGGCAATGACCCGTCGCCTGTGCGTCGGAGCGGAATGCGACCGCTTGGGTACCAGCCGATGTTTCCTTTGACGTCGGCAAAGACGAAATTCTGCATCGAGCCGCCGTAGGTTTTCAAAGCGGCTCGAAAGTCGTCCCAATTTTTCGCGCGATTCAATTTAAAGAACGCCTCGAATTCTCCGTTTTTGGGGTCGAACGCCGTCCAACGCATCGCGTACCGCTTTCCGCCTTCTTCAAAAACGATCGGCCCGTTGCGAGTTTCGGTAACGTCGAGCGTCTGGGTCTCGGTATCGGGTTTAAGCAGATTTTTGCGGACCTTTATCTCTTCTTTTCGGATAACGGGATCTTTCAGGCCGTCGGGCGTTTTGTATTTGCCGCTAGCGTCAAACGTTTCGAGATAAAGGTCCTGAACGTCCGGCCCGACGTTGGTCGCTCCCCAAGCGATCGAATCGTTGTGGCCGAGAATAACGCCGGGAACGCCCGGAAATACGACACCGGCGGCGTGAACATTCGGCGATGTCAGATTGACCAAATACCAAATGCCTGGAGCGGTCGCAGCAAGATGTGGATCGTTGGCGAGAAGCGGTTTGCCATCGGCTGTTCGGCTCCCGGAGATCACCCAATTATTGCTCGCCGCAAGGTCCTCGGCGTAGAGGCCGACCATCTCGAGCGAGCGCTTTCGGACGTCGGCATCGTTGTTCGCGGCGAGCACCTCGCTCGGGTCGACGGCCACGGGTTTTGTGACGCGTGTCGTTTGCGCAGAGGCAGTGTCCTTTCCAAAGAGGACGACGTCGTACGGTGTGACGGGATTTGAAAGATCAGCCAGTTTGTCTTTTGGAATATTTTGGAGCGAGGCTTTCAAAAGATCCTGCTGCCAAGTCGCGCTCAAGGCGTCGGCGAGGATCTTGCCGATCGCGACCGTATCCGTCGGTTTCCATTCGGTCGGGCGGTATTGGAGGATCTTAAATTCGACCGGGATCGTGTTGTCGTCAAGCGTGGCGATATACGCGTTTACACCGCGGGCATAATTCTCGAGAGCTGCGCGAAGGTCGGGCGAGAGATACTGCATCGTGTCATCGGCAACTTTCGAGAAGCCGTAACGCCGCCAGCGTTTGTCTTCTTCGATCGTCCGCGCGCCGAACAATTCCGCCGTCTGCCCGCGAGCAAGACGCCGCATGAGGTCCATCTGCCACAGTCGATCGCTTGCGGTCACGTAGCCCTGCGCAAAATAGAGATCTGCATCGTTCGCGGCCGATATATACGGTATGCCGCGAACGTCGCGTTTAACGGTGACTTGTTCCTTCAGGCCGACGACGGCGATCGGTGAGGTATTGCCTTGCGAATACGCGGAAAGTGCCGCAAAAAGTGTACTGAAAACAATCAGGACGTATGCAAAATGACCGCGAGTTTTCATAGATCTACTTGAGCAAAACAAAGGTTTTCTGGCTTTCTCGAACATTCGCCGGTGGCACGCGTATTGCACCACCTCCCTGTAACGCGTAATTACGGGCCGACCTGCCGAAGTTACGACGAATGAGGGGAAAAACAATGAAAAGATATCTATTGATACTAATACTTGCAACAGCGGCTGGCTTGTTTTGTTTGCCAGGTGATGCATCAGCACAAAGGAGCGGGGCAAAGAGCGTCGATCACGGGCGATACGATATTCCCCAAAATCGATGGCAGAATCGATGGCAAAATCGATGGCAGGGTCGAGAGCGCCGCGGACAAAATCAAGATGAGGATCGCTTCAGGGGACGACGTAATCGGTCTACTCACGGTTATAAAAACTACGGGCAATACCGCCGAACGCAGGTCGGGAACCGTCGCTATAATATGCGAGACTACTGGAAGAGACGGCATTTCTAGAACCTGATCAGATCGAGAAAGAGTAGGGGATCAGCTGTTAGTCGCATCCCCTATTTTTTATCGATCAATTACGATCAACCTCTGTTCCGTCATTTCTTCCATCGCGTAACGTATGCCTTCTCGACCGAAGCCGGAATCCTTTACGCCGCCGTAGGGCATATTATCCACGCGAAATGTCGGGACGTCGTTGACGATGACACCGCCGTATTCAAGATTTTCAGCAGCATAGTTCACGTTCGCCAGATCTTGTGAAAAGACGCCGGCCTGCAAGCCGTATTTTCCATGATTGGCCTTATCGACGGCTTCGCGAAAATCGCTGAATTTTTCGACAACGACCACGGGGCCAAATGCCTCTTCGGAAACGACGTGCATTTTGGGATCGGTATTCGTCAAAACGGTAGCGTCCAGCATACTGCCATCGAGCATTCCGCCGCAAAGAAGCGCGGCACCATTATCGATCGCCTCGCTCACCCGATCGCTGACGCGTTTTGCCGCCAGCTCGTCGATCATGACTGAGAGGAGCGTGTCGTCGCTCGCAGGATCGCTTTTTTTTAGCGTTTTCGCTCCATCGACAAACGTCGAAATCCAATCATCGAACAGCTTTTCATGGACATAGATCCGCTGCACGGAAATGCAAACCTGGCCCGAATATGCGAACGCTCCGACGAGGTTTTTGGACACGGATGAGGCAATATCGGCGGTCTCGTCGATGATGACCGATGCATTGCCGCCGAGTTCCAGTGCGACGGCCTTTTTCGCCGCCTTCGATTTGATATCCCAGCCGATAGCGGCACTACCGGTAAACGAGATCATCGCGATGCGCTCGTCAGCGAGCGCCTTTGGGATGAGATCGACGTCCATCGGCACGACCTGCAGAGCACTCTTCGGCAGGCCGCTTGCGAGAAAGACCTCGCCGACGAGAAGGCTGGTTAACGGCGTACGCGGGCTGGGTTTGATAATGATCGAATTCCCAGATGCGAGCGCGGGTGCGACTTTGTGGGCGACGAGATTTAGCGGGAAATTAAAGGGTGTAATGCCGTAGATCACCCCGCGCGGGATACGCAGTGTCCAGGCAGTCTTTCCGCGACCGGACGCTTGAGCATCTACGGGTACGACGTCGCCGACGAACCGCTCGGCCTCACCTGCGGCTACAGCGAACGTCGAGATCGCACGCTCGACCTCGCCACGCGCATAGCAGCGGGGTTTTGCGGATTCGTCGATAATGGTTGTTGTGAATTCTTCTTTTCGAGCCTCAATGCCGTCCGCGATCGCTCGGAGCCCTTTTGCCAATTGATATCGTGACAGCTTTCGCATCTGGTGCCCGGCGTCGACCGCGGAAACGATCGCTTCGTCGAGCTCAATTGCGGTGACACTAGACACTTCGGCCAAAAGATCGCCCGACCAAGGAGATCGAACGTCGAAACGCTCGGCCGCTTCCCTCCATTTGCCTGCGATCAATATCTTTCCCGAATACTGCATCTTTCTTGCTCGTCCGCTACTATTTTAAGTTAAACTCTTGAAAGACCTTAATCAACTTTCGAGAGGACTATCAGATGAAAAGGACGAAGCTTATTCTGTTGGCGGCCGCCTGCATCGTGTTTACTTATGCGTGTAGCCAAACATCGGTCACCAACACGACAAACAGTGTCAATAGCGCCGCAAACAGAGCTGCCGCTAACACGCAGCCGACTGTCGCAAGTGACGCGATGGCCGCCGGCCATGATCTTTATAAAAGCAGCTGCGCGGCATGCCATCGCGAAGACGGGACGGGCGGCAAGATCACGCTCGAAGGAAAGACGATCAATCCTGAAAATTTGACGGCGGATAAGTTTAAGAATCGTTCTGACGAAAAGCTGATCGGCTACATCACCGACGGCAACGACGAAGGCATGCCGGCATTCAAGGACAAGTTGAAACCGGAAGAGATCAAAGAGGTCGTAAAATATATTCGCGGCGAGCTGCAGAAAAAGTAGGTTTGCAATTCAAAACCCCAGAAACTAAAATCAAATACGGCACGCACCCGTAGCTCAGCTGGATAGAGTATCTGACTTCGAATCAGAGGGTCGCAAGTTCGAATCTTGCCGGGTGTACCATTAGAATCAATAAGTTAAAGGCATCACCGATGATGCCTTTTTCATTGTCCACATAAACGCCCTGCCTCCCCGGACGAAGAAAAAGGTGGTTTTTTCGCTACTCTTGAACCCGTAGAGTTTGAGCGCAGAACATTGTAAAATCGGGCTTTTCCCAAGCCCCTCCGTTGACCGTTCGTCCGCCAGAACCTTGTGACTAAGTGGATGCTGACGGACCTTTCGCTTAGGGCGGCGCTCTTGAACCAGCCAGAGCGAAGGTCTCCGACGGTAAAGACCCGGTGGAGGCTAGTCTGGAAAAGGAACGAGAGCCGCCGCACATGATTCGGCAGGTTCCCTAGCGTTACGCCATTTCTGGGATTAATATTTGGTAATAGTAGGGCGAGTCGGATATGAATGACCTCAGCGAGCCAAAAGGAAATAAGTTGGGCGATCTGAATGGGTGCCCACTGTTGGCGAGCGTGCCAGTGGCGGAGCTTCGGCGGGATTGTCCTTCGGCTCGTGTCGCGGCGTTGAAACACAGAGACACGATCTACAGGCAAGGCGGGACGAACAAAGAGGTTTTCTGTTTGCTTAAGGGACAGGTAACGCTCGCTCGGGTCAATCAGGACGGTTCGAATTTGACGACGGCGGCTCTGGCGGCGGGGAGCTTTTTCGGCGATGCGCTGGACGGCTCACCTGAAGCGGACGATACGGCAAAGGCCAAGGGCGGCGTTTTAGTTTGGCGGACGCCTCTTAAGGAATTTCAGGTCCTGCTACTCAATCATCCGCAATTCGCGCTGGAATACATAGCGATGCTGTCTCACCGTCAACGCCAGATGCAGCGACGGCTTGAGGGTTTTGCTTTCAAAAGAACCGAGGTGCGCCTTGCGGAAGCTTTTCGCGAGCTATCGGGTGGCTTCGCGACCCGGTGCGTGCATGGCTTCGGACGACATCTGCGTCTCACGCAGCAGGAGCTGGCCGACCTAGTAGGTGCGAGCCGCCCTGTAGTCAGCACGATCCTCAACCGATTACGTGACGAAGGCGTGGTCGGCTACAACCGCGAATACGTATGTGTTCGCGGGATCGAAGACATCGAGATAATGATCCAATCCTAAACGGGATCGACCCGAAACCCCTCCTCTTTCCCACAGTAAAAAAGTTTTCATAACTGTTATATGCAGAACAGCCGACCTCGGTTTGTCCTGTCATATTTGTTTCCTGCATCCCGGCCGGATGCCGCAGGGATGCAGATCCGAGGAAATAAACGAAAGGAATAAATATGACAAAAGCATACATTGAAATCACGCTGCAGGTGGCTCCGACGGATCGGGAAAAAGCCGGTGCGGTTTACACAAAATACAAAGAGCCGTTTCTAGCTACGATCGCCGGAGCCAGGTCGAAAGATCTGCTGCTTCGTGACGAAGACGTTCAGGTACTTCACGGTTTCGACTCACGCGCCGCTGCGGAAAACTATTTAGCCAGCGCTCTATTTTCCGATGACGTGGTCAAGGCTTTGACGCCATATCTTATGGCCGAACCGGAGGTAAGGATCTACGACGCAGCCGATTCCGCTGTAAAGCCCGATCTGCAGGGATTTGTATGTCCATGAGAACTAGAAAAAGTCTCGATCTTCGCGGGCTATTTTGGCTGGGTGCCGTGCCGACGCTGCTCTTATGCGCGGCGTCGGTCATCCCGGCTCAGAGCATATTTCCGAGCCGTTTGAATCTTGAAGGCGCGGTAGCCGACGCTCTTCGAAACAATCCGGAAACAAGGCTGTCGGAGTCAAAAGTGAAGATCGCAGATCTGAAAACACGAGAAGCCAAGACTGGGATGCAGCCCTACGTGGAATTTACGCAATCGGTAACCCGCAGCAACGATCCGGCGTTCGTGTTCGGCTCGTTGCTCCAACAGGGGCGTTTTACCGCCGCACATTTCGCACTTGCTTCGCTTAACAAGCCCAACGGGATGTTCAATTTCCGCTCGGCCGTCGCAGCCCGGATGCCGCTGTTCGATCAGCGGCAGGCCCGGGCCCGGATCGATCAGGCAGACACCGGAAAACGCCAGACTGAACTGCGAGCAGATGGCGTCCGCCAGAGGCTGCGTTTTGACGTGATCCGTACCTACTACAGCGCGATCCTCGCCAAAGAAATGCTCAAGGTCGGCGACGACGCTGTCCGATCGGCGGAGGCGAATAAGAAAAAGGCCCAGGACATGGCCGAGGTCGGGATGACGACAGACGCCGAT
>JBDTZW010000402.1:0-2019 GCA_040004905.1 Acidobacteriota bacterium
GTGGAATTGGATTTTACGTCGCCATTTGAGTTGATGATCGCATCACTGATGGCGGTACAGAATCGGGAAACAGTGATCAATAAGATGACGCCGGCCGTGTTTCGGAAATACCGCGGGCCAGGGGATTATGTGGCGGCGGATCCGGCCGAGCTGGAGCAAGACATTTCGGGATCGAGCCAGGCGTCATAGTCCTTATCGGCCGGAACAATTTCGGCCATAAGTTTGACACAAAAACCATTCCGACTCGTTGCACGCTTTCTATCGCGTGCCGCGGTTCGGATTCATTTATCGAAAGCCAACATCTTAAAAAGTCCAAAGAAGACGAGTTCCATACGTGGATGTCCGGCGATCGTACACGGGATTTATTCTCGGAATAAGGCTCATCGTTCCAGGTGGAGTCTGGACAGTGACATCATCCGTCTGTGTTCCGCGGCGTCTATATACGAAGCGGCCCACGCCGTACCCGATGGCACTTCCTATGAGAATGTCCGAAAGAAAATGGTTGCGTCCCGAGTAGCGTGACATACTTACCGCTACCGCCGCGGCATAGGCTCCATATTTAATAAACGGATTGTCCTGATATTCGTAAGCGATCACGGTCGCCACCGACCATGCCGCCGAAGCGTGTCCTGAAGGAAATGAACTTCCGTGCGTAAAGAATCGCCCGCGTCCCGAATCCGCGTTGGGCCGCTCGCGTTCCGCCGCGTACTTTACGACGCCCGTTACGATACCGGTATCGATTAGGGCTTCCGCTGCAAGCACTCCGGTCTCCTGGGCGTGCCGATTTTTAGTCGCCTTTCCTATCAAATAAAATCCTGCCGCGACTCCTCCCGTCACATAAAATTTACCCGCTTCGCTTACAGCTCTGCTCGATAGAGGAAGACTGCCTGTACGCCGCACCCAGGAAGACGTTTCGCGATCGGAAAAAAACAGGCCTGTTGCGGTCACGCCCAATGGAACGAGCCACTTCAAGTCGTTCTCTTTTAGTCTGAATGGAGAGGTCCAGATCAATTCCTGGTCCTTTAGAATATGCTGCAGGAAATGCCTTTCAACAGGCTTCAGGTTGGGCGTCGGCTTGGGTGTGGGCGAAGCTTGAAGACCGACTGCAGCCTTGGAAGTTGACGGCGGCACCGGCTGCTGTGCATGGGCAATGGGTACGATCGCGAAACCGCACAAAGTGACACTGAAAAACAACAAAATGCACTTAATGGCTACTTTCATAGCGAACCTCCTTGTGTATTACCCAACGGCTAGAACCGTGAAAGCCGCATAATCTGTTATCTCGACCTCTTTTTATTGCTCCCTGGCCAATTTTTGACCTTCCGGCCCGACCTGCACCTCTTTGCGCTTCTTTCCATTAGTGACAACGGCTTCATAAGCAACAAGCGTGCCCTTCTTGGTCAATGACTCGATCTTCGTGATCGTTCCGGTGCCGGCAGCAGTTTTGAGGCTGGTCCTGACGGCGTCCGAAAGAGAATCCATCGCGACCTCTTCTTCAACTTCAAGAATGCTACCGTTCGCGTCCATTGCAATGTCCTTGCTGTGGCCATTTACAATGAGTTCCGCTTCATACGTCAAAATTCCGTCTTCTTTTTCCTTGGCGAATCCCTTGATCGGGGCACCGACGCTTTCCCTTGCTACAGTTGCTTCAACTGCCTTCGGAAGATCTTTTCGTTCGAGCTTTTTCTCCTGGGCCTGAGTGGCCGACCGCTGCGAGGCCCATCAATAGAGCCAACGCAAATAATATTTTTTTCATTTTCGTCTCCTTAGTAAGTTTTGTCAGAACCGAAGGTCGGATCATATCGAAACTTCGATGAATAGAAGATGAATATGCGCGCTTTGGATCAGATCACTACTCTGGTATCTGGTTAGTTTTTTCCTAAGCTATTAATCTTCCGTTCATATTGAATGTCGTAAAATTACGTTGAACGAACGGTGGTGCTCCGGTTGGGAACCCCAGTTCGCCATTATTCGAGGATCTCTCTCACTCGCCAGCGACCTTGGTGGAGGAGTTCAAAA
>JBDTZW010000401.1:0-6684 GCA_040004905.1 Acidobacteriota bacterium
CATTTTCGGCATTCCAAACGTAACGGTACGCGATGTCACCGAACGCCCGGAAACTATCGAGGCCGGCAGCAACATTATCAGCGGAGCCGATACCAGTTCTATTCTAGGCGCCCTCGAACTCGCTCTTTCGCAGCCATCCGAATGGATCCCGCCGCGCGAATACCTCGTGACGAATGTTTCGCAGACGGTCAGTAAAATAGTGCTCGGCCGCTTGAGCTTGCGGATCCACCGCTGATCGGAAAATGACGACCAAACCGCGGATAATGGTCTTCAGCGACTCATACCTGCCGAGCCATACGAGCGGCGGAGGCGTTTGGACGATCGTAAATCTGATCGAGCGATTTGCGGACCGATACGATTTTTTCGTCGTGACGCGAAATAACGATTTCAAAACCAATCGACAGGTTTACAACGGCATCGAATCCGACGCCTGGAATGATCTCGGAAATGCCAATGTCTTTTATTTTTCCAACGAAAATCTTAACGAACGAAAATTTCTTGAGCTTTTCGCAGTGGTTCAACCTGACGCAATATTCCTGAACAGCTCGCTTAGCACGCCGACCATCAAGGTTCTGAGGGTCCGGCGTAAAGCTGCACTTGGTGACTTGCCGGTCATCCTCGCTCCTTGTGGCGAATTGTCCGAGGCGGCTCTTTCGCTGAAGGCGTACAAGAAGAAACTTTTCTTGACGTATGCCAACTCTATCGATCTATATCGCGGCGTTATTTGGAAGGCCACCTCCGCCAACGAACGTGACGAGGTCCTGGCGGTCATCAAGAAAGATCCCGAGATAATGATCGCTCCGGACCTGACGCCGAAATCGATACTGTCGGACTATGATCCTTCATGGAAAACGCCAAAGACAGCCGGGGCTGCTCGTTTCGTTTTTCTGTCCCGGGTTATGAGAAAAAAGAATTTGGGCTTTTTTCTCAAATTGTTGGGCGAGGCGGGCAAGGGAAATATCGAGCTCGATATTATCGGCCAGCTCGAAGATCAGGGTTATTGGGGCGAATGCCTTAGCCAGATCGAAAAGCTTGGCGATAATATTCAGGTTCGGGCTCTCGGTTCGTTTCCAAATCGGGAAGCCCTGGAACTTACCGCCCGGAATCATTTCTTTGTGCTGCCGACCCTGGATGAGAATTTTGGCTACGTGTTTATCGAAGCTTTGGCCGCAGGATGTCCTCTATTGATCAGCGACCGGAACATATGGACCGGGATAGAACCCAACCAGGTTGGTTGGCGAATTCCGCTCGACCGCACTGACCTGTGGGCGTCGGCAATAGATCAGTGTGTAACCATGGACCAGCAGGAATACGATCAAATGTCTGGCCGCTCCCGGGCCTATTCGCTAGAACTGCTTAAAGAGGAAGATGCAGAGCTGGCAAATGCTAGGGTCTTCGAACGCGCTCTTAGCAATAATAAAAAAAAGGGAGCGGTCGGCCTGAGACAATGAGCGACTCGACGGCAAAACAACGCCTTTGGGTGGTGACCGAAGTTTATTACCCCGAGCAGATATCGACGGGTTACTATCTTACGTCGATCGCCGAAGGCCTGGCACCGCACTTAGACGTGAAGGTGTTGGCAGGTCAGCCCAATTACGGCTCGCGGGGATTGACGGCCCCTAAGCACGAGCATCGCAAAGATGTCGAGATTTTTCGTGCGCCCAGCACGCGATTGGATAAGAATGTCATCCCTTTCCGCGTGTTGAATATGCTGACCCTCGGCCTTTCGATGTTCTTTAAGTCACTCAAGTTATTTAAGTCTGGAGACCGCGTTCTGGTTGTAACCGCACCGCCAAGCTTGCCGTTCACTACGGCCCTGGCCGCCCTGATCAAGGGCTCGAGCTATACGTTGCTCCTTCATGACAGCTACCCAGAGATATTAGTTGCGGTAGGAAAAGCCAAGGCCCGTTCCGTTTTCGTGCGAACGGTGAACATCTTTAATCGCTGGCTTTATAAACATGCAGCGAAAATAATCGTGGTTGGCCGCGATATGCACGATCTATTAACAGCGAAAACGGCGGGCCTCGACATACCGATCGTCACGATACCCAATTGGGCGGATCTGGAAGTGATCATACCCGAATATCGAGAAGAGAATACCCTCCTGGCGGAACTCAATATTGAATCGAAATTTGTCTTTATGTACGCAGGCAATATCGGCCATCCGACCGATATTGAAACGATCATTGAAGCGGCTGAGAAACTGCAAGGCGATGACCGCTTTCATTTCGTATTTATCGGGTCTGGAGCAAAAAAGCCTTGGCTTGTTGATGCGGTCGGCAAAAGGGAATTGGGCAATGTCATCATACTTGATCAGCGGCCCCGGACCGATCAATCCGTGTTCCTGAACGCATGCGATATCGGAATAATTTCGCTGGTTCCTGGGATGTTGGGCACGGCGATGCCGAGCCGGACCTACAATATCCTCGCGGCCGGGAAACCTATATTGGCTCTGACCGACGAGGGATCGGAATTGGCACAGGTCATCGACGAAGAGCAGGTCGGGTGGCACATCCGGCCGCGTCAGCCGGAAATACTGGTTAAGACGATCCTTGAGATCTTCGACCGTAAAAATGAATTGGCGGAAATGGGCGAAAGGGCCAGAGCCGCAGCCGAAGTTAAGTACTCGCTGGCCGACGCGTTAAGGGCATACCGGGGAGAACTGGGCAACTAGTTTCTAGGTATGAAGGTTTTGCTAACAGGAGCTACGGGCTTTATCGGAAACGCGATTTTTGCGGAACTGCGTGGTAAAGGCTTCGAGATAATTCCCGTCGGAGGCCCGCATTCTTCGGGATCTGACATCGTGTCATGCGATATTTCGAACCGCGAAACGGTGATGGAGCTTTCGTCCTTCGGGGAAGTCGACGCTGTGGTTCATGCCGCCGGCCTCGCCCATCGACTCAAAAGCGGCAGTCCGCAGGACTTTATTCGGACGAACGTTGACGGAGTCCGCAATGTTGCCGAGCTAGCTGTCCAACTGGGGGCGAAACGCTTTGTTTTATTGAGCTCCGTGCTGGTTTATGGTCAAGCCGCCGAAAAAGTGAACGAGCCTCTTGGCGAACAAACGCCATGCGTTCCGACGGATGTCTACGGCCGAAGCAAACTCGGCGGCGAAAAGGCCGCGCAGGAAGTCTGCGAATCGAATTCAATTGCCTTATCTATACTTAGGCTGGTTCCCACCATCGGCGAAGGCAGCAAGGGTAATTTCACTAAATTGATAGGTGCGATCGAGCGCGGGCAATTTATCTGGGTTGGCAAGGGCGAAAATCGCAAAAGCATGATCTATGTCTGCGATGTCGCCCGCGCGGTCAGGGTGTTTTTGAAGGCCGGTGAAACGAAAACGGGAATCTTCAACGTTGCCGCATCGCCGATCACGATGAACGAGCTGGTTGCTGCGATCGCTCGAACTCTCGGAAAAAAGGTTCCGGCGGCTAGAATTCCGGCCGTGCCTGTCTCGATGAGTTTACGTTTGCTTGCACATATCCCGTTTGCAGGATCGATCGGAGCGTTATCTGACACGATCGCCAAATGGCTGTCGGACGAGGTTTATTCGACGGCGAAGATCGAAAAGGAGATCGGCTTTAAGCCAAAGACGTCGCTGATCGTGGCTGCTGGACGGGATGTCACGTATTACATGAAGAATGCCGGATCAAACGCAAGAAAATAAAAATACATTTTATTTCGAGGCCTACGGCGTTCGGCTGCGGCTGGATTCCAATGATTCGGCCTTGCTGGACGAGGTCAAAGTGATCTTGCAACAGACGTTTGGAGGCAATCTTCGAATAACCGAGCCGGTGAACGACCCGATCTTGTTTGGTATCGACCGCGAGGGCGGTGAATTTGTCATGTATAAAGATGGCAAAGTTTTCACGAACGGAGCGGTCAAGGACGTTTTCCTAAGGTTTTTCGACAGCATGGTCCGCGTAACTATTGCCGAACATGCGGTTGACCGTGTCTTTGTCCATGCTGGCGTGGTCGGTTGGAAAGGGAAGGCGATAGTAATTCCGGGCAATAGCTTTAGCGGCAAAACCACGCTGGTTTACGAGCTGGTCCGCCGCGGGGCCGAGTATTTTTCTGACGAATATGGTGTGTTTGACGCCGATGGACTCGTCCATCCTTTCCCAAGGCGGCTTGCGGTCAGAAGCCGGCCCGAAGAAGGCAAGGCAATTGAAACCACCTATTTAACCGCGGAGGAGATCGGCGGCCGCTCGGCATCCGCGCCGATCCCTGTCGGCCACGTGCTTTTTACGGAATTTCGGGAAGATTCCGTATGGGAGCCGGACAGTCTGACGGCCGGCCAGGCGGTGCTGGAGATGGTATCCCACACTGCCCCAATAAGATATAACACAAAATTATCATTGGAAATCTTGAAAAAAGTTACGTCTAATGCGATAATCCTCAGAAGCTGTCGTTCGGACGCCGTTGTTTTTTCAGAATTCTTTCTGGAATTTGTTGACAATAAAGCGTTTTAAGCTAGAATGTTAAACACTATCTTTTATATAAGAGACTTTGCGTGGAGGAGAAAATGAATAATTCACAATTCCCGTCTGCCCGGAAAACCGGCTTGGTGGTCCAGGATATGCCGGACGAAGTACTTGTCTATGACCTGGACAGTAATAAGGCCCATTGCCTTAATAAATCGGCTGCCTTTGTATGGAAATCATGCGATGGCACAAAAACCGTCCCCGATATTGTAAATCTCTTCGCATCCGAAGCAGGCGAGAAAGTTTCGGAAGATTTTGTTTGGCTAGCTATCGACCAACTTAGCGAAAACTCACTGCTCGAAGCCAGTATAAAGGCAGACTTTGCCGGCCGTTCCAGGCGCGATGTGATCAAAAAGATCGGCATGGTGTCGGTGATCTCGATCCCGATCATCGCATCACTTGTGGCTCCGAAGAACGCTTTGGCACTTGCGTCATGTGGCTGCGCGGTTAATGGCGATTGCACCATCCAAACGGGATGTCCTTCTACTGTTAATTGTAACGGTGTTGGTGTCTGTGCTCCATAGAAACTAATAGATTTTAAGACCTCGAACGCAGAGTAGTAATGAATGAATTTCATTGCTACTCTTTTTCGTGTGGTAGATGCGCCGGAAGCAACCATCGGTGCCGACGATCTTCGGTGGTTTTTGCTTCAAAATAAAGTCAAGGAAAACACCGTCAAGCGTGTCTTTGATCTCTTTAGATCGAACGGGATCGAACCTGTCTTGATCAAAGGATGGGCGGCGGCATTGAACTATCCTGACGATGTACCGCGCGATTATATCGATACCGACATCGCTGTGGCCGCGTCCGACTATGATCAGGCAAGGCAGGTCTGCGATTCCAAGGCAGCGGAAGGTTTAGCGATCGACCTGCATCGTGGACTTCGCCACCTGGACAGTTTGCAATGGAACGACCTGTTCGCCAACGCGCACCTGGTAAAGATCGACGATAGCGATATCCGCATTCTACGGCCCGAAGACCATCTCCGGGTGCTCTGCATTCATTGGCTCAATGACGGCGGAGCCAATAAAATACGGCTTTGGGATATTTATTACGCGGTCGCCAACCGGCCTTCGGATTTTGATTGGACGCGGTGCCTTGAAACCGTTTCAGAATATCGCCGCCGGTGGATAATTACTGCCATTGCGATCACGCACGAATATCTCGGGCTAAAGATCGACGACCTGCCGTTTTACGAAGAAGCCACTGCGGTGCCCGGCTGGATCCGGAAATGTCTTGAGCGTGAATGGAATTCGACGGTTCATCTGGAGCCGGTCATTATGCATCTCCGGTCGCCGTCGTCGCTGGCACAGCAGATCGTAAAGCGTATACCGCCTAATCCTTTACGGGCCACTATCGAAATGGAAGGCCGGATCGATGCCCGGACGAGGATCTTTTATCAGATCGGATGTTTTGCGCGGCTTCTTGCAAATCCCCTTCGATCGCGGGCACGCCGGAAGCAGTTTGAAGAGAATCGTAAATGATCGAGTTTGCAGAGCACGACATTATCCTCGCCATCGAATCCGCCATCTCCGGCGGGAGCGTTGGCCTGTATTCTGGCGGCAAGCCGATCGACAGTTGGGTAGGGGCAGGTGGCCTTTCACGTGCCGAAGACCTACTGCCAAACATCGCCGGAATGCTTGAGCGGAACTCGATCGATCGACACTCGATCGGAGGCATCGCGGTTTCCGTTGGACCCGGAAGTTTTACCGGCATTCGTATCGGCATCGCCACGGCGTTAGGATTGAAAACGGCATTGAATATTCCGTGCATCGGCGTTTCGGCGCTCGAAGCGATAGCCGTAGAAGGCAAGGCTAGCCGAGTTGCCGCCGCATTGCCGATGGGCCGCGGAGCCTTCTGTTTCGAGGGTTTTGAACTTGGCAAAGGCGGCATCGAAACGCTATTCGGCCCGTTCGCATCTCGTACTGTTCCCAAGGACATGATCACGGGTCACGGAATTGAAGAGATGGTTGTTCATCAGTCGATAGTGGATCAAATTGATTCTGAATTGCCTGGTGTTCTGATCACCGATGCCGGAACTGACCTTTCGTCCCGGATAGCGGCCGCCGTGATGATACCGGCGATGCAGCAGTCTCTCGAGCCTATTTTTCTTAGTCTTGCCGCCAATGTCTAATAGCCAGGACGCACAGGAAGTGGTGATCAAACCAATGCGGAACGCGGACATCAGGTCGGCGATCAG
>JBDTZW010000064.1:0-2010 GCA_040004905.1 Acidobacteriota bacterium
ATTTCAAAATCTCACACGATCAGCTTCGTCATTATCGCCTTCTGCACATGAAGCCGATTTTCCGCCTCGTCGATCACGACAGATCGCGCCGAATCGATCACGGCATCCGTGACGATCACGTTTCGCCGAACGGGCAAACAGTGCATAAAGATCGCCGCCTTCGTTCGAGCCATTTTCGCCTCGTTCACGATCCAGTCGCTTCGCAAATTCGTACGAAATTCGATATCTTTCTCGACGGCTCCGTAGAATTGCCTGCCGCCCCAGCTTTTCGCATAAACAACCTCGACTTGGTCAAACGCCTCGTCCACATTGTTAGTAAGTTCAACGCTCCCGCCATTCGCCGCCGCTTGCTGCTCGAACTCTGCTAATAGTTCATCGTCCAGTTCATAGCCTTTCGGATGCGCGATCCGCAGATCGTGCCCGAACTGCGCCGACGCCAAAGCGAAACTATTTGGCACGGCCATCGGCAGTGGTTTCGGGTGCCATGCCCAGGTCAGCAGTACCTTCTTCTTTTCATGTCCAAGCTTTTCCCTGATCGTCATCATATCCGCCATCGCCTGACACGGGTGATGCATCGCCGATTCAAGATTAATGATCGGAACCGTGGCGTATTTCGCAAAAGCATTCAGGATCGGGTCGGTCCGCTCAATTTCCCAGTCTTTGAGCTCGGCAAATGTCCGCACGCCGATCGCTGAAACATACCGCTCCAAAACCCGCACAAACTCCTTCAAGTGCTCCGTCTTATTGCCGTCCATCACCGCGCCTTCGCGATGCTCCAGCGTCCACGAAGTCCCGCCCGGCTCTAGGATCACCGGATTTCCCCCAAGCTCGTAGATCCCAACCTGCATCGACGCCCGTGTCCGCAGCGAAGGATTGAAAAAAACGAGCGCGATAGATCGCCCCGATAGGGGCCGATCCGAGCTCGCTCCGCCTTTGATCTGGATCGCCCGTGCGATCAAAGACTCAAGATGTTCCCGGTCAAAGGCCGAAGTTTTAAGGAAATTCGTCAAGACAGCACCTCTACAAGCCGATCTACCTCATCGCTGCTCACGCAAAGTGGTGGAAGCAACCGCAGGACTTTCGGATCGCTCGATGTTCCGGTGATTATCTTGTTCTCAAGCAGTTTCTTGTGGGTCGGGCCGCAGGCTTCGTCGAACTCGATTCCCAGCAAACACCCTTTTCCGTGAACTGCAATGACGCCTTTCACGCCGGTGAGCGACTCCCGCAAATGTTGCTCAACGGCTCGAGCATTGGCGATCATGCCGTCCGATTCGACTGCTTCGAGGGTGGCGACGACCGCCGCCATCGCCAGCATGCCTCCGCCGAAGGTCGTCCCTAGATCGTTTTCCTTAATGTGGGCTGAAACTTTGTCATTCACGAGGCAAGCACCAACTGGAACTCCACTGCCAAGGCTTTTCGCGAGGGAAATGACGTCGGGCTCGACGGTATCGGCTAGCTCGCTTCCTCCAAAGAACCAGTTGCCCGTACGACCGATCCCAGTCTGCACCTCATCGAAAATCAGAACGATCCCGTGATCATCGCAAAGATGCCGCAGTTCCCGGAAAAACTCAGGCGGCCCTTCGCGAACGCCCGCCATCGATTGGATCGGTTCGAGCATTATCGCAGCCGTATCGTCGTCTATAACGGCTTTTACGCTCTCAATATCGCCGAATTCGGCCGAAATGTGTCCCGGAACATTCGGTTTTCCGATCTCGCGGTATTTGCCTAAGAAGGTAGCGGAGATCGAATCTGCCGTCCGGCCATGAAATCCACCCGTGAAGGTGACGATCTTTTCGCGTCCCGTGGCCATCCTTGCCATCCGCATGGCGTTCTCGTTGGCTTCGGTGCCGGAGTTGCAAAAGAACGCCTTTGTGAGGCTTTTAGGAGCGACCGAGACGAGCTTCGCTGCGGCTTTGGCACGGATATCCGAATACACCAGGTTTGAATAGAAGAGAATTTTTTCCGCTTGCTCCTGGATCGCTTTGACGACATGCGGATGCGAATGTCCGG
>JBDTZW010000031.1:0-2007 GCA_040004905.1 Acidobacteriota bacterium
GATACGACGTGGTCTCGGGTTGGCGGAAAAATCGGCAGGACAAACTGATCTCGCGGAAGATCCCTTCCCAGATAGCCAACCGGATAATCTCATGGATCGGAGGCGTGCATCTGCATGATTACGGCTGCTCATTGAAGGCCTACCGCCGCGATGTGATCCAGGACGTAAAACTCTACGGCGAAATGCACCGCTTTATACCGATCTACGCAAGTTGGGCCGGAGCACGCGTAGCAGAGATTTCCGTCGATCATCACGCCCGCACAATGGGTAAATCGAAATATGGCATCTCGCGGACGATCAAGGTCGTTTTCGATCTGATCACAATAAAATTCATGGCCGAATACCACACGAAACCGCTCTATGTTTTTGGCGCATTCGGCATGATCGCTTCTTTTATCTCACTCGTCGCCGGCATATGGGCGATAATTCTCAAATTTTATGGAACATCATTTATCCTGACGCCGCTGCCGATAATCACTATCGTAATGCTTGCCATCTCAGTCCAGTTCTTCTTGATGGGCCTGCTCGCGGAACTGCAAGTTCGTACCTACCACGAATCGCAGGACAAAGCGATATATGCGATAAGGGAGAGGATCGGATTCACGGATTAGACTTGGAATAAGGATAGCGACAAGCTGATAGCCAATCGCTGTCAGCTATTTTTCTTCGAACCCATGTGCGGAATTACGGGTTGGGTAAACCTGCAAAAATCTAATTCAAGCGATCACACGGAAGCGGTCCTTCATTCCATGTGTGAGCGGATCGTGCATCGGGGGCCGGATTCTGAAGGATTGTGGCTTGATGATCAGGTTGCATTGGGCATGCGGCGGTTGTCGATCATTGATCTTAAGACCGGAGATCAGCCGGTATTTAGCGAGGACCGCTCTGTCATCGTGATGATGAACGGCGAGTTGTACAACTACCGCGAGGTACGGGCCGAGCTTGAAAAGGACGGCTTTAAGTTTGTCACTAGGTCTGACACCGAGATCCTTCCGCATCTTTATCAAAAATACGGCGACGACCTTTTGGATCACGTGAACGGGATGTATGCGTTCTCTTTGTGGGATTCGAAAAAGAAAAGACTGATGATCGCCCGTGATCGATTTGGCGAAAAGCCCCTGTATTACGGCGTTTTCGACAATAAACTGGTATGGGCGTCGGAGCCCAAAGCCATGCTCGCCCACCCCGCGGTAAAGCCCGAACTGGATCTTGAAGCTCTACGGCATTATCTTTCGTTCGATTACGTGCCCGCGCCGATGTCTATTTACAAGGGAATCTTCAAGCTTCCGGCTGCACACGTTCTTACAGTAGAAAACGGCGAGATAGAAACGCGTCGATATTGGGATCTAGAATGGTCAGAACCGGGAGTGGTAGGGACTGGGTCAAACGGGTCGTCTCCCGCAAAGACGCTAAGCCGCAAGGCGGACGAGCTGCGAGAGCTACTTTCAGATGCAGTTCGGATGCGCCTGGTGGCTGATGTTCCACTGGGTATTTTGCTTTCGGGCGGGATCGATTCTTCCACAGTTGCTGCGTTTGCAACACAGCACGCTTCAGAAAGAGTTAAGACCTTCTCGATCGGCTTTGAAGAAGATTCGTTTGATGAATCGAAATTCGCGCGACAGGTCGCAACGCACCTTGGCACCGAACACTACGAAGAAAAACTTAGTGCGGAAAAAGCCGGTGATCTGATCAGCGAGATCGGGACATGGCTCGACGAACCGCTGTCGGACGGCTCTTTGATCCCGACGTATTTGCTTGCGAGATTTGTGCGAAAACATGTGACCGTCGCGTTGGGCGGTGATGGCGGCGATGAACTGTTTGCCGGCTACCCGATGTACTACGCTCATAGGCTTGCGGCACGGTACAAAAGCATTCCTGCATTCTTGCGCTCGGGCCTGATCGAGCCCCTGGTGAACAGCCTGCCGGTTTCCACAAAAAATATGTCGTTCGACTACAAGGCAAAACGCTTTGTTGCCGGAACGAAACACGACCTCGTTACGCGGCATC
>JBDTZW010000407.1:0-1989 GCA_040004905.1 Acidobacteriota bacterium
TTATGGCAATGCTGCGTCCGGATGTCATGCCGAAGGGCGATATCGCCCTTCACACCGCATGGCATAAGCTCTCCGGCGAACCTCGCCCGAGCTCCGACGAATTTCTCGCGATTGCCGGTCGCTGGAAACCGTATCGATCAGTGGCCGCGCGGCTGCTATGGCATTTTTATTTAAGTGAAAGGCGTAAACCCAAGCGGTAGCTCGGGTGCCCGATCAATCGGGAACTGCTCGAACTAAGGAAGGCACACTCCCTACCGGTCGTGTTTGTCCCCTTTATTTGCTAACTTGATTTCGATGACCAAGATCCTCGATGTCGGCTGCGGGGCCAATAAAATGGAAGGTGCGATCGGGCTCGACCACAATCCGCGCACTGCCGCCGACGTTATCCACGACCTCGGCCAGGTGCCATATCCATTTGCCGATAGCGAGTTTGATCTGGTCGTATCGACCCACGTTGTCGAGCATGTGCCGGACATTATGGCGTTTATCGGCGAACTTCACCGGATCACCCGGAACGGCGGCCGCATCCGCCTTGTCACGCCGCATTACACTAACCCGGACTGGGCCAATGATCCGACGCATCGTAATCATATAAATTCCTACACGTTCAATACCTTTATGCCAGAACGACAGGTCTTCGATTTTTACACCGACATTCAGCTTAAGCCGGTCAGAACGTATGTTTCCTTGCTGAGTTTATGGAAGGCATTCGGGATCGAGTTTGTTGTAAACCTCGATCAGAAAGTTCCTTCTATGCGTTTCCTGCGCAAATTCTGGGAGCATTATCTCAGCTATATTTTCCGGGGAAAGGAGCTGCAATTTGAATTTGAAGTGGTTAAAGAAAAGGTGGCAGTAGCAGAATGAAGTGGCACTTATTTCAAACTGTCTTATGACCTGCTTTCTGCCTGCTTTCCGAAAACCAGCCAACTATTTTCGAACTTTCGCTCATCTGTTATCGTTGAGATGTCTGCTTGAGGTTCTGTGCGAGGGGAATTTGCATGAAAAATAAAGTATTTGCGGTTTTTGCGGCTAGTCTTCTGCTTTTGAACGTAGCGGGTTTTTCGCTGGCTGCTCAGCGTAATAAACGGCCTGTTAGTAAACGGCCGGCTAAAGTAAAACAGGCGAATCAGTTAGTGGCACTGCTGCCGGCGTCGGACGCCATCGTGGCGATCGATTCGAAACGGTTCGTTAACAATGCACTGCCAAAGCTGCTCTCGGCGAATCAGCCGCTTCTTTCGCAGATCACGGCAAAGCTCGACGAGGTGCAGCAAAAAACAGGCATCGACCTTCGCCAGTTCGAACAGGTCGCGGCCGGTTTCACGATGAAGCAGGGTACGGGAAAAGATGTCGATTTTGACCCGGTCGTGATTGCCCGCGGCGACATTAACGCCGGTGCACTCGTTGCCCTGGCGAAGGTCGCGTCGAACGGCAAATACCGCGAAGAAAAGATAGGCGAACGCACGGTCTACGTGTTCTCGCCCAAAGATCTTGCAAAGCAGCACGCTACGGTGACAGGCAATCAGAAGGTCGCGGGTGCGATCGATCGGACAATTGACGGCCTCGTAGATGAGATAGCAATTGCCTCGATCGACGCCAACACGATGGCTCTCGGCTCGCTTAGCCGCGTTCGCCAGACGCTTCAGACCAAAACGCACGTCGGCCTTGAGTTAACAAGCCTTCTATCCAAAAAGCCGACAGCGATCGCGAGTTTTGCGGCAAAAACACCCGCCGGAATGTCGAAGCTGCTCCCGCTTGATAATGACGAACTTGGAGCCACGGTCGATTCGATCCGATTCGTTTCCGGCTCGATGGACATGACCGAGGGTAACGCGGTTCTTCAGATGATGGCTCGAACCGTCAAACCCGAACAGGCCCAATCGCTGCTCGAAACACTGCAGGGCTTGCAAATGGTCGGTAAGGCGTTCCTCGGCGGCGCAAAAGGGGCCGATAAACAGGTCTATGCCCGCCTGATCGACAGCGTAAAATTTG
>JBDTZW010000413.1:0-1986 GCA_040004905.1 Acidobacteriota bacterium
CCAAATCGGCCTGTTCCACGATTTTCGCAAATTTTGTAGGACAAACTTTTCCTCTTTCGGGCAGCCAACCTAACAAATCCTCCTTTTTTTATCCAACTCCTACTTCCAAATATACGTCATCAAACTGAATTCCGATCGGTTCGGCCCCCGAGCCTTTGACGGCTTCGACCAACTTTATAAAGTCGCCATACTTAGTAGATTTACTCGCCTGAAGGAAAACCGTTTTCTCGATCTCATTTGTCCCTTCACGAAAAACTCCGTTCATCTCGCGGGCCTTAAAAACTTGACGTAGTTTATTTTCCAGTCTGCTGATGTCGCCGACCGTTCCAACATCAGCCGGCCCTCTATTATGGTCGGAGACCATTCCCATATCTTCGTTGTTAAGACTCAGTTTTCCTTCGTTTTCCAGCTTTGCAAGCAAGATCAGCGGATTTGGTCGAAGCGAGGCCGTTTTTTCTATTGGCCCGGGTAAACGCACCTCAAACCTTACGGATGCTATCTGATAGGGATCGTCCGCAGTTTTCTCGCCGACGACGACCAATCCGACCCTATCAACGTCGGCTTTTCTGATAGCGTCAAAAACTTGCAGCACATTTTCATAAGAGGCGTTGATATCGCATTTGAAATAGACGATCCGCTTGTCGGGAGTCTTGTCCTCGAGAGAAGTTTGTATCTTTGCAGGTAACTCTTCTTTGGTAATAACGGCTTCCGTTCTTTCTACTTTACCGGCAAGATCGCGGATCTGCCGCTGATACAATTTATTGTCAGCGCGCAGCGTTAAGACCATTGAAGTGTATTTCTCAACATCGGAATCCTGATCTGTGTATTTAACATCGACCGGCAGATTGACCATTTCATTCTTTCGTTTTGGCCCGTCGATCAAAAACGGTATTGCGACAGCCGTCGCGATGAACAAGAATTCAAGCATCGTTGCCACGACGAGCGAGCCCCACTTCGATCCTGCCCGGGACGTGAGCGGCAGGACGGAGGCCACCACCAGAAGAATGAACACTACCACTGCCGCAATGACGCTCATCATCAACAGTCCGCTGATATACGTGGCAACAGATGAAAGACCCCAGCCCATTGAACTGCCGGGGCTGAGAACTTCGAGGACCAGCAATTGGGCCGTCCAAAACAACCCGGCAGGAACGAAACACAGAATGCCGCTAAGAACGAAAAACCAAAACGGTGGCGAGGCCGTTTTGGTTTGAATGATCATCCGAACGACAAGGACAATGATCACGGCCATTCCGCATATTGCGGCCAGGTAGAGAGAAACGATCACAGGCAGAGATGCCTCTTTCATTCCTTTCATTACGGCGCTCATTCCGGCGCTTTCGTTAGCCCTTAACAACCGAAACAGATTTATCAGAAGAAGCGAACCCAGTGCTCCGCCGATCGCCGGAATTGTGAAAGCGAAGGCCGCGATCAGACGTGCGGCGAGCGAAACCTTTAGGCGGGGCTGATTGTTAGCAGCATTCAACATCGATGTGTCCATTTAGCTATTCCTCTTCCTAATCTAGGTTTTCGACGAACTGATTGTGACAAATTTGCGGCCTAGCCGATAAAAGCATCGATATCCTGCAGCACTTTCATCAAGTCGCCGCGACAGCGTTCGACCAGTCATCCGGCTACGATCACACGCGTGTTCTTGCCGTCACGTTTGAGGCTGGTCGCTTCGAGGGGAAGCATGGAACAAGATGGGGCACTCCCGAAGGCTGATCCTAATTTCCTTTTTCTTTGATCGCGTTAGAGCTTGCGGAACAAGGCGTCAGCCCGATTCCTGGCCGCATTATTTGCGTCAGCGGTTTTGATGGCGTCGACAGCTATCTCGATCGGGGCAAATCCTTTCAAATTTCTTACGACCAGTTCATTAGCTCGGCCGGTTTTTTCCGGATCGACGATCGACAGGTCGTACTCGGCCCTGACTATGCAGGCAAAAGGTTCGCCGTCTGCCAGACGCCATTCGATCACCTGCCCTGA
>JBDTZW010000460.1:0-6573 GCA_040004905.1 Acidobacteriota bacterium
TCAAAAGCCTGCTTCGCAAGGATGATTTTCTCGCTCCCGAACTGGAAGAACCTCGAAAGGTTTACGACAACGAGAAGAACACGATCTCGATCGAGCTAACAGGAAAGGCCGGCCCGAAGGTGGCCGTCACGCTCGATACAAAAAAAGCAAAGATCGGAATGTCGACGCTGAACACGCTTTTGCCGGTAAAGCGTGACGGCACGCTCGACTATTCGGCGATCGTTGAAGGCGAGCGACGGCTGGAAAATTACTATCAGGAGCATGGATATTTCTTCGCGAACGTAACCCCTGTATGCTCCGTAACCCCGCCGCTAACTGAGGCGGAAGGCGGCGTTGCAAATGACACCGAGTTCCTATGCTCGACCCTCAGCAACACCGAGCTGATGGGCAAATCGGTCGAGCTAAAATATCGCGTTGATCTCAATCGACAATTTAAGCTGACCGATATCCGGCTCCGGGGCACGTCTCAGTTGACGATCGAAGACGTTCGAACCGTATTGGAATCGCAAACCGCAAATCTCCTCGGTGTGATCCCGCTATTCGGCTATGGCCGCGGGTACACGAGCGAGCGCCTTCTCGAAGAAGATTCGTCAACTATTCAATCACTGATGCGGGAACTCGGGTACCGCGATGCGACGGTCCGGGTAACGCAGGGCGTCTCGCCTACTGCCGACAATCTGATAATCACTTTTATCGTTGACGAAGGTCCGCCTACTGTCGTCAGCGATGTGGACGTCGCTGGGAATGTCGAGATTTCAAAAGACAAACTTCTTGCGCAACTACCGCCGATCGTCGGACAAAATTTCTCGCGGGCCAAGCTTCGAAACGCCGAACGCAAGCTTGCAGAATATTATTCGGGCGAGGGATATTTCGATGCCCATATTTCGTCGTCTGTCGTTCAGGTGCCAGACGATTCGACGACTGGCCAGAAGCTGGTTAAGGTCGTTCTAAATGTCGAGAACGAAGGCAAACGCGTTTACATCGGCCGCGTGCTGATCACGGGCAACGAAAAGACAAAGGAAGAAGCCATCTCGCGTGCGATCACTCTTCGTCCCGGCCAGCCGCTCAGGTCCGCCGATATCTATACGAGCGAGCAAAACCTTTACGCGAGCGATGTGTTCAGCAACGTGGATATCAAAGAGCAGGCCGCAGGCGAACGGCCGGACGGCACCCGTATTCGCGATGTGATCGTCAGTGTTACAGAACAGGCACCGCGGCTCGCGCAATACGGCGGCGGTTATTCGACGGACTTTGGTTTGAACGGGTTCTTTGACGTTCGGCATTTCAATCTCATGGGCCGGCTGTGGCAGGGCGGAGCACGTGTCCGCTGGAGCGAACGCCAGCAGTTGGTCCAGTTCGACTTTGTGAATCCCAGATTTATTCGAGACGGCGAAAACCGCTTTGCTCCGCTGACGATAAGCGCCCAGTATCAGCGGGATTCAACAGTGACGCGATTTTTTCGTTCGGCATTCGATACCGGCACATTCGGCGTCGTTCAGCGGCTAGACGAAAATGGAAATCCGATAGATGAATTCGGGAACGCGACCGGAAGCCCGACGATAAACCGTCTCACCCTAACAGCTGAGACGAACCGCACCCTCGACATCAAACATCGGAGTGTGATCTTCGTCCGTTACCGTTTTGAAGACGTAAGGCTTTTTAATACCGAAAGTCTTTTGATCAAAGACCTTCTGCAGCCCGATTCAAGAATACGGATCTCGGGCTTTGGAGCAACGTACGTGCGCGACACACGGGAAAATTGTGCGGTCAAAAATACGCTTCTTCAAACTATCGCAAAAGGTGAGCCCGGCAGCCCCTGCCGTTACGATTCTGCGGACCCAACGCGCGGAGGCTACTTAACTGCGGAATACAATGTATCCATCCCTGTTTTGGGGGCGAACATCGGCTTTAATAAATTTCAGGCGTCGTACAATCAGTATTACACGCCGCCACAATTCAAGCGGGTCACACTGGCCGGCCGTGCGGTCTTGGGCGTTTCAAACGTATTCTCCCGTGGAAATAGGTTTTCGAGTGCTGAGTTTCCTGATCTTGACGGTATTTTGCCGATCAGTGAGCGATTTTTTGCGGGCGGAGCTAATACCTTACGTGGGTTTGATTTTGAATCCGCCGGTCCGCGCGTCGTGATCGTTCCGCAGGGGACATTTCGAAACAGTAAACGTGAACCGGTATTCCTGGATCCGTTTACTGTGCCGTTTGGCGGGAACGCTCTCGCCATTGTAAATCTCGAGGCCCGGGTAACGCTTTCAAAGAACCTACGCGCCGTTCCTTTTTATGACGGCGGAAATGTATTCAGAAGGGTGGGCGACATTTTCAATCCGCCCGACGCTCCGGCGGGCGATGTTTTTCGACAGAATCTACGCTCCCTTTGGTCGCACACGGTTGGACTCGGTATGCGCCTTCGAACTCCGGTGGGGGGCGAGCTTGGAGTCGATTTCGGATACTTGCTAAATCCACCGTCGTTCGCCATACCGCAGCCGGTTGGGCCGAACGCGACATATCGTCTGCGGCAGGAACAGATCCATTTCCGCTTCTCTCAGGCCTTCTAGATTCAATTTACAGCGGAAGAAACTATATGCGTTTCGTCTACCTCGACGACGTAGCTTTGCGCGTGCGGTTCGCTTTCCAGGATCGCCTCGACTTCAATGTGGTCTGAGACATAAGCCAAAGCCGAGATCTCTTCCGTCGCTGGCTGGTCGGTCTCGGATGCTAGTCCTCTCTTATGCCTTGATTTGGCCGCATACATCGCCTTGTCAGCAGCGACCACCATCTCATCAAAACTGCGTCCATCACTCGGAAAATCAGCCGAGCCGATGCTGATGCCGACGCGGGCCAGAGTCTCATCCGAAACCGGGAGCCCAAACTCCGTGACCGCGGTTTCGATACGGGTGCAGAGATCGAGCACATCGCGGGTCTTTGTATCGGGCACAAGAGCAACAAATTCGTCTCCGGCGTAACGGGCCAAAAAGTCGTAATCGCGAAGCTGTTCTCGTATCGCGCGGCTGATCTCCTGCAGCATTGCGTCGCCCGTCTTGTGTCCGAAGTTATCATTGACGGCCTTAAAACCATCCAAGTCGAGCATTAAGAGCTGGAAACTCGAGCCCGTACGTTCCGACCTCGCGATCTCCTTCTCAAATTCGATCTGAAGACTGCGAGCATTCGGCAAGCCGGTCATCGGATCGGTCAGCGCGTAGGTTTCGGTCACAAGATGCCGCTGAGATTTTTGAATAGCGTCTGCCGCGATCTTAGAGATGGTTTCGAGCAGCCTGATATGCTCTTCTTCGTACACTCGCCGTTCGATAGAGTACAGAGTAACTGCTCCGATCAAAATGTCATCCGCCATTAGCGGCAGCGATATCATCGAAGAATAATCTGAAACAAATTGCTGCTGCGACGCTGAAAAATCCAACTGCGGGTCGGAGTTCAACGAAGCCATGCGACGTTGAAGGACGTCGCCCGTCGGGCCTTCGCCGACCTTGATCCGTCGGCCTTTGAAAGCCGGCCCGGTTTTGCCGTCCGTATGAGATGCGATCGCAAACTCGGCCGCATCCTCGAGCAGATAAACTGAACAGGTATCAAACGGAACGAATGCCTCGATCCGCTTGGTAAACAGCGAGAGTGTTTCGTGCAGATTTACCGACGAACCGAAATCCCGAGCAAGTTCGTACAGGGTAAAAACCTCGCGGTTGGCCCGCTTTATCTGTTCGACGTAGCCGGCCGGTGAACCAAGGTCAATATCGCTCAAGCTTTGAAATTCCTCATCTTCGGGCCGCAGATAGCCGAGTCCGTTATCGTCAATAATCGCCTCTAGGCGGCTGAGATTTTTCAGGAAAATGCTTACGATCTTGGGATCGAACTGCGTCCCCGCACCGCTGACGAGAAAATTGCACGTCTCTTCACGTGAGACAGGAGGACGATACGGCCGTGCGCCGCGTAGCGTGTCGTAGGCGTCAGCTACCGCCAGTATTCTCGCAGTTAGCGGAATGTTTGTCCCCTTTAGGCCTTCCGGATAACCGGTGCCATTCCAGCATTCATGATGATATTTGACGGTCGGCACGACCGGGTCGGCAAAACCCACTTTTTCCAAAATTGAGGCTCCAACCGAGGCGTGGATCTTCGTTTTTTCCATTTCCGCCGGGGTCAGGCGTCCAGGTTTGTTGAGAATGTGATCGGGCACCGCAAGCTTTCCTATGTCGTGCAAAAGAGCCCCTGTCCGCAATGCGTTGATCCCGCTCTCCGACAGTCCTAACAATTCGCCGAGGCCGATTGCGTATATCTGCGTGCGACGAGCATGGCCGATCCCGACCTGATCGCGAGCGTCGATCGCGGTCGCCAGGGCCTCGACTGTTGCGAGATGTATCCGACTGGCGTCGCTGATCTGTTTGGTCTTTTGCTGCAGACGCGACCTGTGGATGCGATACGCGAAATCGCCAAGTAAAGCGATCGGAACCATGACGAGTCCAAATTCTATCCCAAACTTCTGAAACGCGAAATGAAAGGCAAACATGCCTCCGAGACTGATCGCATAGCCGCCGAGCGAATAGACAAAATGATCAGCCAGCAGCGAGCGAAGAGAGTGCGTTTCGTCAGAGCGGTGACGGAGATATTTCAGCAGGGAGCTGATGAGATAGTGACTTGCAGCCATGAGGGCGATCGCCCAAGCCATCCGCGGCGTAAAGTCCAGGTCGCCGGCCACCGAGCTTTGAGCGTATGGCAAGTAACCTATCGCGAGATAAAAAATGATCGCCGAGATGTAGAGGGCAATAGCATCAGCCGCGGCGAGGAATGTTTTGTCTTCGTTGTCATTCGGTTCCGAGGCTGCAGCAGTCGCCGACGAGAGCGCACCAAGGATCAATCCGCCGCTTACGCCCAGCCAGAGTACACCCCAGAAACCAAACAGATCCGCGGCCGAAATGCGAACGCGCGTTTTCCAGATGGTTATCCTGTAACGGTTGACGATGACGGAGATAAATGCGGCAACACCAAGAATGACCAGCTTTTCCGGAGCGAAGAAAGTAAGCCGAAGCGCGGCGACAACGACTAGAATCGTCGCGACGACCACGGTCAAGGTCCACAGGATCTTTACCTGCCAAGGTTTGCCGGAAAGCGATGGAAGCTGAAATGCCATTACAAAATTACTCTGCGCTTATGGGAAAATAGCCGTCATGTGATTCCCGCTCCGAGCGCTTCCGGAATAAGCTCGGTTAAGAGCCCTGGACAAACTGTAATCAAACGATGTGCCAGACCGTAATTATTGAAATGGGTAAATTTACTGTGTTTTTAGACACGCCGGGGGAAGGCGGCAAACTTTCTTCCATTCTGGTGATTCAAATTGATGAGTAACCGTCAATTTGACCGAATTGTCGCAACCTAATGAACGAGATCTTTAGAGCAATTTTGTTGGCGGCGTGCGTTTTTGCAGTGTCTGCGATCGCGCAGGATCCAGATGACGTCGTGCGCATTGAAACGCAACTAATACCGTTCGAAGTTTCTGTGAGCGACAAGAATGGCAACCCGGTAAAAGATCTAAAGGCTGGCGATTTTAAGATAATCGAGGACGGCTCGGAACGACGGGTGGACTTTTTCCAGCCGATCGTAAAGAGCGATGCGGGCCGGCCGCTGTCGATCGTTTTCGCACTTGACGTTTCCGGCAGCATGACGCCGCAGGAGATGGAAAGGCTGCATGGTGCGATGCAGATGTTTATTGGGCGCCTGGCCGACTTCAACTCGTATTTTGCGGTCACCGCGTTTGGCATGCACGTAAGAACGGTGCAGGGCTTCACAAATCGGCCGGATAAGTTGAAGAAGACTTTTGACCGGTTGGCGGGCGATTCGGACGGCCTTTCGACCCATGCTTATGATGCGATCGACGATGCAATACGAATGATCGCGACCAAATCGCCGCCAAAAATGAATGGCCGCATCCCAAAACGGGCGGTGATCGTGGTCACTGATGGGTTTCCCGTGGGTGATGTCGTCGCTCCTGCGACGGTAATCGAACGGGCTAATAATGCACAGACAAGTATTTATTCGGTCATTCTGCCGTCCTTTTCGCCGCTTCAGCGAACGAACAAGCCGCTTCCTACTCTTCTGGAAGTAAGCGGGTTGATCGAGCGGACGGGCGGAAAGACCTTTTACGCTACGGATAAGAATTTCGAAGAATTATTTAGGTCCCTTGCCGAAGAGATCACGTCGTCCTACGCTATCGCCTTTTATCCGAGCGAGCCGAACCGGAACGGCGGGAAATTTCATGCGGTAAAGATAGAGTCAACGAAAGGTTATCTGGTAAAACAGAATCGGACTGGCTACAAAGACAAACCCTGAGTAACGTCTAGTATCGATCGCTGTCGTAATCGGGCGATTCAGGATCTTCCTCGACGTCGTCCGCATCGTGTTCCACCTGAAGGTCGACCTCGATCGGATCCAGCCCGACAACCTCGAGCCGCGAACCGCATTCGTCACACGTCACGACGTCGCCCTGCTCCGATTCGGCATCAACGTAAACATCTTCATCACATTCAGGACAGGTAGTTGTCGGCATCGTTTCTTATCTCC
>JBDTZW010000368.1:0-6566 GCA_040004905.1 Acidobacteriota bacterium
AGCGGTTCAGGTACAGCCGAAGACCATGCGAACGCCTCGACACGCTGTTCGGGTGAGAACACACGCATCTCGATCGACGAAAAAACGAAGCCCTCGACCCTGAACAGGAACGAATAAAATTCGCTGCTTGTCACAATGCCAAGTCGATTGATCTTCCGGCGTATTCCGAAGTTATTCACGCTGTTGACGAGATCTTTCCACAACCCTTCGAGCGTAAGCGTTATCGAACCATCTACCTCGGTAAATATGTTGACCCTCTCCTGATCTTTCAGGGCGTCGGTCAACGCCTTCGTGGAACGACCAACATCGTCAGCCGTAAGTTCCTTCGAAAGCTTTAAAGCTACAAGATGCTTAGGCGATTCTAATATTTCTAACATTGCAAAACCCTCCTTACTTGATAACGAATTTTACAACATCGAAGTTCGATCCGGATCGCTTTTAATATGAAAGAGCCCGGTGACGTGCCGGGCTCTCGAGAAAAGAATTTTGGTAGTCTCTAGCAGACTCGAACTGCTGACCCCTACCTTGTCAAGGTAATGCTCTACCAACTGAGCTAAGAGACTACGCTTCCGCTAATTATAACCAAAAAGCGAACAATTACAATGCCAAACGAGACATGACAAGTCAAGTAAACTAGTAGCGAGTTATTTCGGTTCTTTTAACTTTAACGCTTTATCTCGTCGGCACTGAGCCAGTGGCTTCGGGGTCGAAGAAAGGATCCGAGTCACATACCTTTCCGAATCCGTTTCTACCTTCAAGCAGGCGCAGCCATAACCGTAGTGGCCATTGGTCTCGACCCATTGTGACCGATTAAAATCGGGCCAGTCACCTTCAGCCTGATCACCGCCCTGAATTGAGATCGTCCACTCGCCATCACGATCAATCAGCCACGCGTTCGCCGGTGTCGGGTTCTCGAACCAACCACAACGCAATTCGGGCTTCGCGACGTTAGAATTAGCAGAATCCGAAGAGCCTCCTGCAAACACCGACAAAGCAGCCGTGATAGATACGATCAAGAAAGCAGTGAACAGGGCCAATAAGCCGGGTCGAATTAACATAATAAAGGCTATTTAAGCCACTCCCGAGCAAAACCGGTGCATTCCAATTGCTACCAATTTCGTCGTCCGGTTATCGATGTCGAAATTAGGATTAACCTCGCTGAATTCGATGATCTTCGTGTTGGCCAGCGAGGCGGCATACTTTACGAGCTGTATAAACTCGCTTGCCTTTAACCCAAGAGGAGACGGGGCTGATGTTCCGGGTGCGTCGGCCATTCGAACGGCGTCCATGTCGAACCCAAAGAACGTGTTCAGACTCGAACTGTGACCGATAAATTTTTGCTTGATGCTTTCCTTTAGTTCGAGGTCAGCCTCGGCCCTCGAACGCAGCAATTCGAGACTGATTCGGTTGACGCCCAAACTTCGGATGTATTCGTAGTAAATCGGCGAGCATAGATGCGTTTGATAGCCTGCCTCGTAGAAATATGATGGGAGCAGGTGTTTTTCTTCCAAAAGCTGGCGATAGGGCGTCCCGCTGTTTCGCCGATCGGCGATCCTGACATCGAGATGCGAATCGATGTTGACGCCGATCCACCATTCCGGGCCGAACACCTCCGCCATTGCTCGTCCGTCTGCGTATGAAATGTCGTTGCCGCCGCCGAGGATGATCAGGCGTTTGCCGCCCTTCAGGACCTGCGTAACGACCGCCGTCAGCTTATCGTGCGTCTCCTCGAGGCTTCCCGAATACTCGACATCGCCAAGATCGAAGATCCGCCGCTTAATATTCATTGTCGTCAGGCGATAGAACTGCTCACGGATCGCGGCAGGTGCCTTACCGGCTCCCTCGCGTCCATTATTTCGCTTTACGCCTTCGTCCTGCGGACAGCCCAGGATGACGATATCGGCAGCGCCGTAGTCCTTTTCGTCTCGCCCCACCATTTCACCCATACGCGGGTCATTTTTGTCGTTTCTGCTAAAAAAAAGCTCATCTTTGACGCGGGAAGTTCTCTCGAAAATTTCGCTCATTGTATATTGACGCTTACAGACGTAAACCTAGTGATTTCTTAAGGTCAATGATAGCTGATTACCGCGAAAAGCCGAAGTTTCTTTCGATGCCGCGCTTTGTAATAGTTTGGTAATTACCGCACAAGATCATTGTTACTCACAGCACACCGCAGTAATCTAATACCACTATGAAAATCCTGCTCGTCTATCCGGAGTTTCCTGACACTTACTGGAGTTTTCGGCATGCGTTGACATTCGAAGGCAAACGGGCAGCTTTTCCGCCGCTCGGGCTTCTGACTGTCTCAGCGATGCTTCCGCAGGACTGGGAACGCCGCTTGGTCGATATGAATGTCGAAGACCTATGGCCAGACGATATCGAATGGGCGGACATGGTTTTCATCAGTGCGATGATCGTCCAGAACGAATCGCTGGAACACGTGGTTAAGCTCTGTCGTTCGATGGGCAAGAAGGTTGTGGTCGGCGGGCCTTATGTTTCGACCAGCTCGGAACGTTTGCCCGAAGCCGATCATATTTTCATCGGCGAGGCTGAAACAACGCTGCCTGAATTCATCAACGACCTCGAACTCGGGATAACCCGCAAGATCTACAAAGCCGACGAGCGGCCGTCGCTGCTCAACACACCGGTTCCCGATTTCTCGCTGATCGACATGCAAAAATATAGCGCGATGAATATTCAGTATTCCCGCGGCTGTCCGTTCCAGTGCGAATTCTGCGACATTATCGAGATCTACGGCCGCATTCCCCGCACGAAATCGAATGAGCAGATGCTCGCCGAGCTCGACGCGTTAAAGGAAGCAGGCTGGCGTGGCCTAGTTTTCATCGTCGATGACAATTTCATTGGCAACAAGAAAAACGTCCGACTATTCATGCCCGACCTGATCGAATGGACCCGGAAAAACGCGAATCCGTTCTCGTTCATAACCGAAGCCAGCATCAACCTCGCCGAAGACGACGCGTTGCTGCAGCAGATGGAAGACGCCGGATTTCGGCGTGTATTTCTCGGCATCGAAACGCCGGTCGAGGACAGCCTTAAACAAACGCAAAAAGGCCAAAATACCCGCCGCGACCTGCTCGAATCCGTCCACAAGATACAGAGCTACGGCATGGAAGTGATGGCTGGGTTTATCGTCGGGTTTGACAGCGATCCGGAGGATATCTTTGAACTACAAATGAAATTCATCCGCGAGAGCGGCATTCCGCTGGCGATGGTCGGCCTGCTTAGTGCTTTGCCCGACACGCAGCTTTGGCGTCGGCTCGAAAAAGAAGGACGGCTTCTTGACGTCAGCACCGGCAACAACACCGACTGCTCCATCAATTTCGTGCCCAAAATGGACACAGCCCGCCTTGTTGAAGGCTACAAAACGATCCTGCGCAATATCTACAGCTCGCGTGAATACTACAAACGTGCTCTCGACTGCCTTTCACGCTTTCATCAGAATCGCATCGAGCCGCGAAAAACTTCTATTCGCGAAGATCTCAAGGCGTTCTTAAAGATCGTGATGACGCTCGGGATCCGCGACAGCGAACGTGCCGCTTTCTGGAATTACCTCTACCGCGTCATCCGCTTTCACCCTCGCGATTTCGCCCACGGCCTGACGCTTGCCGCAATGGGCTACCATTTCCGCCGGGTCACCGAAAAATACTGCGATTAAGCGGAATTAATTCGCAGATCAAAAGGGCGCGGAAGGTTCTCGCTTGCAAGGGTGACAACTAGGTCGAGTCATTATCGATCCACTTCTCGACGGCCGGTGGCTCATAGTTCTTCATCGATTCAAACAACCCGGCGATCTCGGTTCCAAGCAGAACGATCTCGCGATGTTCCGGCCTAATAAAACCAGATTCGGTCGAACGGTCAAAAAGTTCGATCAGCGGATCGTAGAACCCATTCACGTTTAGCAAGCCGCACGGTTTTCGATGGATCCCGAGCTGTGCCCAAGTCACGATCTCGCAGATCTCTTCGAACGTCCCAAAGCCGCCCGGCATCGCGATGAATCCGTCGGAGAACTCTGCCATTAAAGCCTTGCGCTGGTGCATTGAGCTGACGACGTGCAGTTCGGTCAATCCTTTATGAGCGATCTCCTTTTTGTCCAACGCCTCGGGAATGACACCGATCACTCTCCCACCATTCGTGAGGACCGAATCCGCGATAGTTCCCATCAGCCCGACGCGGCCTCCGCCGTAAACAAGCTCGATCCCGTTTTCGGCAAGAAACTCACCGACCGCCTCCGCAGTTTGTGAATAAACCCGATCGGTCCCGCTGCTCGATCCGCAAAATACACAAATTCTAGTCATCGCCTTTCAATTTAGCACAGGCCGAGGTTAGTTTTTCTTTTCGGAAGCGGCCAGCAATTCCGCCAAATATTTCTGCCAGATCGCGGGAAGCGTGTGTGTGCCGTGGCCGCGGGTTTCCTCCGTGATAGGGAGCAGCACGAAGCGGCCGTTCTTAACGTGCGTGATCTGCTTTTCGACGATCCCGAGTTCCGGCGGGTTTACCGCGTCGTCGGCGGAATTTATGGCGAGAAGATGTGTCGTGATCGTTTCGAGTCTCGGTTCAGGGTTGTAATCACGTGAAGCATCAACCTGGTAAAGCAGGTCATTGGCGTCGGTCGTCTTGAGGTATCCATTTACGCGCTCGTCGAAAGCCTTGTCGGCGGCGGCTTTGGTCGGACCTTGCCTCTGATTGTATAGAGGTGCGCTGCCCATCATTATCAGCGTGTATATCGCAGTCGTCAGGCCACGGATTGGCTGTGTTTTATACTCGCCGTTCTGCCAGTCAGGATCGTTTTTGATCGGGTCCATGATCATTCGGCGAAAGTATCTGTTGCGCCCTGAGATCTCGATCGGCAGGCTCGCCAGAGGCATCGCGGCGTCCATGAAATCGGGATACATCTCGCTCCACAGCCACGAATGCATCCCGCCCATCGACGTTCCCGTCACCAGCCGAAGGTGATTTACGTCCAGCTTTTCATTGAGCAGCCGATACTGGGCGGTGACCATGTCGTGATAGTTATAATGCGGGAATTTCGCATGCAGGCCGTTGGACGGCTTGCTGGACGCTCCGTGCCCGATGTTGTCCGGGATCACGATGAAGTACTTCTCGGCGTCGAGCAGTTGGCCCTTCCCGAACAGAACTCCGGCAAAGCCCCCGCCGATAAATTGGGTATGGTTGCCGCCGGTGCCATGCAGGACGAGGACGGCGTTCGTCACGGTTCCATTCTTGTCCTTGACCGGCGTTCCATAGGTGACGTAATGCAGCTTCATCTCGCCAAGAGTTTCGCCGCTTTGGAACTTAAAGTCCTTCATCACAAAGTCACCCGGCACCGGCGTCGGCGAGGTTTGGGCGGACAAAACCGTCTGGGCGGCAAGCACAAGGGAGAGGACGGTCAGCAGGCGGAATACTCGGTTCATATATTTGTTCGCGGATTATAACCTATTCCCGTCTATAACGGTCGGTGTATGAGATCGATACGTTGGTCTTTGTTCAGTGTTCAGCGTGTTTGACTATTCAGCTGATCAATTGGCCAAGGCATTCACGATGTTCACTATGTTCGAAGGGACACAGACAGGCGTATCAAAATAGTGCAACCTGCAAGTGGCACTGAGTTTGCAAACAGTGAAGCGTTACTTCTTTACGATATCCAAACAGACTTTTGAGGAGAGAGGATAAAACACTATGAAAAAAGCAATTATCTTAATGATAATGATGACTTTGTTCGCGGGAACGCTTGTTTTTATGAGCCCGACAACTGCACAAGCACAGACCTATTTGCGTAGGGTTACGGTCAACGGACGCACCAGATGGGTTAGAACGCGTAAGCCCAGTTTCTATCGCCGTCACCGGAACCGCGTGAACATGGCGATCGGCACGGGCGCCGGAGCATTGATCGGTGGAGCGGTCGGCGGCGGTAAAGGCGCCCTGATCGGAGCGGGAGCAGGACTGGGCGGCTCGGCTCTTTACACCTACAAGCTGAACAAGAAGAAAAGACACTACCGAAAGATTCGTCGTTACTAGACAGATCTCTACTTTAACGAGCAAGCGGGGGGGTGAAAAAAGGCCGTAGGAGCTTAGGTTCCGTCGGTCTTTTTTCGTGTTCACGCTCGCGGTAAAGGATCTTACCTAATCCTCCGGGCGTGCGGGCGGCATACCAAAGCCTTGTTCCGTCCCGTACGGCGCTTGACGAATCTCCGAACTCGCGCGATACTTCCGGCATTCAAGCTGCAGTTCAGGGATTTGTTCTTTGATTTCGGGCATAACGCTTTGCAGATCGCATAAAACATTGTGTAAGCCGCGTCTTGCACCTCACGTTTCTCATATTCCACCGTGCAAGTCGCTCTTAACACCTCACGTGTTGCGTTTTTCAGTGTGTAAGCCGCTCCCTACACCTCACGTGTCGCATATTTTCGAGCGTAAGTGACGTCTAAGACCGCGCGTGTTGCGTCTAAGAGCGTGCAAGTGCCTCCTAAGACCGCGCGTGTTGCGTCTAAGAGCGTGCAAGTGCCTCCTAAGACCGCGCGTGTCGCGTCTAAGAGCGTGCAAGTGGC
>JBDTZW010000190.1:0-6565 GCA_040004905.1 Acidobacteriota bacterium
TCACCGAGTTTGCAGTGTTGCAGGTGTCGCCTCCGGCAAGATTGCAGATGACCGGAAATGAGTGACCATTGGCCACTAAGCGCCCGCCTTCAAATCGATTCACCTCCAATGGGTTTGCAGGAGACGGACTGAGAGGTATCGTCACCGTCTGATGAGATCTCAAGGTCGTGGTGGATGTTATAGTACCCAACACAAAGTTCCCCTGCGATGTTCCCATGGAATCCACTTCAATATGCACTCTTCGCCAGACCGTTAGCATTTGGCTTCGGCAGAGCGATTGAGTTGGGCAATTCTCTGTCGTGAGATTTTGGCCTCCGCCGTCGGTTAATTCGATGCCGCTCACGTTAACCGCGTTGACCGCGGTGGGATTCCGGCAGGCGGACTTCGCAGAAGCCCATTGCGGGTAGGTAACCCTCCGCTTCGAGATCGCCGGTCGCGACGAGGTGGCGGACTCGGTCGGCGTAGAAGATATCGGGAATTCCGCGTTGGTCGGGGAACAAGGACATGGAGCCGCCGACGACACGAGCGATCTTTCGAAATTGATGCGACGAATTGGCAAGAATGGCTTCGTCGATCGCCTGGATCTCGTCGGCGGTGAGCAGATCGACGCGGGCCTGCTCCTCGGGGGTTAACGGCTCGTCGTCTTCCGGGATCCTTTCCAGATCGGTGCCATCACAAACAATAGTCCCGGCGTAAAGGGTCGACGCGATCGCACTGCCGAGGTATTGCGAAACAAGCTTTCCCGCTTCTTCGTCCAATTCCCGAGCAAGCATCATCGCTTTACCAAGCGAGTCGATCGTCTCACTGAGCAAATCGTTTATTTTCTTTTCGGTGTCGGTACTTGGGCGCATTCTTCTTGTGGCTGTTCTATATTGCCAGTTTTGATAAGGCACCGCCGGCTACCTCATGCGCCAGTGACCGAATTGACGATACTATGTTTGGCTGGCGCTGGTGAGGTAGCTGTTTACGAGATCGAGGAATTCCTTGATCTGGTTGTCGTTGGCAAAGGCTCGTTTGCGGACAGCGGAGTAGCCCCCAAATTGGATTTTGAAATAGATCGCGTCATCGGTTTCCTCGATCGATTTGACGGTTTCCCAGTCGTGGATGGTAGTGGTTCCCTGTTGCCGAAATGAAATGCCGGAATCGGTTATTCGGACATCAATCGGAACAGGTCCTTTTATCCCATACTTTTCGGTAAAGAGTTTGCGTGTCTTTCGTTCGGCTATATTGTGATTCGCGATGCCCATATAAGCGGCCCCAGCAAGTCCAATGATGCCCGAATAGACCAGGCTACCAAAAAAGAACTGAATCACTATGCCTACGGTCAGGCCACTCGATAGCGCTGAAAAGACAATTATGAAAATATTTGGCTGCGGGAAAGCGCGAAGTGTTATGTCAACAAAATCGTCCAGCGTCGCATCAAAATGAACCTTCATTGATGCCTAATATACATTTTTCTTTCCGTAATTCAAGAAAGGGCGAAAGCGGCGGCGGAGCCGCGCTGACCGTGCGGAGCTAGCCGGAAAAGCAGAGCTTTTCCGCAAATAGCGGGGCGGAGCCACAGCGGGACTGACGTCGGCGGCCTGCGGTCGGGGTTGCTAAGCCGGGCGTCAGTTTTGTAAAGACTTGCATTGAGATTCAAAAAGCGGGTAGAGTTTGCGACAATAGCTGTTCATGGGAAATCCCGATCACATCGGTCAGACGCTTGACGACAAGTACAGGATCGAACGCGAGCTTGGACGCGGCGGCATGGGGACGGTGTATCTTGCGACGCATCTCGGCACGGAGAGGCCGGTTGCGGTAAAGATCATCGCCCCGCAATACATGCAGCGGATGGAGTTTGTTGAACGGTTTCGGCGCGAGGCTCGGGCTGCGGGACGGCTGCGGCATCCGAACGTCGTGAATGTGACGGATTTTGGTTTTGCCGAGACGCCGGACGGGCGTGTGGCGTACCTCGTGATGGAATACCTCGATGGCTGCACGCTCGGCGAGATATTAGAAGAAGAAAAGAATCTGCCGGTTGGGTGGACGCTCGATATTCTCGACCAGGTATGTTCGGCAGTTCACGAGGCCCACAATCAGGGCATTATTCACCGCGATCTTAAACCCGACAACATTTGGCTTGAACCTAATCTGCGAGGCGGTTACACGGTAAAGGTACTCGATTTCGGCATCGCGAAGCTCGAGGAGGCGATGGGACACGAGACCCGTTCGACTGACGAGCTGATGTCGAGCTATCGTCCTGCAAGATCGACGCAGGCGATCGATATCGGAGGCTCAGCAACGCGTGCTGACCACGGTTCACATACGATCGCCGGCGAAGCGTCGACGATCGCGATAATGCCGGACAACGGAACTGCCGCCGGCGAAGCGGGAACGCTGATACAAGATATGCCGGGTTCGGAATCGAGCACGGCCGTGTTTACAGAATCGGCAACCCTTGCGAGCAATCCTGAAGTTGAAGGAACACGGCTTGAATCCCGCAGCAGCAAAAGCGGCGGCGACGGTTCGCGGGCACTCGACCTTCAAACCTCGACGGGCAGCGACCTAACACGCGTGGGAGCAGTGCTGGGCACTCCGCTTTATATGTCGCCCGAGCAGTGCCGCGGCGAGAAGCTCGGTCCGCGGTCCGACATTTACAGCATCGGGATAATCGCGTATCAAATGTTGTCGGGCTCGACGCCATTCGCGGGCGACTACAAGGACGTCATGGAGTCGCACAAGACGCTTGAGCCGAGCCCACTACGCGTCAAGAAGGCCCGGAAAAAGATGCGGCGGGCGATCCATCGGGCACTCTCGAAAGATCCCGAGGACCGGCCTGTTTCAGCCGAGGCGTTTGCGAGTGAGCTGCGAGCACGATCTGAAGGTTTGTTTGGCCTGCTGCGGCGCTCGATGGTTATTTACAGCGAGCATTTGCCGAAATTTCTAATTCTCACGACCTTCTTTTCGCTGCCGATAATATTCCTGACGCTTGTGCTGATCGTGCTAGCGTTTCTTTCGGTCACGGGAACGATAAGTGATACGGCGGCTGGAGTTGCATCCGGGATCGTCGGATTGCTTTTATTTTTCGTGAGTATCTTTTGCTCGTACCTAAATTTTGGAACGATAGCCTGGGTAGTTACACAGTATCTGGCGATACCGCTCCGGCCCGTTCGCGTAAGGCCCGCATTGCGGGAGGCTCGCAAGAGATGGAAAACGTTTGCGGGCACGGGTCTGCTGAATACTTTATCCCTCTTTTTAGCCACGGTCCTCGGTTGTGCCGCCGGATTTGCAGCGGGGATGGCTCTCTCGCTCGTGATCGTTCCCTTCGTTGGCTGGAGTAAGCTGCAATTTGTATTTGGCGCGGTCGGGACATTTTTGGGATTAGTTGTCGCCTTTCTCACGGCGGATGTTTTTTGGAGGCTTGTCTCGCCGGTCGTGATGATGGAGAGTTTCCACGGATTGAAAGCTATGAAGCGATCCAGGGATCTCGTTAAACGCTCGTTTTGGACGACTGTCGGCGCTTCGCTGATCATGTTCCTTATTCCGGCCGTACTAGCCGGCGGCATCTCGTTCTTTATCAACGTGACGGCCAAGGCGTTCGATCCAAAGGTGTCTCAGCCTAAGCCTGCTGCTGCAAGCACCGAAACTGCCGATACGGCCAAGACAGATGGCGACCAACCGCCGCACGAGCACAAAAAGATCAGCGTCTTTGGTATCAATATCGACGAAGACGACGCCCCCAACGGAGGCGAGAAAGACATGCGCACACAGGTAAAGCGCACGGTGCTCCAGTCGTTGAATCAGGTTGTCTGGCTTCCGATGCAGATCCTGGTTATCTCGTTCTCGGCGATCATCGTGGCTCTTCTGTATCTGAAAACCAGGCTCTCGGGCGGTGAGACGATGGTCGACCTGATGGAGCGATTTGAGGATGACGATGGCCCGCGGCGGAAATGGCAAGAGAGAGTTCGGGCCCGTCTGATACAATCGGGTAGGGTCACAAGCAAGTCCTGACGATGCAGCTTAAGTTTCGCCATCTATTTCTCCCGACAATTTTTCTGATCATTTCGGCGCTTGCCGCCGACGCCCAAAATTTCAGCAAGGAATTGTCCGTGCCGGAAGGCGGGACCGTCTCGGTGACGAACCGGTATGGGCGCGTCGATATCGAGGCTGTGCCGGTCGATAAGGATTCGAAGGATCGAAAGGGGCGATTTACGGCTTCGTCGGAGCGCAAGCAAGTCACACCAAAAGAGATCTCCATAACAACTAAAGGCTCGCGGACCGAGATCGAGGTGCGTCCGGTCGATCCAGGCAAGCGGATCGATGTTTCGCTCAAGTTGCCCGAGCGGTCGTCGGTTTCCGTCGAGACACTGGACGGCGCGGTGATGGTCACAGGTGATCTGACCGTGATCGAAGCTAAAACCGATACCGGTACCGTCGCTGTGGACATCCCGACGAACCGGCTAGACTACGACCTCGAATGGACAGAAGCTCATCCTCGCATCGTCAGCGATATAACGCTTGAGAAGATCAAGGAAAGGTCGCGTGGACGTTTTACTATCAAAGGCTCAACCTATGACGCCAAGGCGCTCAAAAAGGCAGCCGACGACGCTCCCGCCGAAACTACCGATCCGCCAGACACCGCGGACGCCGATATCGATAAACCGGAGGACACAAAGAAGAAAAAGAAAAAGCGAAAGATCAGCGAAGGCATCGATCTTCGGTTCAGCTCATCACGCGGGATCTTCCTTCTCAACGTTCCGCCGAACGAGGTGTCGAGCGATCTTCGCGAACGGCCGCTGACGAAAGCGGCAAAAGCGATAATTCGCAGCGGCGACACCTACCTCATGGATGCTATCCGGCGTTCGAGCCCGAAGTATTTCGGAGATTATCTGAAGACCCTGCCGCCGATACGGCGCGAGCCAGTTCTGACGACGCGGGACAATGGACTGACGATCCCGGCCGGACAGGTGAAGCGGGCATTGGTGCGGGTGATCGACGGCGGCAACCGCACTGTCGCCGGGCTTGAGGCAAAGGACTTTGAGGTCAGCGAGGGCAGCGTCGATCAGGAAGTCGTGGCGGTGCAGCCGGTGACGGCGCCCGTCAATCTAGTGCTGCTGCTGGACGTGTCGGGAAGTGTCGAAAACTACGTCAACTTTATCCGGAAGGCGGCGAGAAGCTTCGTCAATACCGTCGATCGCCGTGACAAGATCTCGATCGTTATGTTCAACGATGACGTTAAGGTCCTGTCAGGGTTTACGACCGATAGATCGTCGCTTTCAAAAAGCCTTGACACCTTTGATGCCGGCGGCGGCACAGCTTACTACGATGCGCTTGCCTACACGCTGGCCGACACGCTGCGGCCGCTGAAGGGTGACCGGACGGCGATAGTCGTGCTCACTGACGGCGACGACAACCGTTCCTTTCTGGCGTTCGATTCACTGGCCGGTTCGATCCAGGAAAGCGGGGCTCTTATCTATCCGCTTTATGTGCCGTCGGGACTGATCGCGGCGTCGGCGACGAGCGACCCGAACATGTCGGTCGATCCGCTGCGGACGAAATACATGGGCCTCACGACCAAGGCCGCAGTCGAGGGCGAGCGTCTTGCAAATATCTCGGGCGGCACGTATTACCCGATCTCGCAACTCGCGCAGATCCAGGCCGCGTATGACGACATCGTCCAGCAGCTCCGCACGGCATATTACATAACCTACCGCGCCGCAGCCGACACGACGGCCAACACAACCCGCGCACGCCGCTTAAGGATCCGCGCAAAACGTGACGGCACGACCGTGAATATCACCAGCGTGACCGCCATTCAATAATTTCCTTTTCTAGTGTCCGGTTTTATCGTTCGCGGGCTAAGGCCGTACGGAGATGTTTCGAACACGGCTCAAGTCGATGTCCTGTGACGTTCCGTTCTTCATTCTGATGTGAAGCATTCCGGTAGCGGGGACGTCGATCTTATTACTGCTGTCACGATCGCCGCGGCCGCGGGAATTGTCATTGTCGTTGTCACTAACGTCGCCATACCCGCCGCCCGATGTCGACCCGCCGAAGGATGTCGCACCGCTGAGGCGGGCCGTGAATGAACCGCCGCCGTTCGAGGCGTTCGTTATGTGCAGGATCACTACCTGCCGTCTCGCGAGTTTTAGTGTCGCAACCTCGCGGCCGGTTCCGCCGTCGCCGCTCTGAACGTACTCGCAGCACAGAAGCGGGGTCGACGAACCGTTACGCGGCAAGACCTCGAACGCTACGCCGGCTCCGCTGTCGCGGTTTCGACGTTTGACGTCAAATGTGATCGTCACTTCGCCCGGCCCGGCCGTAAACGAATAGAAGGTTTCCTTGTTGCCGTCACGTTGATGATCGTCGAGCACGCCCGATATCTCGGATGAACTAAGCGGCGTCGGATTATCGCGGTCGGTCGACTGCCCGAAAGACGAGACCACGGCGAGGCTGAGAATTACGGAAAGAATAGAAAAGATCAGAAAATGCGAATGTTTCACTTTGAATGCTCCCTGGAGTAAACGCGCTGGGTAGGTCAGTTAGATTGGAGGAAATTCCAACGAAGCTGAAAAAAGAGGCA
>JBDTZW010000187.1:0-21976 GCA_040004905.1 Acidobacteriota bacterium
CGGCGTCGGTCAACTGGTTTGTCATGGTTGAGATAAAGAAAAGGTCTTTGAGGGCAAAGAATGCGTTGAGCAGACATTGGACCGCTAAAAACGCCAAGGCAAAATTGACCCATTTTTGATTCGCGAATTTCGCGACGGCAAAAAGTCCCGCCGTCAGCACAGCACCCGAGATCACCGTGAACACAACACTGCCGAAGGTCACGTTCTCAAGCAAGTTCCAAAACGGAGCCAAAAATCCAAAAACGACCGTCATCACCCCGACGACACCGGACGCGATGTATAGAGCCTTTCGCGACGAATAGCCGTACCGCATCCAGACAAGGAGCAGCGTTCCGAACGCCGTCGTGCCCAGGTATCCTGCGCTCGAGATCAAGAGCTGCGAAAAGCCCGAAGCCTTTGTCCAAACCACGCCGCTTCCATCGGGCGCGACCGAGAGGCTCGTAACCGAGTTTCCGGTCAGGAAAGCCGTGAGGGCATGGCTGCCTTCGTGTACAAAAGTGGCAAAAAGCTGCAGCGGATAGACCACGTATCCAACCACCGGCAAATACCATGACAGCACCCAAAGGGCCACGCTTACTACGGTAGCAACCGCCAGCAGCATCACCTGTGGTTTAACGTCTTCGGCCAGTTTGTATCTCATAAGGGCAAAAATCCTCGACCTGTCACAAAAATGAATACGCCTATTCTACTCCAAAGTTCGCTCACGCGGAAACATTTATTAGATGTCCTACCGCAGCTATTTGCGCCGATAATCCTTTTTTCCGCCTGTTTTCTCATCGAGGCGGATCTCGGTGATCTCAATGTCCCGCTGAACGGCCTTGCACATATCGTAAATTGTTAGAGCCGCGACCGCGACCGCCGTCAAAGCTTCCATCTCGACACCCGTCTGGGCCGTCGTAACAACCTCGGAACTGATCGAAACACCATTGTCGGTTATCGCAGCCTCGACGTTTACCTTCGACAGATTGATCTGGTGACACAGCGGGATCAATTCCGAGGTCTTTTTCGCCGCCATGATGCCCGCGATCCGAGCGATCTCAAGCGGGTCGCCTTTCGGATTCTCTTCACTTTTTAGGATCTTGATCGTGTCGGCCGAGAGCATCACCTTGCACGAGGCTGTCGCCTGCCTCGTCGATTCTTTTTTCGCCGAGACATCGACCATTTTTATTTTTCCCCTGTCGAAATGCGATAACTTTTTCATTGGGTTCAGATGTAAACGATCTCCACGATCTCGCTCTCTTCATAGATACGGCCTCTAGGTATTTTCGCCAAAGCCTCGGCGTTCGCAAATCCCACAAAATCCGACGAGCCGCCCCATTTCAGGGCTTCAGCGATCAGGGTCGCATCATTCGATGTTTTTAGCGCGATGGGCAGATAAGTTTCGCGTTCGGCGGCTCCCTTTAACCGGCGCGACGTTCGGGCATAACCTGATCTCAGTCCGATCTCGCTTGCTCCCTGCATTCGCCGGATCGCGCGGCGAACAAATAAATAAAATGTCACCGCTGACGAAACAGGGTTGCCAGGCAGGCCAAAAATAAGCATTTTACCTAGCCGTGCAAAAACCGCGGGCTTTCCCGGCTTCAATCTAACCCTCTCAAAATATATTTCCGCCTCGAGTTCTCTTAGCGCCGCTTTTGTCAGGTCGTATTTGCCGACCGAAACGCCGCCCGTTATAACGAGAACATCGGTTTTATCATCGTTTGCCGCTTTTGAGATCCTCGCCTTCAGCTTCTCGAGATGATCGCCGGAAATGGGCAAAAGCTTTGTCGACGCTCCCGCCTGTTCGCACAAAGCCTTTAGCATCAGCGAGTTGGAATTCCTGATCTGATCCCGCCCGGGGATTCTATCGATCGGCACGATCTCGCTTCCCGTCGATAAAACGGCGACAGCTGGCCGTTTCGCGACTTCGAGCGTCGAATATCCAAATGCCGCGATCCCGGCGATCATGCCTTCGGAAACGAGCGAACCCTTCTGAAACAAGACCGCCCCTTTTCTGATCTCCGATCCTTTTGTAACTATAAATTTCCCTTTTTCGACACTCTCCAGGATCGTGATCTCTTCGTTAGCATCTTGACTGCTGGTTTCAAGTGCCAACTCAAGCTTTTGAACTGTGTCCGCTCCGAGCGGTATCGGCGCGCCGGTCATGATGCGGACGCTTTCACCGCGTTTCATTCGATCATGCCAGCCTCGGCCCGCTGCCGATTCACCGACGAGTCGCAGGACTACCGGTGCATCCGCGACATCGACTGCCCGAACGGCAAATCCATCCATTTGTGACCGGTTAAACGGAGGCATGTCCATATCGGCCACGATATTCTCCGCCAAAACGCGTCCGACGGCATTCTCGACCGCTATCCGCTCTGGACCGATCGCCGAAACCTCGTCGTCGATGATATTAAATGCTTTCGAAACTGGTATCATTTGGCGAAAAACACAGCCCTTTTAGCCAAAAGATCGGGCCGATGATAGACTCTAATCTTGTTGTAACTATTGATTATATCAGAATAACCAAAGAGGAAATTAACCGCCGTGATCGACCTAGAATTATCAGAAGAACACATTGCCCTACAGCAGACCGTCCGCGAATTTTGCAACGGCGAGATCGCCCCGCATATCAAGGAATGGGACGAGAAATCATATTTCGAGCCGACCGTTTTTGGTAAAATGGCCGACATTGGACTGCTCGGCGTTTGCATCCCTGAGCAATACGGCGGAGCCGGTTTCGACTATGTTTCGCTTGGGCTGGTATGCGAAGAACTTGAGGCGTGCGATACGTTTCTTCGCGTCGCGATGTCGGTCCACGTCGGGCTGAACAGCCTGAGCGTTTATAGCTGGGGAACCGAAGAGCAGAAGCAAAAATATCTCGTTCCGCAGGCAAAAGGCGAAAAGATCGCGACTTTCGGGTTGACCGAGCCTAACGCCGGTTCTGACGTTATCGGTATGCGTTCGAACGCCAAACGCGATGGCGACGACTGGATACTGAACGGCGAGAAGATGTGGATCTCGCTTGGCGATGTTGCCGACAATTTCCTCTTCTTTTGCTGGACGGACCTTGAGAAACAAAAGAAGCGTGACCATTCCGGTCTTAGCTGCTTTATCGTCGAACGGACGATGCCCGGATTTTCGAGCGGCACGATCCACGGCAAACTGGGCATTCGAGCCGGCAACACCGGCTATTTCTCGCTGCAGGATGTTCGCGTGCCGAAGGAAAATATGCTGGGCCAAGAAGGCGAAGGATTCAAGATCGCGATGTTTTCGCTCGAGAATGGCCGTTATACCGTAGCTTCCGGAGCAACGGGCGTGATCAGGGCATCGCGTGACGCCTCGGTCGCCTATGCAAACACCCGCGAGGTCCAGGGACAGAAGATCTCGAATTTCCAGCTCGTAAAACAGAAGATCGCCAACATGGAGGCCGACTACCAGATGTCGCACCTGCTGTGGCTTCAGGCAGGTTATCTCAAGAATATGGGATTGCCGTCGGCCCGTGCCGCCAGCCTGGCCAAGTGGCAGTCGACGGTTCGCAGCGAAACGGCCGCTTCGATGGCGATCGAGATTCATGGAGCGAACGGCTATACCAACGATTATCCGGTCGAGCGTTATCTGAGAAACTGCAAGGCCGCCGTGATCTACGAGGGAACACGTGACATTCACACCCTAATGCAGGCCGATTGGGCCCTTGGATTGAAAAAAGAAAAGCCTGCAAGAGTAATATTGCCTCCGTATCGCCCGTCAGAAGCGAAGGGAACCGCTACCTAAATAAAAAAAGGAACCAATTCGATGGTTCCTTTTTTATGGCTTTATATGCGGCCGTTATTTGCCTTTCGACTGGTCAACAGCCTGAACGTCCGGATTCTTATTGCTGAACTTCCAGACGCCGTTTTCCTTGATAAAGCCCAACGCCGTCCAGTTTAGGTACGCTCCGCCCTTTAACTCGGCCGTTCCCTCCTCGCCAACGAATTTTTCATTTCGGACCTGAATGCCGCCTTCCGGGACGCGATCTGTTTCCGCGATGTAGGCGGCGAGGTTAGTTTTCTTCTCGTCCTTCATGTCCGCCTCGAGGGTTTTCAGGAACGGCGCTGCAAGCACTTTTCTGATCGCCGCGTCATCCTTTTTCTGGATCGCGTCGTAATAGGCTTCAACCACGGGCTTCAGCGTCGGAGCGTCATTGATCTTGTCGCCCACGGGTTTCGTGGTCGTATTGAAAGGAGCGTTCGAATTAGGCGAAACCCCGTTTGAATTCACTGAATTTGAATTCGCGGAATTCCCGTTCGTCGTATTCGCCGCCGGGCCGCCGCATCCGGCTAGCAGCACCGCGGTCGCTGTTATAGTGATGAGAAATAATGATCGAAATAGCATAATTTTAATTAATAAGGTCAGCCTTTTTCCTGACCGGAAATATGTTTTAATTTAAGTTCAAAAGTATAAAGCAATCGCCCGAAAATGGACAAAACAGCCCGAACCGAATTTCACCGCCTTTTTCTGATCGAACGCCTGCCCGAACCGCTCACCCCGATGAGCAGCCACATCCAGTTATTCGACAATTACATCGAGAATACACGAATGCGGCTGCGTAATATTCGCGTTCCCGAGACAAAGGAATGGCGGCACATCCTTCAGCAGCAATTTCGTGCTCACGACGCGGAACCCGGCCGCTGCAAACTAGCGGAAATATACCTGAATGAGGCTGAATATCAAGCCTTTGAGCGTTTCGAGGGCCGCGAGATCCGAAAAAATCGTTATTTTCACGTATTCGACGGCCTATCTTTCAGTTTCGACGTTTACCTCGGCGGTCTGTGGGGGCTCAATACTGCGAAGGTAGAATTTCAATCCGGCAGGGAAATGGAGATCTTTGATGCGCCACCCTTCGCCGTGTTTGAAATAACCGTAGACCCGTTTTTCTCAGGTGACAAGCTTGTCGGAAAGAGTTTCGCCGATATTCAGCAGGAAGTTGCCAAGATCACTTCTTCGATACCGCTCCCGTCAGAAACGTCGGAGGAATAGTCTTGACAAAGTCTTGAGGTGTTGTGCAATATATGAAAGAAGTAACGCAACAGATGTTGCAAAATGCGGCGTCGAGATCTTTGAAAATCCAAACATAATCTCCGCGATCTTCTCGTTGGATCAAGCGGAAAACGGCGAAGACCTCGAAAACCGTGGAACATCGAAACAAAGCTCACATCGCCTGTAAGTATAGGTAAAATAAGAATTAAGATGGCCTTCGGATGGCAAAACCTGTATTAGTTTGTAATACACTTTGGTCTTCGAGGACGTACTGCCATGCCAATTGATGATAAAAAAAGGGCTATCCCTTTGGACGGCCCTCTCGTAAGTTTATTGGATCGAAGTTCTATCGGGTTCTCGGTGTCATGGGGACATAGCTCTGTAGCGAGCCGTATATCTGGAGGTACATCTTTGTTTCGCGTGGGATCAGGCCGGTCCAATCGGCGCCGCCGCGGTTGATATATCCGGCCAGCTTGGCGGGGTTCGAGTTATACCCGGCAGCCATCAGCTGGTCCTGGGTGGCAAGTCCACCAGCTACGGCGTTTGTGATAGTCGGGCTCGCGCTCATATCGTTCCAGGTCATCTGCATATACAGCAGCATCGCCTGGCTTGCATTGACGTGATTTCGCATGCCCTCGACAAAATCCGGCATCAACCCGATGCTCGGATATCTCGACCGGATCATTTGATAGGTCGACGGGATCATCTGGACCATTCCGCCCGCACCGGCGGTGCTGACCGAGTAGCGGAACGTCTGGCCTTCGTTCAAAGCGTAGAGGGTGAAGATGTCGTTAAAGATGTTCTGCACTGGCTCCGTTCTAAACCTCGTGTGATCGACATGTTCGACGGTAGCTAACCGCTCCGCGATATCCGCCACCTTCGGCTGGATCGTCACGCCCTTTTCTTTTAAGCGGTCACGGGCTATCTCGATAATGTTTCGAACGTATAGGCGGCCGGCGTTGACTACTTCCGGGTTTACCAGTCCGGGATGGGTCGACATGTAGTATGCCGTCTCGATGAACTTACCGTTCTTTTCGACCGGATACTGAACGAGCAGCGGCAGTTTTGCCTGGCCATTCCCATCGGTCAGAGTTATGGGCGTGTTCACTCCATTCGCCCTTATCGTATGGATGGTGATCGGCTGGTCGGCCGATGATACTGTCTGCGTATCGGCTTTGATATCAAGAAACGAATCCTTGTTCATCACAACGAAATCGACCCGCTGCGTTTTCCAATCGTAAAACGCTATCCGAACCAGCGCGTTCGTTAACAGCGGATCTTCTGACGCGGTTTGGATCGGCCTTGTCTGCATCAAGCGTTTCGCTTCCGCGATCTTGCTCTTGATCTGACCAAACGGCATCGTGCGAAACTCGGTTGGCTGAACGGGCGTCCTGGCAGGTTGCGGGGTCACATCGGCATCCGGTGTTCGATCGTCCTCGTCACCTACGAACCGCGGCCGGCCGACGACGATCGGCGTCGGAACAGGAGCCGCCTGCACGATACGCGTCGGCGGTGGCAAGGTATTGGTAACGACGACCTTAAGGGGCGTCGGTGTTGGATTCGGTCGGTACGATTGCGAATATCCGGAGAGAGTCAAAAACAACAGAGAAGCAATACCGGGCCAGACTGGTAATTTCATAGGATTATTTACTTCTTGAATTAAGCAACCGAGGTGAACCTTCTGACAGATTTTGTAACCTGTCGCATTAAGATTCTCGCAAATAACCGCGGGTTGTCAAGACTTTTGCGAAAAACTTATGATATCCACAAGCTAAATTTATGGATGAGCGAGTTGCCGACCCTTTCGGTGTGGGTTATAACTGAAATTTCGCCTCCCGCGTCTTCTAGTTGAAAATCGCTGTATATGGAAAAGCTTTTTGGTACGGATGGTGTTCGCGGTGTGGCCGGAACCTTTCCGCTGGATGAAAACACGATCAGGACCATCGGACGCTCGCTTGCCACGAGAATGGCCGCGAAACTCGGCCGTCCCCCGAGGCTCGTAACGGGCCGGGATACGCGCGAATCAGGAGAGTGGATCGAGCGCGCCTTTTATTCGGGTGCGGCGGTTGCCGACGCCGTCTGCCAGTCGGCCGGTGTGTTAACGACGCCGGGGATTGCGTTCCTTACGAGGGAATTCGATTTTGACGCAGGCGTTGTCATAAGTGCCTCGCACAATCCATTTGAGGACAATGGAATCAAAATATTCGCTCCGTCGGGCAAAAAGATCGAGGAAAGCGCCGAGCGATTGATCGAACGGGATGTCGCCGCGGCCGGCGAAGAGGCTTCCGAATTGCCTTCGAGTGAATTGGACCGCTCTGACGAAGCGAGATTTCAAGACGCATATCTCGATTATCTTGCGGGGCAGTTTCCGGCACTTTCACTAGCTGGAAAGAAGATCGTCGCTGATTGTGCGAACGGTGCAGCGAGCGAATTTGCTCCAAAACTTCTTACGAGACTCGGGGCCGAGGTGATCACGATCAACGATAGGCCCGATGGACGCAATATAAACTCGAATTGCGGTTCGCTTCACCTTGAAGGCCTGCAGGCGAAGGTTGTTGAGAGCAAAGCCGATCTCGGCGTCGGGTTTGACGGCGACGCAGACCGTTCGCTATTCGTGGACGAAAGCGGAAACCTCGTCGACGGCGATGCTACGCTGTGGATCCTCGCCCGCTTTTTCGAGGATGTGGGCGAGCTCGTCGACCACACGGTTGTAGCGACTGTGATGAGCAATATCGGATTGGAGATCGCTTTCAGGTCCAGGAACATTAAGCTCATACGGACCGCGGTCGGTGACAAATACGTTCTCGAAGAGTTGCTCCGCTCGGGAACCTCGCTTGGCGGCGAACAATCGGGCCACATCATCATCCCGAAGAAAAGTCTGGTCGGCGACGGTATGATGACGATGCTGTTCGTCCTCGAAATGATGTGTGAGAACCAGAGGAGTTTGTCCGAATTGGTTGCGGGTTTTACCCGATATCCGCAAACCTTGGTAAACGTTAAGGTAGCGGAGAAACGTCCGTTCGAATCTATTCCGGCGATCGCCGAAGTTGTCCGCAGCATCGAAACCGAGCTCGACGGAACGGGCCGACTCCTGCTCCGGTATTCCGGCACCGAAAACCTCGCACGCGTTATGATCGAAGGCAAGGATCAGGCAGCCATCGAAGATCAGGCTCGACGAGTGGCCGACGTCATTCGCGGATCGATAAGTTAAATGCGAGAGACAAGAGCCAATTCAACACGATCGATCACGATCACCACGCCGCGATCTTCATCGGCGTACGAGATAAAGATCGGCTGTTGCCTGCTCGGCGATTTGGGTGGCTGGGTAGAGAAAACTGTCGGCGAAGGCGTCAGGCGTGTCGTAGTTATTTCAAATCCTACGATCTTCGCTATCTACGGCGAACGAACTGTTTCGAATTTGAAGAGGACGGGCTATCAGGTTTCGACCTGGCTGATGAAGGACGGCGAGCGGCACAAGAGCCTTCGCTCGCTCGGGTCGCTGCTTCAATTTCTGAGCGAGAACAGATTGACGCGCTCGGACGCTCTGGTGGCCCTCGGCGGCGGCGTGGTCGGCGATCTGACCGGCTTTGCGGCGTCGGTTTATCTTCGCGGAATTCCATTTTTGCAGGTACCGACCACACTTCTCTCCATGATCGATTCGTCGGTTGGCGGCAAAACCGGCGTCAATACCGAGTTCGGTAAGAATCTCGTCGGGGCGTTTTATCAGCCGAAAGGTGTTTTGATCGACGTCGAGACACTTGAGACACTGCCGCCCCGCGAACTAACCGCCGGATTTTGCGAAACGGTTAAACAAGGCGCTCTTTCGGGCGACAAACTCTTTCGCCAGACCGCCGATTTTCTACGTTCACACTCGCCGGACAATATTACCGAGCCAGATCGACAGATGGAACTGGTCAATTTGATCGATTCGCAGGTTAGCTTCAAAGCTGCGATCGTCAAGCAGGACGAACGGGAATCGATCGGCCGCGACGACGCTAAGTCACGTAAAATCCTAAACTTCGGGCACACTTTCGGCCACGCTCTCGAAAAAGTCACCCGTTATCGCAGGTTCAAACACGGCGAAGCGGTAGGGCACGGCATCATTTTCGCCGGTCATCTATCGAAAATACTTGAATTGCTTGATCAAAATGAACTAGAATGGTTGAACGGTGTTGTGCACCAGGTCGGCAATCTGCCTACGCTGAAAGACATCAACCCTACGAACATACTCGACGCATTTCAATTCGATAAGAAACTGGTTTCGGAATCACTGCAGTGGGTCCTCCTCAAAAAGATCGGTCAGCCAGTCATACTTTCCGGCAAAGAGGTTCCCTCGAGCGCCGTCAAACAAGCTCTAAAGAAGGTTCTTCCTTAGAAGAGTTTCCCGTCAAACAATTCGACAGTTGAGGAGTTTATCAACTATGAATCCAGAAAATCGCCGCCGCTCCGAACGCGGCAGTGCTACAACTAAATTCCTCGCGGTATTCGCGGTTCTGTTTGCAATTGGGAATGCCGGGATCAACTATGTTCCCGTCGCTTACGAAGGCGAAAATTTCAAGCAGGAGATGCAGACGGCGGTTGTAAACGGAATGGCCCTCCCCCCCAATGTAAAGCCTGTAGACTCGGTCAAGTTGCGGTTGTCAAAAGCTGCGGTCGATAACGACCTGCCCAAAGACATGATAATGGATGTCAAGATGACCGGGCAGACTTTAATGGCCCACGTTTCTTATTCGAAACAGGTGAGCCTATTGCCGTTCGGCATTTACACCTACAACTATCAGTTCGATCACACCGCAATACCAGTGGGTTATTTGATGAAGGATTCTAAGTAGGCTCCTTTGAGGTAGCGACTTTTGCCCGGCCGTGCGCGGACGGGTATTTGTGCGCCTGGACTATTTAGTAGCAAGGGCAAGCCTAATTTTGGCAGGCTGGATCTGAACCAGCGCTTCGGGAGCGTCAGCGAGCCAAGTCGTCGGGCACACGCCGCACGTTGTGCATTTTTCAACGGCAGGGCAGGGAAGGCTCGAAAGCGACTCTAGCGACTTTTCGTGTTCGGTTTTCAGGAACTCGAAGGACAGTCCGGAATCGACGATCGACCATGGAAGGAATTCGTCGTGCGGACGAGATCGAGATGTGTGAAACGCAGGATCGATACCTGTTTCGCGTAAGGCCTGATCGATATTGCCGTTTAACGATGCCGCCCGCTCGATGACCGCAGCAATGCTTCGATCACCCGAGGAGAAAAGTGCCTGTTCATGCGCGATCCTGGCTGACATGAAACGGACCTCGACATTCGGTATCTTCGATAGCCCTTTGCTTACATATTTGATGCGCTTCTTTAGCTCTTTTTCGTTGCAGATCGCTTCCCACTGGAATGGAGTATTGGGCTTGGGAACAAATCCATTGAGCGACGGAATGATCTTTCCTGCTCGCCCGAATTTCTTGCCCGCTTCCAACATTCGGTTTTTGATGCGTTCGACCAGAACGAACACTTCGTCGAGGTCTTCCTGAGTTTCGGTCGGCAGTCCGACCATCATGTAGAGCTTGATCGTCAGCATTCCACGATCAAATACTGCTCCGCATATATCGACGATCTCGTCATTTGTCAGATTTTTATTGATCACCCGCCGCAGTCGATCCGATCCCGTCTCCGGAGCCACAGCGATCTGCTGGTCACGTGAATCCACCAGGGCGTCGAGAAGTTCTTCAGAGATCTGATCCAGGCGGAGACTGGAAACCGAGATGCGATAGTCCATCGCCCGCAGTTCTCTCAAAATCGTCGAGATCTCAGGGTGGTCACACACGGCGGTCGAGACGAGCCCGATCTTGTCGGTCCTTCCGCGCCATTCGGCGGCTTTTGCGAGGATATCTTTCGCCGGAACGACGCGTGGAGGATAGTAGTTATAGCCAGCCCAGCAAAAACGGCAGCCTTGCGAACACCCTCGCGATATCTCGACCAGGAGCCGATCTCCCATTTCAGCCTCAGGGGCCCAAACCGAGGTTGACGGACAGAAAATATCTTGGTTGACCAGAAAATCGGCCAGTTCCTTTTCGCCCCGCTTTATGGCACGCCGCAGCGTTCCTTCTTTTGGGTTAACCGCCGCGAGCGCACGTCCTACACGACGCGGTACGCCAGGTTCCTTCGGCAGGTAGTCGAACGCGGTGCCGTCATCGTTGTAGATGACGTTGTAAAGCGAAGGGATATAAAATCCGCGGCCGATCTTGGCTAGATTGAGCAATATCTCGTCCTTCGTGCCTCCTTCGACAATGGCGTCGATGAGTTGAAATGCGAGAATCTCACCTTCACCGACCGCAATTATGTCAGTAAAATCAGCTATAGGCTCAGGATTAAGGAACGAGGCGGCTCCGCCCATTACGACGAGGGGATGAAAATGATTGCGGTCCTTCGACCAAACCGGGATGCCCGACAATTGCAGCATCCGCGCCATATTCAGATAGTCGGTTTCAAACGAGATCGAAAAGGCGACAACGTCAAAATCGCGAACCGGCGACTGGGTTTCGAGCGACACGAGGGGCGAGCCGCTCTTTTCATATTCACGAAGCTCGTCAGGGTCGGGAAGAAAAACACGCTCGCACGAAACGTCCGGGATCTGGTTGAACAGTTCGTACATCGTGTGCAGCCCGAGATTCGCCATCCCGATCGCGTACGTGTTCGGATAACAAAGAGCCACCCGCAGAGATCCATGGCCTATATGGTAGCCGTCCTCCTGCGATAACTTTCGTCGATAGCTCTCTGCGATCTTCTTATTCATAACGCAACCTAGAAGCCTAACAGAAAAAGGCCGGCGTGTTCAATATATGACCGCCGGCCCCGATCCGCGTTTAACAGAAGCGCAATTTTCTATTTCTTCTTTGTATCAACCTTCGGCGTGACGTAAAAGAGCCGATGCTGAACGATGTATTCCTTATCGTCGTATTGCCCATCACCGTCAACATCGACTTTAACCTCGATCTTGTATTTCTTTCCGGGGTCGTGCGGACCATTGATGTCGTAAGCCAGACTATATTGGCTGCGAAGCAGAGCATTTATGGAATTCAGATAGCTTGGAACTTCGCTCTCGAAAGTCATCGGATAGTGCATTCCCCCTGACTCCTTTGCAAAGGTGTTCAACTGATTCTGAGCGGACAGAAATGTCATCCGATCCGGCGTTCCAGGCATAACGCGGGAGGGGTCGAGATAATCGCAATATTTCTTACAGAAGAGATTCCCTGTGCTGATGATGTAAATAGGAATTCCCGCCTCCTGAACGATACGGCGGGCCTCGTCAAAATTTATTTTGCTGAAGGTATCGATTCCGGAAGCGACAAGTAGAATAGCTCGCCTTTTCGCCTTTACGTCCACCATCCCGCCGTAATCGGCGCTTTTTTCTTTTGAATCGTCCAGGACGACCGTGTCGCCCCGCCCCCCGATAAGAGCAAATTTCAGCGCGTCGTATAGGTTGTTTTCACGAAATGCGGGCGTATTCCTCAACAGGATATCGACTGTCTGTCGAAGTCGGTTTGGATCGTTCGTAAAGTCGGTTATCGGCGTTGGCCTGATGTCGAATGCGATGACTGAAGCGTAATCGTTGGGCGGCTTTATGAATTTTGAAAGGAATTGGGCGACCGGACGTATGACCTCATATGCTCCCGGCTCGAACATACCGCCCGACGCAGAGCCAAACTGCTCCGTCCACTTGCTGTATTCAACGACGAGGGTGACGGTGATCGGAGCCTCGGGAGTGTTGAAACTGGAAATATCCTGCTTTACGCCGTTCTCAAAGATCCCGAAGTTTTCCTTCTTTAAGCCAGTAATGACCTGACCGGTCTTTTTGTTATAAACGACCGCGTCCACGCTTACCAGCTTGGTCTCGACCGTTTCAACGCCCGGCTCGAGAACCGTATTCTTCTCGTCTTCCGCCCGTTTTTTGTCTTCTGCTTCTTTCTTTAGCTCCTCTTCGGTTTTCGGTTTGGGGCGTTGGTTCTTTTTACCGTCACTAGTACTCGGGTCAGGCCGCTGCGGCTTTGACTGGCCAGCAACGATAATTCCAAACGTGAAAAGAATGCTAAAAACGGCGGCGATAGCCACGGTGAAGGAGCGCGGACGTGTATACGACATAGATTGATCCTTGGCGAAGAGGCCTCGGTTTTTAGATACCTATTCTCCGCCTTTGGTTGGATTTCTACAACTTATTGCGGATAAAATCTAATTTCCGTTTTCAGGGATTATTTCGATCTTGACGTTGTATGAGCCGGAATTGTCGTCGAGATTTCCTTCGTTGACCCCAAGGAAGAGCGTTCCGTCACGAGAAGCCGTAAACTCCCGCTGGGCCCCGACGTAAATAAAGTCGTTGTTGTCATCACCGATAACGGCAATAAGAGCGCCTGTCGCAACGCTTTTGAGAAGTTTTTGTTCGTCAGCAAGATCCGGCAAGCCTGATGGCGACGACTTTTGGCCTTTGCCAAGCGAAACTGAACCGTCCCCCGAGATTCGTATTCTTTGACCCTTACGAACTACCCAGCCACTGTTGGTCCAGCCATTCGAAGTATTGTCCGCAAGGACCTTTAAATTCAGCTCTATCGGCTGCGACTTTGAAGCCGGCGTCTGAATCGGCGTCTTGGGAGTTCCGACCGGTTTTTTCCCCACCGGCGGATCCTCCGACGCAGTTGAATTCTTGATAGCGGATTTAGTCGAATCCGTCGTGATGACTTTGGGAGGATTTGACGGTGCGGTGCTGACGTTAATGATGTTGGAAGGTTTGTCCCTTGCCTCCGCTGTCGGCCTTAGATCGGGAGCGTCAAACTGGATCGATTCTATCTCATCCGCGGAAAAGGTCATCTCGCGTTTACGCGACCCGTCGCCGATCTGGACGCTAAAAACGCCCCCGGTGAATCGCATGATCTTTCCTTTTATGATGCTTCCATCCTTAAGGCGGATCGTGTCGGCAAATATCGACAACGAAACAATCGACAAGATGGCTGCGGACGCGATTACACGAGTGATCAATCCACGGGGCTGCATAGCATTTCTCCTTTCCAAGACCGGCAAACAATTTAAGGGCAGCCGAGAAATCGCGCGGATCCGCTACAATTTTCGACCGGACAATTGATGCTAAAATAACGGGCAGAGTTGTTAAAATTTGACGAGAGCCGCTTACTGACGAGATTATACCTTATTTCGCTGGTCCCGAATCAATAAATATGTCTTCAGAATCATCTCGCGACAGCCGTTACGGTTGGGTGATAGTAGCGGTTTCAATGCTTGCGCTGATGATCAGCAACGGTCTGGCGACGCTCGGGATACCCGTTTTTTACAAAGCTATCCAGACCGAATTTTTGGCTAGCGGTGCGGTCCCTGCCGATCAGGCTCAGACGTTTATCGCTAACGGGGCGAATCTTACCTTTCTGCTATCCGGCGTTTTTTCGTTCGTCGGCGGATGGGTGATCCCGAGATTCGGGTTGAAGCGCCTCATGATCTTTGGCTGCATCTGCCTTGGGACCGGATTAGTGCTCCATTCGCAGGCGACCACCGTCGCGGCCGTTTATCTTTCCAGATTTCTAATGGGCGTTTCGCTCGGATTTGTAGGTGTTACTCCGAATGTGGTTTTGATCTCAAAATGGTTTCGCGAAAGCCGCGGGACGGCGCTTGGTGTTGCCCTGACGGGAACGAGTATCGGCGGCGTCATCATCCCTTTAATTTCAACACCTCTCATTCTCGCCTACGGTTGGCGGAATGCCATGTTCGCCGTGAGTCTTAGCGTATGGCTGATACTGCTGCCCGCGATAATTCTTCTGGTTCGCGAAAACGAGACTCCAGACGACTCGCCGCAGGCCGAACATGGAGGGTTTACTTTCGCCGAATCTCTGCGGACACCGACCTTTTGGATCTTCGCGCTTTGTGCGGCACTTGTTTTTTATCCGATCTTCGTTACCACTCAACAATTCATTTTGTACCTTCAATCACCCCGTATCGGCATGCCGCTCGAAACGGCTTCGTGGGTTCAGTCAGTATTATTCGCGGTCAGTGTGGGCGGGAAGTCTGCGGTAGGCTTCCTGAGTGATCGCTTCACATCGACACGGATGGTACTAGCGTGCGCGTTCGTAATGTTTGCCTCGACCTTTGTTCTCCTCGCGCTTAACGCCGACAACGTCTTGCTGTTCATCGTTCCATTTGGATTCGGATACGGCGGTACGTTCGTTCTTCTTCAAAGGATGGCCTCCGATTACTTTGGGATGAAGGACTATGGACGAATTCTTGGGACGATAGTAATGATCGAGATCGCAGGGGCCTTTGTTGGGGGCACTATTACTTCGCGGCTCGCCGATGCTGCGGGCGGCGACTATGCGCAGCCGTTCCGGATCGTGATCGGAGTTACTGCCGGTGTTCTCGTGTGTACGATACTCCTTAACCTAATGGACAAGGCTGGGCATCGGGGTACGTAAGAGTGCGGGAAGTTAAAACCACGTCGGGCAAGTCCTCCTCTGAACGCGTTGCAAGTTTCAGGCGTACTTTCGTTCTTTTGTTGAGGGGTGAAAGCAATGCTTCGCCCACATTTGCGGAAAGGAGCAAAACAAGCAGGGGACAAAATGGAGCAAAAACGCTTAATATTTACGTTAGGGATATTCGTTATTCTTTCGATCCTCGCATTTGATGCGCCGGCACAGGAAAGCGGCCTCGGATCTAAACATTGGACACTGATCAGTTTGAATGGAAGGCCGGTCGGGAATTCTAAAGCGTATATCGAGATAGATCCTGCGACTCGCCGATTCGGGGGGAATGCAGGCTGCAATCGGATGTTTGGTTCGGTAAGAGCCAGTGCAAGAGAGGTCACCTTCTCAGGCGTTGCGACGACAAAAATGATGTGCGCCAATGATGGGGCGATGAATATCGAATCGCTATTTGTTTCCGCTCTATCAAAGACGACCCGATATAAGATCAATAAAAATGTGTTGAGCCTCGTCTCGGGCCGCCGTACGTTGGCGAGCTTTGCCGCCGCACCGAAAGCGCCGACGGTAACAGCGGTAAAACTGGAAGATCGAAAATGGGCGCTAGAGTCGATTGGCGACAAACCGGAGGGATCGCTAGGGTCGCTCGCGACGATGATCTTTTCGCCGGACAAAGGATCGGTCGGCGGCGATACAAGCTGCAATGCCTACGGCGGAAATTATTCCGTTTCGGGAAACAGCATCAGTATTGTTCACACGGTTTCTACGATGCGTGCGTGCATTGAGGATCGGCGGATGCAGATCGAGACGTCATTCCTCAATGGCATCCGGGACTCTGATACATACAAAATAGAGGGAAACAAACTTTTTCTTTACAGAGGGAGATCGCTGCTGCTTACATTTTTGGGGGCGACTAAAAAATAGTTCAATGGACGGTGCCGTCCGTCGGCCATTTCGGGATTACATCTAGCTGAACAGGCAAATCTATAAGAACGACAGAGGCGGTACCGTCTGTCGTTTTTTATTTACGAGCGTCTCCTCACGTTTTGTGCCGCGTTTGTTGTATAGTGTCTATCGTCCGATATTTCCATAATCCCATAGATCGAACCGATGAAGGGCCCCGGAAAAAACTCCTACAAGATGGTCGATGTTCATGACGTGCGTGACATCAACCAAACCGTTTTCCTTCACCTTATTCGCGAACGTCAGCCGATCTCGCGTGCGGATATCGCTAAATTTACGGGCCTCCGTGCGGGAACCGTCTCGACGATCGTAAATCGACTCATCAAAAACAATCTGGTTTACGAGGGCACCGAAGGTCCGTCTAGCGGCGGCCGACCGCCGAAGAATCTGTATATCAACGCCGAAAGCTTTTACGTGCTTGCTGTCGATATCGGGGTTCTGGATACCGTATTCGCGGTAAGTGATTTTAACGGCCGTATTCTGATACAAAGATCCATCCTGACGCAGGGAACTGGCGATGCATTTCTTAAGAAACTGGCCGACGAGATCGAAAAGCTCGTAAAGACACAATACAACAGCGCAAAATTCGGATCGGTTGGAGTCAGCGTTCCCGGTTTGATCAATCGCGAAACCGGAACGCTCGTGGTTTCTCCGAATCTCGAATGGAACGGCTTGCCTATTCGCGAGACCCTCGAGCACCGCTTAAAATTGCCGGTCTTTGTAGAGAACGACGCCAACGCCGCCGCATTTTCGGAGCTTTGGTACGGCCCGGTCGAAGAAGCGAACGTGCGAACACTGCTGTTCATTTTGGTCGTCGAAGGCCTAGGTACGGGTCTAATAATTAACGGAGAGCTCCATGTTGGTTCTCGACTTGGCCTAGGCGGTTTTGGACACATGAGTATAGATCCGAATGGCGAGTTGTGCTCATGCGGACGGCGCGGATGTTGGGAAACTTTTGCCTCGGAACGCGCGACGGTCGAACGTTTTCACCGCGTGACGGCGAAACAGGGTCTCCCGCTTGTAAGCCTTCCCGATCTGATCGCGCTCGCGAACAAGGGCGACTCTATGGCGCTCGAATCTATCAAGATCACGGGTGAATACCTTGGTGAGGGGATCGCAAACCTCGTTCATGGGATCTACCCCGAGACGGTCGTGGTCGGCGGTAATATCACCGCTGCGTGGGGAATTATTGAACCGATCATTCACGAAAAACTAAAAAGCCGATATCTCGTCTCACCTAACCAGATAACCGTTCGCCCTTCGAGTGTCCAAAGACCAAGCTTGTTCGGAGCGATCCCGATCGCACTACAAAATTATTTCCGCTCACCGTCAGCCAACACCTCGATCGCCATGAAAACGATCGGAAAACTCTAACCTTTAAGTTTTCTGTTGACACAATCTCGGTTCCGTGATATTTCTACTTTATCTTCGGTTAAGAGAAAGTAAATTCTTTAAGATTCGAAAAATACGAAAGGTTGAATGTCGAGACGCGTCGATTGCGTGCTAAATAGTTCTTTGATCTCACAGAAGATCCGGTATCGAGTGCTTCTTCCTGATGGATACGACCGATCGACACGCGCGTTTCCGGTTTTATATTTGCTCCATGGCTTATTCGGTTCGTTTGAAAATTGGACTGAACTTACGGGTCTTGACGGGTACATCGATGCTTTTCCCACGATCGTTGTAATGCCGGACGGCGGGGACAACTGGTATACCGATCGAGTTGAAGGTGAGGCTTACGAAAGTTATTTGATAGACGAATTGATCCCTGAGGTGGAGGCGAGTTTTCATGCAGGCGGCGAACGCAGCCTACGTCTGATCGCGGGTAACTCGATGGGCGGCTACGGTGCATTCAAATTGGCCTTAAAACATAGTGATCTGTTTGCTCTCGCGGGTTCGTTCAGTGGTGCATTTCACGCACCAAAATTGAGCGGCATTGAAGGCAATGCAAATTGGGATGAACTGGGCCCATCGATCACAAACGTATTTGGAAGTATGGACGAAACTCTGCGGTCCGCGAATTTTTTTGACAGCATATTGGAGCAATATCCGAAAACTAAGATCCCGGACTTACCGTACCTATACCTCGATTGTGGAAAACAGGACGAATTTATCTTCGCCAATCGTGAAATGGATCTGATGCTTAATGATGCGGGTATCAGACACGAATTCCATGAACTTGAAGGCGGGCACGATTGGGCATATTGGGATGGCAGGATCGAACACTTTCTCGAATTTGCAGCTTAAGATGAATTAGGGCCCTCTGAATAATTGGTCAGTCCAATTATCATCATCGGCGAAAAAAAGTGAAAATATCGAATAATTAGGTTCTTTTTCAACGTCGAAGATAAAGCTGAAAGCTATCTCGTAGAGACGATCATATGACACTTTCAACGATCGATCAGGTAATCGTCGTCCTATACCTTGCGGCGATTATGAGCATAGGTTTCGCAATGAAGCGAAAAGCGGCCAAGGGAATGTCGTCGTACTTTCTCGGTGGCCGCTCCCTGCCGTGGTGGGCCCTGGCGATGTCGGGTTCGTCGAGCTATTTCGACATCACCGGGACGATGTGGATCGTCTCGACCTTTATCGCTCTCGGCCTAAAAGGTATGTGGGTGCATATGCTGTGGGGCTTTCCTATCACGGCGTTTTATCTCGCTTACATGGGCAAATGGATCAGGCGATCGGATGCGATGACGGGTGCAGAATGGATGAAGACGCGGTTCGGCCCCGGCAAAGCCGGCGATATCGCTCGGTTGTCCTATACGCTTTTCGCGATCCTGACGATCTCAGCTCTTCTCGGCTATAGCGCCATCGGAATGGGCAAATTTGGTTCTATCTTTCTTCCATTCTCGCCGATCGTATGCGCAATGCTGATCCTTGGTATTACCGGGCTTTACGTGATATTGGGCGGATTTCACGGCATCGTGCGGGTTGAGATCGTGCAAACGATCGTGCTCAGCGCGGGTGCTATTGTGTTTGCAGTGATCGGGTATCTCCACTTCGATCCGGTGATCTTCGCGGAGAAGATACCTCGCGGATGGGGTGACATTCTTCCATCCATGCGGCCGGAATCTTTTCAGGGGCTGGTCACGGGAGGTACGGATTATTCGCTGTTCGGAGCACTCGTGGCAGTCTGGGTAGCCAAAGGTCTCTTACTGTGTTTAAGCGGACCCGAACAGCTCTACGATTTCCAGCGTTTTCTCGCGGCAAAAGACGAACGGGACGCTTCGAAGCTCGGTGCTCTATGGGGATTGATCCATACCGTTCGTTGGAGTTTTGCAATGGCTATCGCCGTGATGGCGATCATGGGACTAAAGGATGTTCTTCTTAACGAAAAGCTCAAAGCCGATCCCGAAACAGCGCTGCCCTTGATCATTGGGTCGATGCTTCCGGTAGGTGTCGTCGGGTTCATGCTTGCCGCGCTGCTCTCCGGATTTCTTGCTACTTTTAGTTCGACCGTTAACGGCGGAGCAGCTTATTTGGTCAAGGACGTTTATCAACGCTATATCAATCCGGATGCGGACAACAAAAAACTCGTTTGGATCAGCTATCTTTCTTCGACTCTGCTAATCGTGGTCGGATTGATCATTTCCATTTTCGGCACTTCGATAAATACCGCGTTTCTGTGGATCTTCGGAACGCTCGCGGCGGGAATTTTGCCGCCAAACGTTTTGCGTTGGTACTGGTGGAGGTTGAATGGCCAGGGATATGCGGCCGGTGTTTTTGGTGGAATGATGCTTTCGCTGGGCCAGGTTTTCCTGGACACAATGTATTTAGATAAACCGCTGCCGCTGTATATCGGTTTTCCAGTGATTGCTATTGCGTCTACTTTGATCACGATAACAGTTTCACTTCTCACTCAGCCGACGGATATCGAAACCCTTAGGAATTTTTACCGCAAAGTACAGCCCGCCGGTTTCTGGGAACCCGCGAAGACAGCTCTGCTCGACATCGAGCCGGCCTTTAAGAAACAACAGCCGTTTTGGCGTGAGGCGATGAATACCCTCATCGCAATGGTAGGCATCACCGCTCTGTACGTTTCGATGCTATATCTCGTCCTCCATAGGCTTGAGGTCGGATTTGCGCTTTTGGCAACGACGTTAACTACTGCGATCATTCTGTACTTCACTTGGTATAAATACCTGCCGCCGCCGTCAACTCCACCTTCTGAAGACATGCAGAATATCGAAGAGCAGATAGATACGGATCTGGCGGGAGAGTTGGTATGAGGTTCGACGACCGCGCAGTAGTAATAACCGGCGGGGCGCTCGGCATTGGACAGGCAGCGGCGGAGATCCTCGCTGAACGAGGAGCTTCGGTCGCGATATTGGATTGGGACGAATCTGCCGGCACCAAAGCGTGCGACGAAATTGAAGAAAAGGGCGGAAAGGCTATCTTTCAACGCGTCGACGTGAGCAAGGCGGCAGAGGTGCAAAGTGCTGTAGAAACGGCTTTTGCCACGTTCGGTCGAATAGATTCTTTAGTCGTGAGTGCAGGAATTCAGAGATACGGCACGGCATTAACGACCGATGATGCCAAGTGGGACGAAGTGCTTAATGTGAATTTGAAGGGCGCCTGGAATGCCGCCAGATCGGCATTGCCATTCATGCGAAAGGCGGGTGGCGGTACGATCGTAAATGTCTCGTCGGTCCAAGCGCTGGCCAGCCAGCAGAACGTCCTCGCGTACACCGTTAGCAAGCACGGACTGTTGGGATTGACTCGCTCGATGGCAGTGGATTTTGCAAAGGAAAATATTCGCGTGAACGCGGTCTGTCCCGGAACGGTCGATACGCCGATGCTCAAATGGGCCGCGTCACTCGATCCAGATCCTCAGTCGGTTTATGACGCCTGTAGTGCAATGCATCCCCTGGGTAGGATCGCAAGGCCGCGGGAGATCGCGGAGGTAGTCGCGTTTCTGGCTCACGAAAGCTCGTCATTTGTTACCGGAGCGGTCTGGACAGTCGATGGCGGATTGCTAACACAGATCGGCGGCGTTCCGCAGACGAGCTAAATACGGCCTTTTGGAGAGAGACAGTCATGAGTAAAGCAGCAGAAGAACATCCACCGGTGACGGAATACGATCCGCCCCCCGGCCTGGACGCGGCGATCCATGCGGTGCCGCTTGTTGAGGCCGCTAAAGGGCCTAAACGGATCGGATATTTAACCAACTACAGTTTTCACATCTGGTACCAGATATTGATCGAGGTGATGAAGCGGCGAGGCAGCCAGTACGGAGCGGAGATCGATGTCGTTGACGCGGGAATGTCGGTGGAAAATCAGATCGCCCAGGCTCGCGAGATGGTCAAGCGGGTTGACGCGATCGTATTAACACCCGCGAACACCTCCGGCCTCGAGGACATATTGGTGATCGCGGGGAAGGCAAATGTGCCCGTCGTTGTCGAGGCAAATCCGGTTTCGGGAATGGCCACTATGGTCGCGATCTGCGATTACGACGCGGGCTACGACCTCGGTGCATGGATTGGCGGAAATGTTAAGAACGCCGACGGCACGCCGCTGAGGATCCTCGATGTCGGCTTGCCTTGGTTACGGCCGTGCTTGCTCA
>JBDTZW010000041.1:0-1977 GCA_040004905.1 Acidobacteriota bacterium
AATCGGCGACGTAATGGTCGATCCGCTCGCGGTTTAGTTCGATGCCGTTGATGCAATAATCGACAAAGCCGTGACACGCGTCGTGGATGAGCCGCACCGAGTGAAGATAATTGTGGATCATCACAGGTTTGAATACGTTCAACTCAAAATTTCCCTGCGAGCCGGCGAATCCGAGCGCTGCGTCATTACCAAAAACTTGCACCGCGACCATCGTCATCGCCTCGGACTGAGTCGGGTTGACCTTGCCGGGCATGATCGACGAGCCCGGTTCGTTTTCAGGAAGCGAAATTTCACCGATACCGCACCGCGGGCCTGACGCCAGCCAGCGGATATCGTTCGCGATCTTCATCAAACTTCCCGCTAATGTTTTTAGAGCGCCTGACGCAAACACGACCTCGTCATGAGCCGACAACGCCGCGAATTTATCCGGGTGCGATTTGAACGGCAGTCCCGTCAGTTCAGCGATCTTTGCCGCAGCGCGTTCGGCAAATTGCGGGTGAGCGTTCAAACCGGTGCCGACCGCGGTACCACCGATCGCCAGGTCATAGAGTCCTGGAAGGGCCAGATTCAACCGCTCTATATCGCGCTTTACCAGACTTGCCCAACCGCCGAATTCCTGCCCGACCGTGAGCGGCGTCGCGTCTTGCAAATGCGTGCGGCCGATCTTTACGACGCTGGCAAATTCTTTCGCCTTGGCGTCGATCGCATCGTAAATCTTTTGGGTCTCAGGAATAAGCGCGACGGTCCGCTCGGCCGCGGCAATATACATGGCCGTTGGGAAGGTGTCGTTCGACGATTGCGATTTGTTGACTTCATCATTCGGATGGACGGGAGTTTTCGAGCCCATCTCGCCGCCGGCGATCTCGATCGCTCGGTTCGAGATCACCTCGTTGGCGTTCATGTTCGTCTGTGTACCCGAACCCGTCTGCCACACCCGCAGCGGAAAATGCTCATCGAGCGTTCCGGCTATTACTTCATCGGATGCCTGTATGATCAGCTTCAGCTTGTCGTCCGACAACTTTCCGAGGTTGTTGTTTACGATCGCCGCCGCCTTTTTCAGTATGCCGAGTGCTCTGATCATTTCTCGCGGCATCACGTCAAATCCGATGTTAAAATGCTTGAGGGATCGCTGTGTCTGCGCTCCCCAATACGCCGTTACCGGCACCTCGATAGCGCCAATCGAATCGGTCTCGGTCCTGGTTTTCACTGCCTTTTCGGTTGCTTCTTTCATTTATGATTTCCTTGATGATCCATATCGATTTTAACTCTAAAAACCGAAAAAAAGAATCTTGACAATTTTTCCGCTAGAGGGCAATCTGTTCGCGGCCTTTCAACCTCTCTTTTCTACGCGATGGACAATGTAAAACTCATTCTTCGGATGTATGTTGCACCCGGCTCTGCCATGAGTGACATCATGGACGCGGGAAGCTGGCTGTTCGCGGCGGGTGCTGTCCTGCTTGTTGCGATACTGTTTTTTGGAGCCGTCAATGCCAAGCTTGATGCCTTTTACCGCATCCCGGCGTTCGGTGAGTTTTATCACCCAAGCCAGACGGGCGTCGATGATGATTCAAACGATGCTACCTACAAAAAGGCCGTTTCAGACTACAACGAGGCGATGCGCGACCGCCCGGTGATCCCCGTGGTCGGCGATCGGTTCTTTCAATTTTTCTCGTTCGACCCGAGCCGTTTTTACCAGCCGCTGCTGCTTCTGTCCGTTATTTACGTTCCGGCGACGATACTTTTGTTGAGCATTTTCGGAGGCGTCGGATCCTTCGGCCTGGTCTTTCGCCGCGATTACGCGACGCTCGCCGTTTGCACTCTGAACGCGTGGGCCGCGGCCCATCTTCCGTTCGCCATCGCCGGCCTCGCTCTTTACCAAACGCCGGCCGCACCGGTAGTTTATCTCGCCCTCTGGGCGGGCAGCGGCTTGCTTTTCGGCGTCTTTATGGTCTTTGCGTTACGGACCATCTTCGGCGC
>JBDTZW010000026.1:0-1976 GCA_040004905.1 Acidobacteriota bacterium
GCTGGTTCGAGATGTTTGCAGCGATCAAACAGCGCGAACATCTCGTCGGAAAGCTGCGGTGTATTTTTGCTTCGCCGAATATGGACCATTTGGAAGCCCATGAAGATAAAATCACTGCTTAGCCTCTTAATGATCGCCGCGTTCGCGGGCATTTCCGCTGCTCAAACCGTAAAGATCACTTCGAAAAAAGTCGTTTACCTGCGCGCAAAGCCGATGTTCAGCGGCAAACGGTCATTCTCCATCACCTATCCGAAAGTCGGCGGGCTCGCACCGTTACTCAATAAAAAGATCTTTTCGGGCAAACCGACTTTAAGGTCGAAGATCTAAAGGAATTTTCCGTGAGCGACACCGGGATTACCATTCTGTACGATTACCAATTTCCGCATGTCGCTCTAGCCGTCCAACCGGACGGCCGATATTTCTTCACCTGGCAGCAATTAAAGCCATTCATAAAACAAGGCGGTTTGCTTCATCAATTCGTTCGCTAATATACTTGTCGTTTTATGACGGACAGGAAAATAAGAGTTTTGGTGGCAAAACCTGGCCTCGATGGCCACGATCGTGGGGCGAAAGTGATCGCGCGCGCGCTGAGAGACGCTGGTATGGAAGTTATCTACACCGGCCTCAGGCAGACACCTGAAATGATCGCATCGGCGGCATTGCAGGAAGACGTGGACGCCGTTGGCATTTCGATCCTGAGCGGAGCGCACAACACGCTCTGCCCGCGGATCGTCGACCTACTCCGAGCGAACGGGATGGACGACACGCTCGTGCTTGTCGGGGGAATCGTTCCCCAGGAAGACATTGGTCCGTTGAAGGCGATGGGCGTCTCCGAGATATTTCTTCCCGGAACGTCAACCGAGGACATCGTGACCTTCATTCGGGCAAACGTCCGCTCAGTCGATTGATAATATTAAGCTTGCGGTTTTGCCGGGTTATCCCTAGAATCACCCTATACTAAGTTTTTCGCAGACTTTTTTCTAACAAGGGAGGATTAAGATGAAGAGATTTTTAACTGGGATTTTTGCGATCGCGATGCTTTTAGCGGTTGTTTCCATCGGAGACGCGCAGGTAACGGTCAGGAAACGCCACCATGGCGTAGCGACCCGAACAAAGCATGGAGCAAAATATGCCGCACACAAAACTAAACGCGGCGCAAAATGGACCTATCGCAAAGGTGAAAAAGGCACCCGCTGGACCGCTCACAAAACCAAACGCGGCACCAAGCACATCTACCACAAAACCAAACAAGCCCTGCAGTAGGCTTTTGGTCAAATCTAACAACGAAGGCGGTGCGCATTGCGTACCGCCTTTCTTGGCATTAAAAATGCAGAGCTCCCATTTGTCGGACCATTAATATTTCGACTATTTCATTGAAAATGAGGGCAAGTGTATGAGATTAAATGCACTTTTCGCACTGACCGTTTTCCTCGGGGCAGTATTACTTTCGTACGGCACCGTCAGCGCTCAGTCCGAAGACAAGACAAAAGATAATGCGCCTAAAACAGCGGATGCCGTAGTTGACTCGGCCAAAAAAGGCACGAAGGCCGCTGTCGGAACCGCGAAGAAAACGACCGTGGTCGTAACCGATTCGCTGGCGAATGCCGCGGACAAGACGAGGGACACAGTGACGGCAAGCGGATCCGCCGCCAAGACCTCAACCCAAAAGATCGGCAAAACGACGATCAACGTAACCGACAATGTCGCCGGCGAAGCCTACGAGGGTGGCCGATGGCTTACCACTTCAACCTGGGATGGGACTAAATGGGCATACAAACGCCTTTGGTTCCCGAACAAAAAGCAGTAGCTCTATTTCTCTAAGATCTCTCTTCTCCGAAAGAATGCGGTCACGCATGCGGGTTCCTCCAAGTCCGCATGTTTGACCGCGTTTCCTTTTTGCTCTTTAATTAAATCTTTATGAAGGAAAAGGTTAGAGTTGCGGGCGGCCAGGGTTTCTGGGGCGATCTTCTTACGGC
>JBDTZW010000022.1:0-1963 GCA_040004905.1 Acidobacteriota bacterium
GCTAATCTTTTGCTATGTCAAAAGAGAGACGCGAGCGTTTCGAGACCTCATCCGGCATCGAATTGCCGAACGATTACGACCCGACTAACACAAAACCGATCAAATACGCGGACGACCTGAACGATCCGGGCGAGTTTCCCTACACTCGCGGCGTCCGGCCGAATATGTATCGCGGCAAGTTCTGGACGATGCGGCAGTACGCGGGTTTTGCGACCGCCGAGGAATCGAATGAGCGCTACAAATATCTTCTCTCGCAGGGCACGACCGGCCTCAGCGTTGCGTTCGATCTGCCGACTCAGATCGGGCTTGACTCCGACGATCCGCTGGCTGGCGGCGAGGTCGGCAAGGTCGGTGTTGCGATCGATAGCCTGGATGACATGCTGACACTGTTTGACGGCATTCCGCTCGATCAGGTTTCGACCTCGATGACCATTAATGCGACCGCTTCGACGCTGCTTTGCCTTTATCTCGGCGTTGCGAAAAAGCAGGGCGTGCCGTTCGATAAGGTCAGCGGAACGGTCCAGAACGACATATTGAAGGAATACATCGCACGCGGAACTTATATCTATCCACCGAAACCTTCGCTGCGTTTGATCACCGATACCTTTGCTTACTGTGCATCGGATGTCCCTAACTGGAACACGATCTCGATCTCCGGCTATCACATACGCGAGGCGGGTTCGACTGCTGCGCAGGAGCTTGCGTTCACCTTGGCTGACGGGATCTGCTACGTCGATTCGGCGATCGCGGTGGGGCTGGACGTCGACAAATTTGCACCGCGTCTTTCCTTCTTTTTTAATTCGCACAACAACCTGCTCGAAGAGATCGCAAAGTTCCGTGCGGCCCGCCGTCTGTGGGCTCGGATCATGAAGGACCGCTTCAAAGCAAAAGACCCGCGATCGCTGATGCTGCGGTTTCACACGCAGACCGCCGGCTCGACATTGACTGCTCAGCAGCCCGAGGTCAATATCGCCCGTACCACCATTCAGGCACTCGCGGCCGTGCTCGGCGGAACGCAGAGCCTGCACACCAATTCGATGGACGAGGCGCTTGGCCTGCCCACCGAAAATGCGGCCCGCATCGCACTTCGCACGCAGCAGGTTATCGCCCACGAATCCGGCGTTGCCGACACTGTGGACCCGATGGCGGGCAGCTATGCGATCGAGGAGCTAACCACCCAACTCGAAGAAAAAGCCCGTGAGTATATCGAAAAGATAGACGCCATGGGCGGAATGCTTCGTGCGATCGAAACCGGATATGTCCAACGCGAGATACAAGAGGCAGCCTACGATTACCAGCGGGCGGTCGAAACTCACGATGCCGTCGTTGTCGGTGTTAACCGCTTTCAGACCGAAGAAGGTCAGTCAATTCCCGTCCTCAAGATCGATCCGCAGATCGAGCGCGATCAGGTCGCCCGGCTTCAGGCGATCCGTGCAAAACGCGATGCAGCAAGAGCAGCAACGGCAACCGCAGCTTTAGCTGAAGCCGCCGCTGGCGACACCAATCTACTCCCAAAGATCCTCGAATGCGTCGAAGCCCACGTCACCGTCGGCGAGATCAGCCACACCCTCCGAAAAGTCTGGGGCGAATACCGCGAAGCCGTCACGGTCTAACCACCGAACGACCCACCTTTTCACTTGAACTTGGGCCAAAAGTAACTAACAACACCTCAAAGTCAGTTAACAAAGAGCTAAAGTTAAGTAGAAAAAGGCCAAAGTTTAGTGGATTAGGCTATCCGAGCATCACCCTTCACTGCCCTTTGCCGGGCTATTGGTGTTTATGTTCGTTAGTACTTGTTTAACGACATGCGAATAGCGTAGAATAAGAGTAACCCCGTATTTAACTTGGCCGAGCCTTGGCCGAAAAACAATAAAAACAATTTCTTAGAGGAGAATCCCTGGTTATGAACCCACGAACTCTGAATCGACTCCGTGTCCTTCTGTCTCTTGTCCTCGTGTTCATG
>JBDTZW010000164.1:0-6469 GCA_040004905.1 Acidobacteriota bacterium
AGTGCGTGTGAGCTATTTGCGGAAAATCATATCAGACGTTGTCTTACGTTGTAAACAGCTTTTTTCGCGAGCAGTATTTATGGGCTTCGGAGGCGGAGCCTGTGTCTCGCCGCTCGGTCAAGCTTTTACCGCGAACATACGTGACCTTGCCTTAAAAATTGTGGGTTTTAAACTCGAGGTTTCGAATCCTTATGGATCAAGTGCAATCGGGGGTTGATGTTAGTGAACTGCGGGTTGAAGAGCTGAGGCCGTTAAGGATATGATTCGGGTCGTGCGTAATAATAATCCTATGGATCGATTTATACATGCCTTGTAACGCTGCTGACCTTGCTCAGGTCAAATTGTTTGAGCTGCTCGACGAGAACGAGCTTAACGATCTTGCCCTGGTAATCGACTCTAAGACCCTCCCCGCCGGCGAGATCGTATTTAATGCCGGAGACCTCGGCGACGAGCTATATATCGTCCGATCGGGCGAGGTCGAACTCTTCGTCAAAGACACGGCCGGGCAAAAGATCGTACTTACCGTTGCGGAACAGAACGATCTTTTTGGCGAACTCTCAATGCTGGACGAACGGCCGCGTTCGGCGACGGCGGCGACGCTGATGGAAACCGAGCTTTTGCTCCTTGACCGTGACGACCTTCTACTGCTATTTCAAAAACAACCTGATGCGGCCCTGAATATGCTTGCGGCCATGAGCTCGATGCTTCGCAAGGTGGACCGCCTCCTGCAAACGCGGGTTTCGCGAAACGTGAACGAAGAGATGGAAGATAAGCTGCCGACGCTTCAGAGGATCGCCGACTGGATCGCATGGTTTAGCGGCAGCATGCAATTCCTGATCATAAATGCATTGTGGTTCCTGATCTGGGTCGCTGCAAACACGATCCCGCCGGTAGCAAAGCAGTTCGATCCGTTCCCATTTGGCCTGTTGACGATGATCGTTTCACTTGAGGCCATCTTTCTGTCGTGCTTTGTTCTGATATCACAAAATCGGCAGGCGGCAAAAGACAAGATCCGGGCGGATGTAGAATACGACGTGAACATCAAAGCCGAGCTCGAGATCGCCCATCTACATGAAAAGGTGGATCATATCCACGAGGAATTGCTTGGAAAGTTTTCGGATTTTGAAAAGCGGCGAAGAATGAGGAGCCGTGAGGGCAGGACGCTCGATGGTTAGCTGCTGGTAGCGAGCCTGAGGAAATTCTCGAACAAAATTCTACCATCGCGGGATTCGTTCACGTGTTCCCAGCGCGTCGGATTTTTCGACCAGTCCTCGAAGGATTTTTCGAGGTGGAACTGCACACAGTAAATAAGCTGGTCACCGGAACGCTTGACCATCATTTGATTCTTACAGAGATATGAGCTGGCCAACAGCTTGAACCCTACCGGAACTCCCTCGACCTGCACGCCGTGGTTCTGCCAAACGCGGAGGATATCGTCTTCCTTTGTGTAATCCTGCCAGACGCCTGACTTCTGATCATCGTTGCCCTCAAATATCGGGTCATTTTTATCGACGATCTTTATGAATCGATATTGATATTCGACCATTCGGTCCGAACGCTTTTCAGCGAGATCTAGATCGTCAAGCGTTTTAAGCGGAGCGCCAAAGGCCATGCCTACGAGCTGATGGGCTCCGCAGATCGCGAGCACCGGGATGTTCGTCTCGCGTATAAAGGCCGTAAATTTCTCGATGTGATCCGGATTGTAGTAATCAAAATCCGAGAACGTCCCGCTCATGACGATCGCATCGGGCTCAAATTGCGCGGCAGCCTCGGCTATCTCGGACAAATGCACCGTTAGGGTTTTAGGCTGCTTTACCAATCGAAGAACATTGTTCGCGATGTTGTCACAGGCCATGCCTGACACCTTTCGTTCGAAGGCGAGCCGTGATTTGGTCGTGCCGTTCCAATCTTTTCCCGCGAGCGGTGAAAGATCAGACTCGTACCGCAGCAAGTCATTGACGATCAAGACCTTGGCGTGCTCGATCTTTTTTTCGATCGGTTCGTAAGCACAGTAGGCACGATCTTTGTATGGAAACGGAAGCTTTTCCGATTCGGGTAATTTTGCAACGGAGTCAAACATACGCTTTGAAAAATTATGCAAGTTTACGGCTAATTTGCCAAACTTCGCAGATTGAATTCATCGAGCGGGCCAACCTATTCCTTAGGCCTTTGACGGGTCGGCCTATCGAACAAGGGCATCAAATCTCCCGCCCCAATTGACGCAATTTCTTCTCGAATTTGCCGGATCAGGCCAGCTTTCGTACGTCCGCGGACCTGCGGCGAAAACCTTTTCATGGTCGACTCGATAGTCAGTAACATGTGCTGCCAGGCCGTTTCGAGTTCATCGGCGGCCGGTGACAGGGCTGTAATGTCATAAGGGACAGCGAATTCCCGGCACCCAATCCTCGCAAATATCAGCAAATACCGTGCCGTAGCGAGGTCAGGAGACGCGAATCGCCTGTTGCCGACCTTCAATTCAAAACCGAGAAGCGTATACAGAACGCTCGGCTGGTTCTCTTTTTCAGGAATGTCGAGAGAGAAGCTTCGCGTTCGCTGGCTTCTGATCTTAGTTTGATATATGGACGGGATCCAAACATCGACAAGCTCGCCTCTGATTTGAGAAATGCTGTCCATTTCGATAGATAGGTATCACTCTAACCCGTCGAGACTCTCCTGAAAACGATTGAAAAACCTTCCGACATGTATCCCATCCATGATCATATGATTTGCCTCGACCGAAAGCGGCATGAGCTTTCGCCGGCCGTCATCATAGATCTTTCCAAAAACAACTCGTGGGACGGTTTGCTGATTGTCGAGACGGCTGGCGTGCTTGAAGCTGGTAAAAGAGACCCATGGGATCACCGAATGATAGATAAGGTCGAACCTATCCCGCTCGACAGCCAACGTTTTTAATGCTTGATACTTTTCGAGAGCCTCGCGGCCTGCGCGTTCGAAATCGAACAGATCGTCCTTCATATCAAAGTAGGCAAAGGAAAACGTCTCGTCCTCGTTGAGAATGGTTTGCGTGGCGTGGATTCGCTCAAATTCTACGAGCTTTCCGCCGATGTTTCTGATCTTGAATTCGCGGATGGTGTTTGCCGAAGAAAGTGAACAGAACAGAGCAGTAAGCGACCACCTAAGCTTATTTTTCCTGGCAAATTTGAACGCGTGAGTTATGTCGACGTTGGCCGTGAAATTGAAAAAAGGGTCCTGATAGTTTTTGAAGAAGTCATAAGTCGACCTTCTGGGCCAACTTTCGATATCCAGTTCGGAAAACATTCCTATTTTATCTGGGCCTGCGCGGCCGGCATCGATCGTGAGAATTTGTCGATAACGCTACTCGCGAAAATGCCGAAATAAAAGACGCCGATCACAGCTATAAGTAGCGCAGCCGAAAGGCCAAGCGGCATTTTCGGTTCGTGCCAATCCGACGTCCTCTCGCGGAAAAACATAACGACGATCAGCCGCAGGTAGAAGTAAGCCGAGATTGCTGTATTGACCACAGCGACAACGACAAGAGCCGTGAGCAGCGGCTCGTTGGCCTCGAGTGCGGGGCGGAAAACAAGCACCTTGCCCAAAAAGCCGGCCGTAAGCGGCAGCCCCAGAAGGCTGAGCATGAAAAGGGAAAGAGCGAACGACAGAACGGGCGATTTGAATCCGATGCCGTTGTAATCGTCAAACTCGGCTCGGCGGTCGTTCTTTTGAGCAAGCAGCGAAACCACCGCAAAGGCTCCGAGATTGGTCACCGCGTATGTCAGCATGTAAAACGCAACTGAGGCGATCGCCGCATCGCGGGCCTCAACCGTTTTTGCCGCCCCCGCTCCGATAAAACCCACAAGAGCGTAACCCGCGTGAGCGATCGACGAATAGGCGAGCATGCGTTTGACGTTGTTCTGCATGATCGCGGCTATGTTTCCAACCGTCATGGTCAGAATCGCCATTACCGAAAGTGCCGTGATCCATGTTGTATGAAGATAGCCAGAGGCGGGGACAGCGGCAACAAGCGGAAAGCCGAGAACAAAAACGCGAATAAAAGACGCGAACGCCGCTGCTTTAGGCCCTGCGGCCATAAAGCCCGTAACCGGGGCCGGTGCACCCTCATAAACATCGGGTGTCCAGATGTGAAAGGGAACTGTCGCGATCTTAAATCCGAAGCCGACGATCATCATGGCGGCCCCGGCAAGCAGCAAACCAGGAAAATTGGGGTCCGCGACCTTGGCGGCGATCTGTGGGATATTGGTTGTCCCCGTAGCCCCGTAAACCAGAGCCATGCCGTAGAGCAGAAAGGCTGACGCAAACGAACCCAAAATGAAATACTTCATCGATGATTCGTTCGATCGCAGGTCGGATTTTCTGAGTCCGGCGAGAACGTAGGTTGCGATCGACAATGTCTCGAGTCCAAGAAATATAACAACCAGATCGTTTCCCGCAGCCATCAGCATCATTCCGAATGTCGCGAACAGCAAGAGGGCGTGGTACTCACCCACGGGAACGTCTTCACGTTCGACCCAGACGGTCGAGATCAGAATGGTCATTGCCGATACGAGCAGAAAAACGAACGAGAATCCCATTCGGAGGTTGTCGTGCGCGATCATTCCGTACCAAGCCGCAGTCGGAATCGTATCCGTCGCCGTCCACATCATTCCTAGAATAATGGCCGAGACAGCGATACCGGCAAGTGCGATCACACCGGTGACATTCCGCTGTCGCGGGAAAATGCTGTCATAGACCATGACAACGATGCCGGCGACGGCCACGACCATCTCAGGCAGGATCGCACCGACGTTCGGACTCGGGTCTACCAGATCTATCAACAAAAGATTGCTCATCATCAAACTTCGGGCCTCAAACCCGGGGACTTATCGCGGCGAAACATCCTCTTTGGGCGGATAAACCTCGGTTTTTTCGACACTCCCGCCAGCTCTTTTCACCACCCATTCCTGGATCGCCTTGACGCTCTCCTGCGAGCGATCGAGGAAGGGCCGCGGATAGACGCCCATATAAACCATAAGCAGCAGCAGGGGGGCTATTAGCCCAATTTCGCGCCAGCTTAGATCGACGAGCGATCTGTTCTTTTCGTTCGTGACCTTGCCAAAGAAAACTCGCTGGACCATCCAGAGCATGTAGACAGCCGCGAATATCACGCCCGTACCAGCAAACATAGTCGCGGCGTAATTCCAATTCCATCCGACCGACGAAAAAGAGTCGAGAACGTGGGACTGGAACATACCGATCATTATCAGAAATTCGCCGACGAACCCATTCAAAAATGGCAGGCCGATCGACGCCATTGTCGTGATCACAAAGATCGTGGCGTATATCGGCATCACGTTAGCGAGTCCGCCGAACTGCGTGATCTCGCGCGTGTGGCGGCGTTCGTAGATAAACCCGACAAGCAGGAACAATGCTCCGGTCGTCACACCATGACTCAGCATCGTATAGAGAGCTCCCTGCATACCGGACTCGGTAAACGAGAACATCCCGAGGACCACAAATCCCATATGGGCGACCGAGGAGTAAGCTACGAGCCGCTTCACGTCTGGCTGCACCATTGCGACCAAGGCGCCGTATATTATCCCGACCACTGCAAACGCGATGAATATCCCCGCATATTGCTCGCTCTGGTCAGGGAAAAGCGCGAAGTTGAATCGCATCAACCCATAAGTGCCCATTTTTAGCAGGACCGCCGCCAGGATAACGGAACCAGCGGTCGGCGCTTCGGTATGAGCATCGGGGAGCCAGGTATGGAATGGAAAGAGTGGGACCTTGATAGCAAACGCGAGGGCGAAGGCAAAGAACAAGAGCGACCCGGTCGTCGCCATTGGCCCTGTGAAACTGAGTTGGCCGAGCTTCATCGCGTTCAGGAGCGTAACGTAGTCGAATGTTCCAATTCCTGCCGGGTTTGCACGGGCCGAGAGGTAATAGAGCGCAATGATCGCAGCCAGCATCAACAGGCTTCCTAAAAATGTGAAGATAAAAAACTTGACTGCCGCGTAGATCCGATTGTCGCCACCCCAGATGCCGATCAGAAAAAACATGGGAACAAGCGTCGCTTCGAAGAACAAGTAAAAAACGAGCAGATCGAGCGAAACAAAAACGCCGAGCATCGCGCTTTCGAGAAGGAGCAGGAACACGTAAAAGGCCGTCGACTTTTTCTCGACAGCATGCCACGTCGAAAGCACCGCAATGGGCATGATGAATGTCGTTAGCAAAACCAGCCAGATGCTCAAACCGTCAACGCCGACGTGATAATTCGCGTTTATGGCTCTGATCCACGGAATATTGGTTTCGAAGAAAAAGCCGTTGGCCGAGACAGGGCCTTTAGAAAGCAGCAGGCCGATCGAGATCAGAAAATTCAATCCGGTAACGAACAAGGTAACCCACTTGAGTTGCCCTTCCTGCTTCCAGACCATTTGATGGCCGAGCACTGCCAAGGCGCCAAGCAGGGGAACCACGATCAGGATCGAAA
>JBDTZW010000091.1:0-1933 GCA_040004905.1 Acidobacteriota bacterium
ATCGACTATGCACCGCTGCGAGGACGACGAATGGCACGAGAGCTACATAGAGCCGCACGATCCCATAATGCCAATCCCACTGCCTTCCCGCCCACACATTATGCTTCGAATAGAGAATAAACTTCTGTAAGGTACTTAACACATCCGGCTGCAATTGCCAGTGCACCATTGCATCGGGTGCGATCGACGCCCGAAATCCCGCAGCCTCCACCGCTTCCATAAACATCAGATCTTCCGCAGCCCGCAGATCGGGAAAACCTCCTACTTTTCGCCAAACCTGTTTTTTAAAAAGGCACGACGCTATAAATTCCATCCGAATTACTTTGGCTTTTTTTTCGGCTACAAAAGCGATAGCCGCGCACTTCTCGAAGAGATTATCTATCACGGGATCAACGTTCCCGTAAACAATATCAGCGTCTGGTCCATTCCCTCCTTCAAAACCAGGAGAGGTGGCGGAAGGTGCTAGACTCGCCACAAGGATCTCAAGCCAATCGTCCTCGAGCATTATCCCTGCATCCGTAAGCGCAATAACTTCGAAGGACGCAGCTTCGATCCCGATATTGCGCCCCTTGCCAGGCGTAGCCCCGTCCGTCCTGATCAGCCTGAACCTCGCGTCACCTGCGGCAATGCGCTCAACGATCTCCACGGTCCGATCCGTCGAACCGCCGTCCACTAGCACGATCTCATCGGGTGCCAGGGTTTGGCGCGCTATGCTATCGATCAATCTTTCGATCGATGCTTCTTCGTTGCGAATTGGGATAACGAGGGAAACTTGCGGTTTATTCACAAAGATCTCGCAGAGGTTCTCGACAAATATGCCTGCTCCCAATCGGGCGGTCCGAGAGCATTGAAAGAAGGCGAATTTGCGGCAGTTGCTCCGAGCTAAAATCGGTCCAATTTTTCTTTTCTAAATATCATCCTGTAAACATCATAGATGAAACCGAGCTTCTTCTCATCATTGGGATACTCCCAGTACCACTTTGCACGGGATTCTATTATCTTTTCGAACTCGTCCACGGATATTCCGAGTTTTTTTGAGATGTACTGCTTTTCCCTTTCTATCTCTCCCGGGTCGTAAGGTTTGGTTGTTAGTATCGCCAGTGCATCCTCGCGGCTGATCTCATTGGAACAGATCTTTATCGACAACGCCGGCCGACGATAATCGATCCCAAACTTTTCAAACAAGTAATAGGACTGGATGAATTTTGTATACCGCGATTCGTGATGCGCCCCACCGTAATATTCCCAGTCGAATTTCTCCTTTAACAGCTCGATCGCATCATCCTTTACAAAGGGGACAAAATTAAGCGGATAAATGATCCTGATTCCCCGGATCAGCTTGTAGTACATTTCCCGCCAGTATCCAAATGTGGGAAAGCTTTTCAGAGTTTTGCGTCCGAACATCCGGTGAATGTGCTTCAGATATTTCAGGTCCTTAACGTCGTAATGCCAGCAGACGGGAAGTATCCCCTCGGTCGCCAGGTTTCCGCCGCTGATTATGTATTTAACGCCGTACTTGGCCGCAAAATAATGCAGGGCAGCCGGGATCGCTATATCGGTAGGCGTTTCGGCCTCGGGCACCGACGCTCTCAAAAAGGCGAGCTGCAGGTCCCTGAATTCTTCCCAGTCGAGAACATAGCTTTCATAGTCGATGCCCAAAGCACTAACTACCTTTTTAATATTCACGACCGCAATATCAGAGTTCCACCCATTGTCCATGTGTACTGCTAACGGACGCAGTCCCTTTTCCCTGGCGATATATGCGAGATAGCTGCTGTCCGTTCCGCCGCTTACGCCGATTATGCAATCGTATTCTTTACCCGTCCCTGCCAGCTTGATCGCTGCGACGATCTGTTCCAGCTCTTCATCGCTTTCCCGGCCGTGATACTTAAATTTCGCTTTTTTGTTCAGGAATTCGGTGCAATGATTACAG
>JBDTZW010000029.1:0-21429 GCA_040004905.1 Acidobacteriota bacterium
CGTCCTGGAAACAAACGTCCGATAGGATGGTTCCCCAAACCGAATGCGTGTGGAGAATGGAACGGGCTTTTGGAATGAGGCGATAGATCGTCAGATGCAGCATCGTCTCCGCCGACGGCTTGCCGAATCCTTGTAATATCTCGGCGTCGTCATCAAGTTCAAGAAAATGCGTCTCTTCCAGATTACCCTTCTCATTGCCGCTAGCGGTGATGCAAAGACGCATCGGTTTTCGCGCCAACAGCATGCTGAAATTGCCGCTGGTCCCGAGCACCCATCCGCGGTCGTAAAACGCACGTCCAGCTTCGGCAAGTTCAGCGGCAGCTTTTGGTGGTGAAGGTCGCGCAGCCATTTCTCTACCCCTCGTCCTCGCGCAGTTTTTCGAGCACCGAAAAATCTTCGAGCGTCGTTACGTCGCCCGCAACTATCCCACTCGACGCAAGCTCCCGAAGCAAGCGGCGCATGATTTTGCCGGAGCGCGTCTTTGGCAAGGCATCCGCAAAGCGAATATCATCCGGCTTGGCCAGCGCCCCTATCTCCTTCGCTACGTGTTTTCGCAATTCTTCCTTCAGTTCGTCGTTACCCTTCCGGCCGCCCTCAAGCGTAACGAAAGCCGAGATCGCCTGACCCTTCAGATCGTCTGGCCGGCCGACCACGGCAGCTTCCGCAACTGCTTCATGCGAAACAAGGGCGGACTCGACTTCCGCCGTTCCCAATCGATGGCCGCTGACGTTGATCACATCATCGATGCGCCCCATTATCCAAAAGTTCCCAAGCTCATCCTTGCGAGCACCGTCGCCCGCAAAATAACAGCCAGGGATCTCAGACCAGTATGCCTCACGGTATCGTTCGTCGTCTCGCCACAGAGTTCGAAGCATCGCCGGCCACGGTTGCTTGATCACAAGATAACCGCCCTCGCCTGGGTTAACCGGAACACCGGCCTTGGTCACCACGTCGACAATTATGCCGGGTATCGGCTTTGTCGCAGTTCCAGGTACGGTGGGCGTCACACCGGGGAAAGGCGAGATCATCGCGCAGCCGGTTTCGGTCTGCCACCACGTATCGACGATCGGGCATTTTCCTTTTCCGATCACCTGCCTGTACCACATCCATGCTTCAGGGTTGATCGGCTCGCCGACGGTCCCGAGAAGGCGCAAGCTCGAAAGGTCGTGCTGGAGCGGATATTGCTCACCCCATTTGATGAATGCGCGTATGGCGGTCGGCGCCGTGTAAAAGATCGTGATCTTATGACGCTCGATGATGTCCCAAAAACGGTCAAAATCAGGATGGTTGGGGGCTCCCTCGTACATGAAAATAGTCGCACCGTTTGCCAGCGGGCCATAGACGACATAGCTGTGCCCGGTGACCCAACCGATATCAGCCGTGCACCAATAAATATCCTCGTCCTTCAGGTCAAAGATCATTTTCGTCGTGTAGGCCGTCTGCGTCAGGTAACCGCCGGTCGTATGCAGGATGCCTTTCGGCTTGCCGGTCGTGCCCGATGTGTAGAGTATAAACAGCGGGTGTTCGGAATCGAGGTGCGCAGCTTCGTTATTGGCATCGACCGTCTTCGTGAGTTCGTGCCACCAATGGTCGCGCCCCGGCTGCATCGAAACCTTGGAGCCCGTCCGCTGGAAAACTACAACGTTCTCTACGTTCGGGCATTGGTCTACAGCTTCATCAACTACATCCTTCAGCTTTATTTCTGCACCGCGGCGATAGCCTCCGTCGGCGGTAACGATCAATTTGCACCCGCCGTCATTCACCCGATCGCGGATCGCATCAGCCGAAAACCCACCGAAGATCACCGTATGCGGCGCGCCGATCCGTGCACAAGCCAGCATCGCCACGGCCAATGCCGGGATCAGCGGCATATACAGAGCTACGCGGTCGCCTTTTTCGACGCCGAGCCGCCTCAGAACATTTGCGAATCGCGAGACTTCTGAGTGGAGCTGCAGATAAGTGATCGTCCGGATCTCTCCGGTTTCGCCTTCCCAGATCAGCGCTGCCTTGTTACGCCGCGATGTTGTGAGATGCCGGTCGAGACAGTTGTACGAAATATTCAGTTCGCCGCCGACAAACCATTTTGCGTGCGGCTCGTTCCATTCCAGAACGTTGTCCCATTTCTTAAACCAATCGAGACTCTCAGCCTGTTTTGCCCAAAAAGCGACCGGATCCTTAGCGGCCTCATCCAAGAGTCTCTCGTACTCCGCGTGATCTCCCAGATGAGCCTTCGCGGCAAAATCCGCGGGCGGCTGGAACACACGGCTCTCGTTCAAGATGGATTCGATCGCGATCTTTTCGCTCATAGAAATCTCGGTTAAGTTGTTACAAGTATATGATAACGGCAGGGCAAGGCGAAAAGAACTATCGTGGTCGTTCAGGTCTCGGTGCCGTCGAATCGCGAACGATCAGTTTAGGCTCGACCATGTAGATCTTCGGTTCGGCTGCCGGAATTCCGCGGCCGACAACGTTAAGCAGAGTTTCCGCCGCGAGGCGGCCCATCTCGAATAGCGGTTGGCGGATCGTCGTTAACGCCGGCTTATGAAAAGCCGCTGCATAAACGTCGTCAAACCCGAGCACCGACACATCGTCAGGCACGCTCAAACCGGCAGCCTCGAGTGCCTTGATCGCACCGATCGCCGAAATGTCATTGAAGGCAAAGATCGCCGTAAAATCGGAGCTTTTAGAGAGGATCTCCTGCGTTGCCGTAAAGCCGAGCTCCGGCGAGGGTATATCTCCCTCTAACTGCGCGACCAACTCGTTCCTGACCCTGATGCCGCGTTGATCGGCCGCCGAACAGATCGCGTTCCAGCGAACCTCCGTATCCGAGCTGAAATCCTGCCCCTTGATAAACGCGATCTCGGTGTGGCCGAGTTCGATCAGATGGTCGAGCGCGATCGAGGCCGCATGCTCGTGATTTAGGAGAATATTCGCCGCACCGCGGGAGTTTCGTCCGGAAACGGAAACCACGGGCAGATCGATCGGCAACTCGGCGTTGGTATCGACGGCTATTATGCCCTCGACCCTACGGTCGACAAACATTTGTGGATACACATCGAGCAGATTTTCGCGATGGCGGTGACTCGCGAGAAAGTAAAAATATCCCGCCTCGAGCAAGGCCTCTTCGACTCCGCTTAAAACCATTGCGGAATATCCGTCGCTCAATTCGGGAACAATAACGCCCAGCGTATGCGTCTTTTGCGCTCTAAACGATCGGGCAAGAAAATTCGGGCGATAATTAAACTCTCGTGCCGCTGCGTGGATACGGTCTTTTGTCTGCTGCGGGATCGATGTTGCCGACGGTGAATCGTTTAGCACCCACGAAAGAGTTGTCGGCGAAAGGTTGAGATGGGTAGCAAGCTGCTTTAAGTTGACCGGTGCGCGGCCGGCTTGAGTGACCAATTCAATCTCCCGCGGTTTTTTACTCGGCATTTCGGCAAAGAGTTTCTCACACAATATTCTAAGAATCAAGAAAATGGGCGAGTTGGTAAGACCAATTTAATATCGGGCTCTTATGTGCGGTCGGGCATGAAACGTCTTGACAAAGCGATTTAAGATGCTATAAATAGTTGTTACTTAATCGATTTACTAAGACGATTTACTAAATGTTTAATTCGCGGCGATCGCCGTGAAACTTTGAGGGCCACGGGTGTCTCGCCCGGCCTTTACACCTTTTCGAAAACTTTGTTCTGTACTTTGGAGGAGCTTATGCGGCGAATTTCGTTGAAGCTGACAAACCTATTTGGCTGTCTGGCGCTGATCGTATTTTTAACGATCATTGGAAACGCTCAATTTCGAGCGGGAATTCAGGGGGTCGTAACCGACAGTGCCGGCGGCACGATCGCGGACGCGACGGTGACACTCTTGAATAAAGAAACCAATCAGTCTCAGTCGACCAAGACCAGCGGCGAAGGTTTTTATAGATTCTCGGGCCTCGCTCCCGGTCTGTACTCGATCACTGTCGAGAGTCAGAATTTTAAGAAAGGCTTAGTCGAAAATGTAAAGATCGACGCCGAAACTCTCCAGGGACAGGACATCACTCTTGAAGCCGGCGGTATCAGCGAAACCGTTACGGTGCAGGCGAACGACGTCGGCATTGAAAAAGAAGACGCTAACATCAGAAAGACGATAACGACTGCCGAAATTTTACAGCTTCCTCAATCGGGACGTGATCCATACGAGTTGGCTCGTTTGACGCCAGGAGTATTTGGGACGGGCGCTCGTGGGGGTGACGGCGGCGGCACGCTGCTGCCAAATACAAGCGGACCGGGTGGATCGAGTAAGTCCATTTTTGCCACCGAGGACCGGCAGCCGATCTCGGCAAACGGCCAACGCGTTTCGTCGAACAACTATCAGATCGATGGCTCAAGCGTGAACAGCCAGACATGGGGCGGCGGTGCCGTGATCACTCCGAGCCAGGAAAGTGTCAAGGAAGTCTCGATCACCTCCAGCACCTATTCAGCGGAAGATGGCCGAAACAGCGGAGCGCAGATCAAGGTCGTATCCCAAAATGGAACAAACCAATTGCACGGAAGCGGCTTTTTCAAACTGAATGATCCAAAGTTGAATGCCTTCAACAAATTCCCTCGCGATCTATTCGGACTCGATACAACCCGACCTCAACGCGTGGAACGAAAATACAAGTCATACGGCGGAAGTTTGGGGGGGCCGATAATTAAAGATCGTTTATTCTTTTTCTTTACCTATGAGGGACTTACCGAAAAGACGAATAATGTGAGCCAAACGCCGGTTTACATAGAAACATCGGCTTATCGCTCGGCGGTAATTGCGGCGCGTCCGGGTTCTGTAGCGGCAGCTCTTTTAGGTGATCCGGGTATTGCTCCGAGAATTGCCGCGGTCTTGACACCGAGTTGCGCCGATCTGAGCGGTGACATCAGCAATGGCTGCCACGTCGTAAGCGGCGGTTTAGACGTTGGAAGTATCACAGGTGCGAGGGGGACATATGTTCAGTTCTTCAACACTGGCGGAGCCCCGATCGGCGGCGGATTTGACGGGATTGCTGATCTGCAGAAGGTTTTAGTTATTAATCCTTCGAAATTCAAAGGCAATCAATTTAATACGCGCATTGACTTCGACATGACCGCAAGGGACCGCTTTACCTTTTCGTCCTACTTCGTACCGAGTACTAACACGGTACCGGAATTGGCAAGCGATGGCCGGCCAATGAGCGATATCACTTCGAAGCCCTTTACTTTTGCTCTGGGCTTTATTTACGCTCACACGTTTTCAAGTACGATCCTGAACGAGGCACGTTTTAATATTACTCGCTGGCATACTGACGAGACGACTTCGAATCCGAATGCTAATTTCGGGCTTCCACGAATAGAGATCGAATCGATTGAATCTAACGGAACGCGGATCAAAGCCGGTGCTGCTTGGGGGCAGAATACGCCAATACAGATCGGTGAGACACAGTTTGAATTTAGAGACGCGCTTACGGATGTGATCGGAAATCATGCCGTTAAGATCGGCGGCGAGTATCGACGCGACTTAAACAGCAATTCGGAGATAGGATTTGCTCGACCGCTGTTTACATTTAAAGGGTTGTGGAATTTTGCGAACGACACTCCGATCTTCGAGCAGGTTGTTGCAAATCCAAGCGGTCAACCGGTCAATAATAATACTACTTTCCATACGGGCGACCTCGGACTCTATGTGCAGGACGACTGGAAATTCCGTCCAAATCTAGCGTTGAACCTGGGCCTTCGTTGGGAATACTTCTCGCCCATAACGACGGATAAAGGAGTAATCGGAAATCTCGTTTTGGGTCCAGCGGGCGGCCTATCGGGATCGAAGATCGAGGTGCGAAAGAATCTAACTAATAGTAAATTCTCAGATTTCGCTCCCCAGGTAGGTTTTGCCTGGAGCCCGAAGATGTTGAATGACAAGTTGGTCATCCGCGGTGGGGGTGGGGTCGGCTTTGACCGGCTGCCGAACGCATTACTTGCGAATTCTCGCAGAAATCCGCCCAACGGCAGCATTTACAGCATTTGCTGCGGAACCAACGGAACGACCGACGGTTTCGGAACTCCGTTTGACGGCGGATTGATCCTTTACGCCAAGAGCAGTGACGGCACAATCACGGGTTATCCGGCGAATCCGCTTGTTGGCCAGGGCACCAATCCTGCAACCGGCTTGCCGAACGTCGGCGGTGTCGAGATCTACGGAACTCCGCAGGATCTACCCGACGCGACAGTCTATCGCTATTCGCTCGAGGGCCAGTATCAACTGCCCGCGAACCTGGTTGGAACACTCGGTTATCAGGGCAGCCTTGGACGCCATTTTATCCGGATCAATCCGATCTTTATTTCCACACAGGGAAGCAATAACGGAGTCGGCGCGGTATTCTTTGCAAGCCCGGACGTCAATTCGAATTACAACGCGATGATCGCCCGTTTGCAGGGCCGGTTCATGAAGCAGTTCTCGTTCGATATGAATTACCGGTTTGCTAAGAGCTTGGATACGGCGTCGTTCGAATCACCTTGCGCCTGTACGAATCAGAGTTTTCCTGTCGACCAAAAAGAAGAGCACGGACCGTCCGATTTTGACGTAAGGCATGCTTTTGTCGCATCTGGAACGTGGGACCTTCCGATCTTTCAGAATAAGACCAATTGGCAGGGCAAACTTCTAGGTGGATGGCAGGTTAGTACGATCACGACATGGAACAGCGGTTTTCCTTGGACGCCTAAGACATTTAGCGGTTTGCAATTGGCAGGGTCTCAGGGGGGCTTTGGAGATCTTCGCCCAATCTCCTATACCGGCGCCCAGCCGGGCAGCAATTCAAACGCCAATTTCTTAAGGCCCGGCGGTATTTTCGGAGTTCCCGGTTTGTCCATTTTTGGCGATGCTACGTTTGGCAATGACCCAAACGATCCCCGCAACAGACCGGCTATCGGAAGAAATGTCTTCCGAGGACCGAAATACTTTGATGTTGATATGACATTTGCGAAGAAATTTGGGTTGGGCGGTATCGGATTCCTGAACGAAAGTTCAAGTCTCGACGTCCGGTTCAATTTCTTCAATATATTCAATGATTTGAATCTTGCTCCGTTTAATTCGAACTCGGACCCCACTCGTATTGAATTGGCAAAATTCGGCCGCGCGGATACGGCTCTTGCGGGACGAGTTGGGGAGTTCCAGGTCAGGTTTAGTTTCTAGTCTGGTCTTGTAAGGAATGTGTCGGGGTCTGCGGAAACTCTTATCGGGTTGAATGCAGATTCCGGCACAAACTTTAAATGGCATTTGTAAAACAAACGGCATTCCTATTGATCGTTCTGGCAGCAGGTTTTGCCTTCGAGGCAAAGGCTCAGTCGAACGTATTGGTCGTCGCCGATTTCGACAAAGGCGAACGTATAACAAAGCTCGGTGAAGAACTGGGCACGTGGAACGGATTTCCCAACGACACAACTCAAGGCTGCGAAATGAAGTTCGTCACCGAGGATGCTCTAGATAAGGATCACGGCCGATCGGTGCAGCTAGATTACGACGCCGATTCGGCAAATCCTGCATATAACGGTTTTTGGGTAAAGATCGGCAATGTGGACGTAAGCGGGCTCGACACACTGAGCTTCTACATCAAGGGCGATAATGCCAAGGGCTTTACGCCAAAGATAAAGATTGAGCTAAAAGACAAGAAACACGGAAAGGCCAATTTTCTTGTCGAAAATATTTCGGACAAGTGGCAGAAGATCTCATTGACGCTCGACCCGAGAAGCCTCGATACGGATCAGAAAAAGCCGTTTGACGAATTCGTTGTGGTTTTTGACGACGTAAACAGCCGACCGAAGACCGGCAGGATCCTGATCGACCAGATCGAGTTTTCGGCGAGCAAGTGAGGCCTATTTCCTTTCCGAAAGCTCTTTGAAAATAGCGAGTTCGCGATCGGCGTCCTGTTTTTGTTTAAGCCGAGAATATGCCAAAAATAGTTCGTAGTGTGGGTCGGGCTGTTCCGGCATTAGAGCCGATGCTTGCTGAAGAAACGGTATTGCCGCCGCAAAGTTTTTTTGCCGCACCAGCAGACGCCCGAGGTCATGATTCGAATTAAAATGTTTCGGATTCAAGGCTATTGCTTTTCGGAGGAACCTTTCGGCTTCGGCGGTCTCATTCCTATCGGACAAGATCGCGCCGGCCAAGGCATTTGAGTCCGCCGTCTCTTTTAGAGCAAGCGACCTTTTGACTGCAGATAGTGCCGTGGCAAAATCACCTTTTCCACGTGCGGAGATCGCCAGGAAATAGTGAATTTCCGATATATCGGAAAACGCTTTCGCGGCTTTTTGAAAGATCTCGAACGCTCCGTTGAAATCACCGAGGAAGATGTACATTCCTCCCAGGCGAATGTGATAGACAGGTTTTGCCGCGTCGAGTAGAACGGCTTTTTCGTAGAATGATCTTGCCTCGGCATAGTGCTGATATTTTGCGAGGATCTCGCCCTGCTGGAAATTCGCGGCGGAGTTCTTTGGATCGAGCTCGATGGCTTTTGCAAAATACGCCTGCGCGATCTCATCCTGCTTTCGGGTGAATGCGATCATGCCAAGGAAATAGAACGGATCGGCTTTCGTCGGCGACAAGGCGGAAGCACTTAAAAAAGTGGTCTGCGCGTCATCAAGGTGATCTGTTTGATAAAGAGCTGTCGCGAGACCGAATTTCAGGTCGAATGAATTGGGCTGGATCTCAACCGCTCGTTTCAAAAGTGCAGGTGCGAGATCGTATTTTTTGACCGTGACGTACAACAGGCCGAGATTGATAATGGTCTGCGGGTGATTCGGGTCGATTTTTAGGACCGATTCAAAGATTTGGGCTGCTTCCGTTTGCCGTTTGTTTTTTGCAAGCAGAATCCCGAGATTGGCACGCGGCGAAACGGCTTTTGGGTTAAGGCGGATGGCATCGCGGTATTCGCGTTCGGCCTCGGCCGTTTTGCCGAGCTGGTCGAGAACGATGCCTAGAAGGTTGTGGGCGTCAGGATTTGCCGGAGCAGTTTTGGCGGCGGTTCGCAATATTGGTTCAGCGGAGGCGAATTTTTCTTCCTGGATCAAAGCAGCTGATTCCTGCAGCAATTTGAAAACGTCGTTTTGTTGAGCAACGGAGGCGGATGCGGACAAAACCAAAAGGATTATCGAGCCAAACATTTTCATTCGAACTCTCAGGATATCAAAGGTAAAACGAAGTGCATCGAAAAATCTCAAAATACATCTCAGCGATCCTTTTCTTTTTGCTTTTTGCGTCCCCGATCCTCGCGCAAAAGAGAACGCCTGCCAACATCGAATCATCGATCAATGCTCTGATATCTAAAATGACCCTCGCTGAAAAGCTGGGACAGCTGCAGCAGCTTGATGGCGACTATGCAGGGTTTGCTCGGCCGGACGAGATCGAGATGGTCAAGAAAGGGCTGCTTGGATCTACGCTAAATGTTCGCGGAGCCAAGTATACAAACGATCTGCAGCGTGCTGCTTTGGAGTCCCGGCTTAAGATCCCGATCCTGATGGGATTTGATGTGATCCATGGCTACCGAACGATCTTTCCGATCCCCCTGGCCCAAGCCGCAAGCTGGGATCCTGCAATGGTCGAGCGAGCGGCAGCGATCGCGGCTGCCGAGTCGAGAAGCGTTGGCCTCCATTGGACGTTCGCCCCGATGGTCGATATCGCTCGTGACCCGCGTTGGGGCCGAGTAATGGAAGGAGCGGGCGAAGATCCTTATCTTGGTTCGCTCATGGCAGCGGCCCAGGTACGCGGATTTCAGGGTACCGATTACAGCCAGCCGGACAAGATAATGGCGTGCGCTAAGCATTTTGCAGCGTACGGAGGTGCCGAGGGCGGACGTGATTACAACACAGTCGATATGAGCGAGCGGACGCTTCGCGACGTTTATTTCGTACCGTTCAAAGCTGCAAAAGATGCCGGCGTCGGCAGCTTTATGACCGCGTTCGACGACCTTAACGGTGTTCCGTCCACGGCCAACTCGTTCCTGCTTCATCAGGTGCTCCGCGGCGAGTGGAAATTCGACGGCATGGTGATCAGCGACTACAACTCCGTTCTCGAGCTGATCAATCACGGCCTTGCAGTCGACCAAAAAGAAGCCGCAATGTACGCTCTCAACGCCGGAACCGACATGGAGATGGTGAGCCGTACTTATAACAAGTATGGTGAGGAACTGGTAAAAAGCGGTAAGGTCTCGATAAAAACGATCGACGATGCTGTAAGAAACATCCTCCGCGTTAAATTCCGGCTCGGACTATTTGATAAACCTTTCGTCGACGAAAATCTCGAAAAGGTAACATTAAAGAAGCCGGAATTCATGCAGGCGGCGCGCGAATCGGCGATCAAATCGTTTGTCCTTCTTAAGAACGATCACGAAACACTTCCCATAAGTAAAAAGCTAAAACAGATCGCCGTTGTGGGGGGGTTGGCAAACGACAAGCCTAACACTCTCGACTGGTGGGCTGGCGACGGAAAAGCGGATGACTCCATCACGATTCTTGAAGGGATCAAACAGAAGCTTGGAACCTTAACCAAGGTCCGTTATGAAAAAGGCTGCGAGTCGGTCTGCGATAGTGATAAGGATTTCGACAGAGCGGTCGATGCGGCCAAAGATTCCGAGTTTACGATCGTCGTCGTCGGTGAGATCCGCGACATCAGCGGCGAGGCAGGTTCGCGATCAAATATCGACCTTCCCGGAAAACAGCTTGATCTCGTTAAGGCAATTCACAACACCGGTAAGCCTTACGCGGTCGTATTAAAAAACGGACGGCCCTTGACGATAAATTGGCTGGCTGAAAATTCACCGGCGATCCTTGAAACATGGCACTCGGGTACGATGGGCGGAGCCGCGGTAGCCGATGTCCTGTTCGGCGACGCAAACCCGAGCGGGAAGCTCCCTATCACATTTCCGCGTTCCGTCGGGCAGATCCCGCTTTACTACAATCACAAATCAACCGGCCGGCCTTTCAAGGCCGACGACCGCTACACGTCGAAGTACGTTGACGTTCCGAACACTCCGCTCTATCCGTTCGGCTATGGCCTCAGCTATACGCAGTTCAAAATAAGCGACCTGAAATTAAGCAACAGCGAGATCCGGCCTACCGATACGATCAAGGCTAGCGTGACCGTTGAAAACATAGGCAAGCGTATCGGCGACGAGGTCGTGCAGGTCTACGTTCAAGATGTAGCAGCAAGCATTACTCGCCCGGTACGCGAGCTGAAAGGATTCAAACACATCACCTTGAATCCCGGCGAAAAAAAGAATGTCGAATTTACCCTGACCCCGAATGATCTCGGGTTCTACAACGGCGAGCGAAAATTCATCGTCGAACCAGGTAATTTCAGGGTCTATGTCGGCGATAGTTCTGATGCTTCGCTCGAAGCCGGTTTTGCGGTCGGGACGAAACTGACTGCGGCTATAGCCCCGGTGATTCGCGATCCGAAAAACGATCCACCCAGCAATGCCGTCCCTGCTGCCAATCTTTCGCCCGAGGACAACGCCTTTCTCGAAGACCTCGAAAAACGCACGTTCCAGTTTTTCTGGGAGCAGTCGGATCCCAACACAGGCCTGACGCTTGACCGATCAAAAACCGACGGCACTCCACCTCAGACAGGCGAAGATCATTACCGTGTTGCAAGCATCGCCTCCACCGGATTTGCGTTGAGTGGATTGTGCGTTGCCGCCGACCGCAGTTGGGTCGCTCCGTTAAAGGCCCGCGCTCGTGCAAAAAATACGCTCGAATTTTTCGCTCACCGGGCTGTCCATCAAAACGGCTGGTTCTATCACTGGATGGACGCCGTCTCGGGTGAGAGGCGTTGGAATAGCGAAATATCTTCGATCGACACGGCGCTGCTTTTGGGCGGCGTTTTGACTGTTAAGAACTGCTTTGCCGAAGACCCGCAGATCGTCAAACTCGCGGACGAGATCTACCGCCGGGTCGATTTTCAATGGATGCTGAACGGCGACCCATACCTACTCGCGCATGGGTGGCGGCCAGAGAACGGTTGGATACCGAACCGCTGGCACGATTACAGCGAGGACATGATCTTGTACCTACTGGCGATCGGATCACCTGTGCACGCCATCTCGCCGGACGCGTGGTATGCATGGGAGCGGACTTGGTACACTTACGACAAATACCGGTATCTTGCGGCGGTGCCCCCGCTGTTCATTCATCAGTTTTCTCATGCATGGGTCGATTTTCGCGGCCGCCGCGAGGCAAAATCGCCGTTCGTGGACTATTATAAGAACTCGGTCGATGCGACCAATGCTCAAAGACAATTTTTTATCGAGGTATTGAGCAAGGAGTTTCCGCAGTATTCCGCGAATATCTGGGGCCTGACCGCTTCCGATTCCGCAAATGGGTACGTCGCGTGGGGAGCTCCGCCGCGTGATCCGAACACGGATGGTTCGGTGGTTCCGGCGGCACCGGCCGGTTCGCTGATGTTCACGCCTGATATATCGCTGGCCGCACTCAAGGAAATGAAGGCCCGCTTCGGCGACAAGGTTTACGGCCGCTACGGATTTGCCGACGCGTTTAATCCGGGCAATGGCTGGATAAACCCTGACGTTATTGGTATAGATTTAGGTATCACGTTGCTTAGCGCCGAAAATGCGCGGTCAGGTAAGATCTGGAACTGGTTCATGCAAAACCCCGAAATGGAAACGGCAATGAAGCTCGCCCGATTGGAGCGCTATTGATCGTCCTATGTCCCTGCTTGAAATGAAGGCCATCGTTAAGGAGTTCCCCGGCGTTCGGGCGCTCGACGGCGTGAGCTTTACACTCGAGCAGGGAGAATTCCACTCACTCGTGGGCGAGAACGGTGCCGGCAAATCGACCTTGATGAAGGTGCTTTCGGGTGTCTATCCGAACGGCACATACGAGGGCGAGATACTCATCGACGACCAGCCACGGCAGTTTCGCACAATTCGCGATTCGGAAAACGCCGGCGTAGCGATCATCTTTCAGGAGCTGTCGCTCGTTAAAGAATTGACTGTCGGCGAAAATATCTTTCTCGGCCAGGAGCCATCCCGCCTGGGCGTTATCAATTGGTCCGAGCTTTATCACAAGGCAACAAAACTTCTCGAGGACCTTAATCTGAAGATCGATCCGCGTGTACAGGTCGGTAGTCTCGGTATCGGCCAGCAGCAGTTGGTCGAGATAGCCAAGGCCCTTTCGAAAAAAGCGAAGATCCTGGTCCTCGATGAGCCTACCGCAGCCCTGACCGAATCCGAGGTTGAAACACTATTCGCGATCTTGCGAAAACTGAAGGAACGCAATGTCGGAATGATCTATATCTCGCACAAACTTGACGAAGTTTTTGCGATGAGCGACCGGATCACCGTCCTTCGGGACGGAAAAACCGTCGGAACGCACTTGGCCGCCGACCTCACAAAAGAAAAAGTGATCGCCGCGATGGTCGGGCGCGAGGTTGGCAATATTTTTCCCGAAGCTCATCATGAATTCGGCGAGGTTGCACTGGAGGTCAAAAACCTTACTGTTTACTCGCCCGACGTTCCGGATAAACGTCTTGTAGACAATGTTTCGTTCACTGTCAGAAAGGGCGAGGTCGTGGGCATCGCGGGCCTTATGGGTGCGGGCCGCACGGAATTGCTGATGGCGGTTTTCGGTGCGTGGCGTGGAAAATACAGCCGCGAGGTTCGGGTTGACGGCCGGCCGGTCTCAGTCGATTCGCCGTTGGACGCCATAAAAAACGGGATCGGTTTTGTGACGGAGGACAGAAAGCGTTTCGGACTTATCCTTCCGCAGACCATCCTCGACAACATGACGCTCGCCGGATTGAAATCGATCTCGGGGAAGCTCCTGACAAACCGTACTCGCGAAGCGATCGCCGCCGAGGGGCCGATGCGATCATTGCACATCAAGGCAAATTCCTCGATGACCGTAGCGGGAACTCTTTCGGGAGGCAATCAGCAAAAGGTCGTGCTCGGGAAATGGCTTCTTACCAATCCGAAAATACTGTTTCTCGATGAGCCGACACGCGGTATTGACGTCGGAGCTAAGCAGGAGATCTACGCTGAAATAAACAAGCTCGCCGAACAGGGCATGGCGATCGTGCTCGTATCGTCGGAGCTGCCCGAGGTGCTCGGGCTTTCGGATCGCGTAATGGTCCTGCACGAAGGACGACTGACGGGTGAATTTACGAGAGCTGATGCGACGCCGGAGAAAGTAATGTCGGCCGCGACCGGAATTAGTTAGAAGGCAAAATACATGAGCGAAACAAAGAGTTCATCGTTGTCAGGATCGTCATTGCGGGCATACATCATGATCGCGGTGCTTGCGCTGATCTGGGTGTATTTTCACTGGGCCACCGGTTCCATCTTTCTGACGCCGCGAAATCTCTCTAATCTTATGACGCAGATGTCAGTCACCGGCGTGCTTGCCGTCGGTATGCTGATGGTGATCGTTTCCGGTAATATCGACCTCTCGGTCGGCTCGGTTCTCGGATTTGCCGGCGGCATAGTCGCATATACGCTGACGGACCTCGGATATTCGCTGCCTGTATCTATCATTTGTGCGATCGTCGTCGGCGTCGCGATCGGCGTCTTTCACGGGGCGCTTACCGCATACCTGAACATTCCTGCCTTCATCGTTACGCTCGGCGGACTGCTCGCGTGGCGAGGCGCTGTCAAATGGCTTCTTGGGGGCAATACGATCGGCGTCTCGGACGAAACGTTTAAGGCTATCGGGCAAAGCAATATCTCCGTGACCACGGGCTGGATAATTGCGGTCATCGCGATACTTTTCGTTCTGTTTATTGCCTACCGAAACGCCCGAGCAGTGAAAGACTATGGCCTCGGCGAGGCCAACTATCTTGGCGAAGCCCTGAAATCCATAATCCCGATCGGCGGGATTCTCGCGTTCATCTGGGTGATGAACGCCTATCAGGGCGTGCCGATCCCGGTTCTGATACTGGCGGTGGTCGCACTCTTCGGAGCGTTCCTAACCACCTCAACTACCTTCGGACGTTATCTGTATGCGATCGGCGGCAATGCCGACGCGGCCCGGCTTTCGGGCATTAACAATAAACTGAACGTCCTCAAGGTTTTTGGGTTGCTTGGCGGTCTTGCGGGAATCGCCTCGCTTATCTTTACGGCCCGTGTCGGCAGCGCGGCGCCGGACGCCGGAGTCCTCAAGGAACTCGACGCCATAGCCGCCTGTGTCATCGGCGGAGCGTCCCTGGTCGGCGGCCGTGGTACCATCTTTGGCGCGTGCCTCGGAGCACTCATCATGGCCAGTCTCGACAACGGCATGTCCCTTTTAAATGTCCGCGATTTCATGCAGGACATTATCAAAGGCTCGATTCTCGTAGCTGCGGTTGGTTTGGATATGGTAGGGAAGAAACAAAGCTAGGCGGTACGCGTGTAAGCTAACGGAGGGCCAAAATGCTTACACTCATACGAGCGACTATTTTCACACTGCTGTTTGCGGTGGGCATATCGGCAATGCCCGGAGATAGGAATAGCCACAGTTCTATCTTTCGGTATTTTTGAACGACCCATACAATCCGGACCTAGCTGTCCGAATTCCCATCAGGATCGGAAAGCCATTCAAAGCGAAAGTCGAAACCGGCGATACCGAAACCACTATTTCAGGCGTTCTTCGGGATTTGGATCTCGACAACTACCCATTGACGTTGACAATATCAGAGTGGGTTTCGAACCAAAATAATTTGAGCAGTAAACGGGGATTTTCGTTAGGATTGAATCATCCGTTACGGTTTGGCGAGGTCTCGGGGATCGTGGACGCCCGAACGGTGACTCTTGCGAATAGTATATCCTCAACAAACGACTAGCCGCCGATAAAACTCATAGTTCGCGAGGGTTGTATAAAGCCGCTATCGTTAATGTTATGACTGGCTTCTTTCTTTAATGCCGCTTCTTCGATAAATCTTTCTATTTCCTTCCGGCTAGCACCCTCTCTTAAATAATCTCGTAGGTTGTGTTCGGCGGTAGAGAAGAGACACGTCCGGATCTGGCCGTCGGCCGTGAGCCTGATTCGCGAGCACGCGCCGCAGAACATCTCCGTGACCGGAGCGATGATTCCTATCTCGCCCCCGCTGCCGTCGGCGAACTCGTATTTCCACGCCGTTTCATTTCCTCGGGTCGATTCCTTTAACCGGAGTGGAAACGTGCTCTGGATAGCCTGGTAAATTTCTCGACCCGGAACCACCATCTCGCGGCTCCACCCATGACCGGAGTCAAGCGGCATATATTCAATAAAACGCATGTGGACGCTGTTTTCACGGGCAAATCGCGCGAGATCGACGATCTCATGGTCGTTGCGGCCGCGAACAATCACGGCGTTCACCTTCACGGGCGAAAGCCCCGCCATTAAAGCCGCTTCGATAGCCTCTAAAACATCGCAAAGCGAATCGACGCCGGTCATATCCCTGAAATTTTCAGCGTCCAAACTGTCGAGGCTGATCGTAACCCGGTCAAGACCTGAGTCTTTTAGAGATTGGGCTTTCTCGGGGATGGTAAAGCCATTCGTCGTTAATGCGAGGTCTTTTAGGTCGGGTTTAAGCTCTGCGAGGCGCTTCACCAAATGCTCGATGTCCCGGCGCAGCATCGGTTCGCCTCCAGTGAGACGTATCTTTTCGATCCCAAGAGAAACAAAGATCTCAGACAGGTAAACGATCTCCTCGAACGTCAGGATCGTATCTTTACGAGCCAAGGGTGGCTCGCCGTTCGGTAGGCAATAGAAACAGCGAAAGTTACACCGGTCTGTCAGCGAGATGCGAAGATCGCGGATAATTCGGTTGTGAGAATCGAGCAATGACACTTGTAAAAATATTATAGCTTCACGGGCACTTATTCTTTAGTGCCTGAGCGTTTCGTTTCATTCCAGCTAGTTTTGTCCGTTTCATAGCACTCCCGCGAAACCGCGCCGCATAAGCCTCGGGCGTTAGGGAAATGACCTTGTCAAGGTTTACTGCAGTCTCGCCATGACGGGGTTGAAATCGCGTTTCCTCGGTCTGCTTTTCGAAACGGTTCCAAGGGCAAACGTCCTGACAAATATCGCAACCGTAGAGCCATCCTTCGAGATTTTCGGCGATCGGGGGCGGAAGTTCGGCGTCGCGCAGTTCGATCGTTGCGTAGGAAATGCACGAGCGCGAATCGACGACATACGGTTCGACTATGGCCTTGGTCGGGCAAGCGTCGAGACATGCGGTGCACGAACCGCAGTGGTCTTCGACAATGTCTTCGTGGGCACCGAGTTCCAGATTCAGGATGATCTCCCCGATAAAAACCCACGAGCCGAGGTCCTTTGTGATCAGATTGCTGTGTTTCCCGATCCAGCCGAGGCCCGCCCGAACGGCCCAAGCCTTGTCCATCATCGGAGCCGTATCAACGCAGATCTTGCCGTCAGCCGCTGCGTTTTCCGCCTTGATCCATTCGAAAAGGAGCTTTAATTTCTCACGGACGACATCATGATAATCGTCGCCCCAGGCATATCGCGAGATCTTGCCGGTATCGGGCCGGTTTGCGTGTTCGTGGGGCGCGAAATAGTTGAGAGCACATACGACTACCGACTTCGCATCCGGAAAGATACGCGACGGATCGACGCGCGTCGCCGGTTCGCTGGCCATCCAAGCCATCTCGCCGTGAAATCCGCGTTTCAGCCATTCGGTCAGCCTTGCTGCTTCGTCAATACGAGGTTCCGCGCGAACGATCCCCGCCTTATGAAAGCCGATCTCAAGAGCTTTTGCTTTGATCTTTTCTGCAAACATCCTGAATACCAATAGTATAACTTCCCGAAAAAAAACCGGATAGCAAGTGCTATCCGGCGGATAGATGAAACTAAAGAGATCGGTTTTAGAAGCTGAACTTCGCACCAAATTGAAATTGGCGCGAGTCATACGCTGCGGTCGAACGGCTGTAATAGCTGCCACCAGAACGCTGTCCGAAGGAGTTGACGTCAGTGAAGAACGGCGACGCCGAGCCCTCATTGACCCGATTGAAAAGATTAAACCCTTCCGCTATCACATCGAGGCGGAAACGCTCGCCGAAATGGAAAGCCCGCGAAAGCCTCATATCAAACGTCGCGAACGCGTGCGTCAACCCCCTATCACGTCCAAGATTCCCGGTCGAAAACATCCCATTGGTGATCAAGGGAGTGATACAGCCCGCTGCGCCGGGAACGCAGAGACTTCCATCAGGATTTACACTTGGGCGGTCAGTCTGCGAAGACTGGTCGTTATTGGTGTCGACATTAGTAATTATGTTGAATGGGCGGCCCGATGAAATTTCAATGATCGGGGCGACCGTGAAATCGGCCATGAACTTCTGCCATCCGTTGCCGTCATTCCATTTGGTCGGCGACATCAGAACGCCACTAAATACGAAACGATGCCGCTGATCGAAAAGGGAATTCGCTCGCTCAGCACGGAAGTTATTCACGTCCTGCGCGATCAGCAGTGTCTGAAGGTCCGACGAATCGTCGATCGAATGCGACCAGGTATAGCTGGCAAGAAACGTGAAGTTATTTGAGAAGCGCCGTTTGACCTCGAGATTCATAGCATTGTAGCTCGAGTTGCCATCGGAGACCTGGGCGTCGACTGCACCGAACGGCGTGATTACACCAGGTGTTCTAAGACTGCCGGCGATCTGAGAATCGAGGACCGCTTTGGACACTGCACCGCCGGAAAGAGCAAAGGCCAGAAAATAATTCGGAGCGTTCGGGCGGAAGAAATTGGCGATCGCTGGAGCGACCACGCGGCCGTTCGGGCACTGTGCCACCATTCCGGGGATCACGACGGCGCAGCCCACCCCCGTTGCCGTTCCCGGTGCGGTCGTGGCGATCGAGAATGCCACCGCCTGCTGAGTACTCGTCGGCGAGGCCCCGCCGAAAAACCGCTGAAAATTCTGGATCTGGAGGGCCGTATTCGGTGCATTCAGATCCGTGGGATGAGGAAGGTGATGTGCTCCGACGTAGATATACGAGGCGGACAAAGACATGTCCTTCGTCAACTGCTGTTCAATGGCAATATTGGCCTGCGTGGCCGATGCATACTGGAAATCCTTTGCGACTGGCAGTGAAAAGGGAAGGACCGCTCCAAAGCCGGAGTATGTTTGATCGTTAAAGCGCTGTCGGCCGAATTGATACTGGGCCGAGGTTGCAACGCCCGGCGTCACCGGGTTTCCAAAGGCCGCACATAACGCGGCGTTTGAACCCTGGGCTCCACACACCGTGCCATGAAAAACCAAGGCCGCATTAAGCAGGTTCGTGTTGCTCGGTACCGGACTTCCCGCAGTCAAGACAGCCTGCTGCTGTTGAGCAGCGTCAGCGATGTCCGAGTTGAAAGCGACGGCGAGAAGTGGGTGATCGTAATACAAACCGACCGAGCCGCGAACCAACGTCTTGCTGTTGCCGAAAACATCATAGGCAAAACCAAAACGCGGCGCCCAGTTGTTCTTGTCGCGCGGAATACCTTGCTGAACGCCGACGGCATCCTGCGCCGCCAGAATATCGCTCGACGACAGATTTATGTGTGTCAGCGGGTCGATGATCCCGACCGGGGCGATAGTCTGAGTAAGCTCGACGTCATACCGAATACCGTAATTCAGGGTCAGTCGCCGGGTTACTCTCCATGAATCCTGACCGAAGAACGCGATCGGCGTGTTCTTGATCGTACTGTCTGGATTGCCGAAGCCTTGAATATATGTGGACGGCAGCCCAAGGCCATAGCTCTGAACCGGCGTAAAGGCGGGCAGTCCCGCGAACGCAGCATTGAGATTGCTCGCGTCAAAGTCGCCGAAATTGAACAATGCGGCAAAATTCAACTCAAAGTGCGCCGATGGGATCTTCACGAAATTGAGATCGCCCCCGAATTTCAGCGTGTGATTTCCCTTTACCCACGTAAACGTGTCGAGAAATTGATTTCGGTTCTCGATACGTGCTACAGGCGAGAAAAGCTCGCGGCCGATAAAAGCCGCACCTGAGATATTGAAAGCGACCCCATCTCCATTTTCCGATTTGAAGGTGGTGTTTCGGCGCCCGAAACTATAACGAAAATCATTGACCATCGAGCTGTTCAAGGTGCTCGTCAAACCGGCGCTAAATGACGTGTCCTTTATCGTAGTGATACCGGTCCTCGAAAAATCGTTCTGGCCAAGCGATTGATTTTGTGATTCGACCTGAATTCCCGTCAGGTCGCTGGTATTGTATCCGACGCGGGCGCTCAATTGGTTATGCGTGTTGATATTGTGGTCGACACGTGTGGTGAAATAATTCGAGCGATCGGTTACCGGAAATATCCGCTGGAGATCGTTGAGCGGGCGAAACGCAATAAACTGTCCGGCCGCATTTGTCGTGCCCGTCGGGACCGGGGCTCCCGACAAAATGAAGCGTCCAGAGATGGCACCGGGCCCTACCGGCGAGATCACCGGGCAGACGCTGCCGTCATTCGGACTGATGAGCGGGTTGGTTCCTGTCAAACCAGTTTGTCCGCCGCTGGATGCAAAGAAGGCATATGCCCGGGCGCCGCAGATATTTGCGGGCACACCGCTCGCGACAAGTGCGTTGATCGCGGCCGCCTGGGCCGGCGTCAGATTGACAAAGGTCTGCGATACAGGGTTGATACCCGGAATTACAGGGATGGTGGCCGATGCAGTCAGATTTCCCCGGACATCCGAAGTAAAGAAACCCGACTCGTCTCGCTGATGGCGTTCGTAGGCGGCAAAGAAGTGGGTTTTATCCTTTACGATTGGGCCGCCGAGGGTTGCACCGAATTGTGTTCGGCGAAAATCAGGGTTGGAAACAGGCGAGAAGGCATTTCGCGCCTGGATGCTCTTATCACGGATAAATCCAAAAACATTGCCCCGGAAATCGTTTGTCCCACTTTTGGTTACAACGTTGATCACGCCGCCGGTGGCCCGGCCAAATTCCGCGGTGTACGAGTTTGTCGAGACCTGGTATTCCTGGACAGCCTCCATCGAAACCGTCGTGCGTGCCGCATTGATCGAATTATCCGTGAAGTCGGCCCCGTCCACGTTGACCTGGGTCGACCGACCGCGTTGGCCGCCGATGTTAAGTCCCGACGTAGGTGCGGGCCCGATGGGCCTGCCGTTATCCCGGCCAACTGTCGAGAGTGTTAAAGCAAACCCAGTGGCACTTCTTTCATTGATCGGCAGATTTTCTATCCGCTGCTGCTCGATCGTTGACGAAACGGACGTCTTGCCGGATTCGATCAGTTCGACCGTATCGCCTGAAACAGTCACGACCGTATCTGCCGCGCCGATCTCCATTTTTATTGTCAGGTCCGCGCTTTGACCCACGGTCAGTCTAACGGGCTTTATCGAAACTTTCTTGAAGGTCGCGGCTTCGGCCGTGACCTCATACTGGCCGGGTGACAATGCAATTATCTGGTATGTCCCCGAACCGCTCGAGGTGACGGTGCGCGTGATAC
>JBDTZW010000294.1:0-1913 GCA_040004905.1 Acidobacteriota bacterium
GATTTTTCGGAGGATTCTTGAAAAATAATCTGGCCAAGGATTCGCGGAAGTTCAAGGCTCCGTCAAAGACCATCGTTCCGCCGAGCGATATCGACGAAGGCATACTGGACCGCTTTGCCGAAAACCAGAAAATCGTGATCGAATCGATCAGATCGATGGACAAGCTCGACATTAATAAAACCGTGATCACGTCGCCATTTATACGGATCATGACATATCGCCTGAGCGACGGGCTCGGTATCGTGGTCGAGCACGAGAAGCGGCATTTCAGGCAGGCGCGGCGAGTTACAGCCGCCGATGGTTTTCCTAAATGATCCGGAATTTTGAACGACGAATGGGATACGAGAGCAGAGGGTTTATTTTTGACATGGACGGGACGCTGGTCGATAACATGCACGTCCACGCGGACGCATGGCGGCAACTTTTGGAAGAGAATGGCCTTGAGATGGACACGCACAAATTCCTCGTCGCGACCGCCGGCCGGACAAATCGCGAGATCTTGCCCACGGTTTTCGGCGAGCTTTCGGACGATCGGATCGACGAGCTTGCACACCGCAAGGAATCTCTCTACCGCGAAGCATTTTTGCCGGTCCGCAAACCCGTCGACGGATTAGTAGAATTTTTGACCGAGGCTAAAGAGCTCGGGATCAAAATGGCGGTCGCGACTGCATCGGCGATCCCGAATATGGAATTTATCCTGGACGGCCTCGACCTTAGGAAATACTTCGACGCGGTAACGACCGCTGCGGACGTCAAAACCGGAAAACCAGACCCCGCGATGTTTCTCGTATCGGCGGAAAAGCTCGGCGTCGAACCCGCGAACTGTATCGTTTTCGAAGATGCCTTTGGCGGTTTTGAGGCTGCACATCGTGCCGGTATGAAGTCGATCGGGATAACTACGGTAAATTCGGCGGAAGATATTTTGAAATGCGAGGCAGTTGTTGAAGCTCACAAGGATTTTACCGATCTAAGCGCCTACGAGATGGTTGAAAGATACTTACCATTTTCCTCTCAAAACTAGAGAGATCTGGGAGGAATTTACTTATGAAAAATATTTACTTTGTTGCGGTCTTGGTTGTTGCGTTTTCCTTTACGGCGTGTACGCATGAGGCGGTCCGATTCGATCTGGCAAACGCGTGCGTGGGTGAGAATGACGGCAAGTACGTGACGACGAGCGGTTATCTCGATCCGTCCGTTTCGATATTCTGCTCGAATATCGGCGGCGGGCCGGTTCGATGCGGCCTCGATTTGATCGCTAAAAAGGGCGACAAACGCGTGATGGGGGCTGACATACAAAAAGGCAGTAGTGCTGACGAGATCGAGGAGCTGCCGAGCGGCTACAAGGACAGCGATGTTAAGATCCACGACAATTCCGGAGCGATCCTCAACCTCGCGGACAAGGTGACCATCACCGGAAAGCTAAGTGTTGTACTTGGCAGCACCTGCTTTATGACCGTGGATAAGATCGAGAAATGAAACGCTGCGGTTGGGCAAGTAACGAGCTGAATATTCCGTATCACGACACCGAGTGGGGTGTACCGGTACATGACGACCGGACGCTGTTTGAGTTTTTGATATTGGAAGGCGCGCAGGCTGGTTTGAGTTGGGACACGATACTTAGAAAACGTGAGGCGTACCGGAAAGCGTTTGATAATTTCGAACCGACAAAAGTCGCGAGGTATTCGGACGCGAAATGCACCAAGCTTTTACAGAACGAAGGCATCATTCGCAACCGGTTGAAGATAGCCTCGGCGGTTTCTAACGCAAACGCTTTCTTGAAAGTGCAGAAGGAGTTCGGCTCTTTCGATAAATACATTTGGGGATTCGTCGGGGGAAAGCCGATTATTAACAAACTCAAAAGCATGTCCGACATTGTCGCGACGACCGAAATATCGGACGCCATAGCCAAGGAT
>JBDTZW010000183.1:0-6334 GCA_040004905.1 Acidobacteriota bacterium
GTGCTGACGGACTCCAAGGGTGTGACCCAGACGCATATCTCCAATCCGTTCGGTTATTTCACGTTTCAAAATGTCGAAAGTGGCGGGAATTATGTTTTGGAGGCGAACCACAAGATATACCAGTTCATCCCTCGTGTGATAAATGTGAGCGAGGATCTCGCCGGTGTCGTGCTTACCGGCCAGTTCCCACCGCAGTAGTTAATTTTCCCAAGGGCCCACAACCCAAAGCCGCGCCGATAAAAAGGTGCGGCTTTTTTTGTCTGATACCAGAGTACACGAGACAATGGCAGGTTTATTGAACTAAACGCTCCATAATGTCGTAAAATTATTCTGCAATGGCAAAGAAATACGACACCAATCCGCTTGATCCCGATTTTCCGGAGAAGGCTCGCGCTGTGGCGGCTGTGGATGACGAGACGCAGACGCTGCCTTATAAAGGCGGCGTGACGCGGACTTTTGCGGACCCGGCGGAGACTGCCGAGAAGACGCGCAAATTTGCTCCGGACGACGTATCTGCTTATGCACAGGGCTATTCGCAGCCGTATAACGGGCAATATGTGCCTGCAAATTATCAGGGCTACGGTTTGGCCGGCCAGTCGGCCACCCACAAGGTCGCGGGTATCGGACTGCCCGAAAACGTTCTTACAATGCTAGCTTATGTGCCGTTCTCGATCGGCTTTATTGCCTCGATCATCGAGCTGCTGATCGTCCCCCGGTCGGAGCCTAAAGTTAGATATCACGCGGCGCAGGCCCTGGCGGCCCACCTCGCGATCTTTGTGATAGGGATCCTGATCGGCGGTGTCGCGAGGCTGTTTCCGTTTACCGGAACGGCCGGCACGATCTTTGGCGTCGTTTCGACGGTGATGCTCGTTATATTCGCGATCAAGGCGTGGCAAGGGAAACCGATCCATATACAGACCGTCGATCCACTGACCAACTGGCTGGAAGAAAAGGTCGCTATCAAGCAATAGGCCGCCAGGGGCCGTCATCGAACATATGTATTGTTCTACCTGCGGCAACAAGGTCGCCGAGCACCTCAACTATTGCAACGGCTGCGGAGCGCGGATCGAAAAGAATCCGCTCATCGTCAGCAATGCGGCATCGGCGCAGCTTGCGAAAACGCTTACCATTGTCGCGATGATGGGCTTTATCGGTTTCATTGCTGTGTTGAAGATGGTGCTCGACAGCGGCGGTCTTGATATGCCCGCTAAGGTCCTTGTCCTGGTCGCCTATCTAGTCACGCTGTTCCTTGTCTGCGCGATGATGGTCGGCCACATGTGGAAGAACTCCGGTGATATCCGCATCAAGCATCATGAGCCAAAGGAGGATTACATTTCGCCGGCATCGCTTCGGCCTCTTACCACGGCTCAGTTGGAAGAAGCCCATCAGCCAATTGCGAGCGTGACCGAACATACGACACGAACTCTTGATCAAGTAGCGGTCCCGAGAAAGTAATCTGGAGAATAAATGTACTGCTCAAACTGCGCCAGCCCTGTCAATGACAAACTTAAATACTGCAATAGCTGCGGCGAGCGTATCGGAAGGGATGAGGACAAGGAAGGCACGCCCGGCAAAATGCTCAATAACGTACTGACCACGTTGTTCCTGATCGTGCTATTCGGACTCGGGATACTTGTCGGACTTGTCGGAGTGCTCTTAGGTAACCACACACCGAACGATGTAGTAGCTCTCATAGCGATCGCGTACCTAATCGCAGTTTTCGGCATCTGCTTTACGCTCCTAAGACAAGTGCCAAAACTGATCGACGCCAAGCTCAATCGAACTTCCTCAATATCGCCCGACTTCGTTCCGCCGCCGCAGTTAAATCCCCGAACTACCGCGCAGCTTGCCGATTATCAACGGCCGGCCAGCGTGACGGAACATACAACAAGAACCCTCCAAGGTGTTCCGATAGAACGCGGTAGCGATCTATCCTAGGACCTCGCGAACCATTCCTGAGTAGTCCAGCAAAGCCCGTTCGCCATCGCCTTGGAACACGGACCCGTGCATTGTTGCGAGGACGCGAGGTTTGAGAGCGGCCAGCCGTTTTAGTTCACCGTCAGTTTTTTGCGTGTAAGGAAAATAGTTTGCCAACGGGCCGGCCTGGTACTCGACAAACGTTTCCCTCGCCCGCCCGATGACATCGCTTGTCGTCGACGGCTCGACATCCCCATTCTGATGCAGCAGATCGGTGCAGAAAAGCACGCCCGTCGATTCCTCAAACAGCATCCCGGCTTCCCAACAGTGCGGAACGTGCGGCGTAGCGATAAACCGATAACGCTTGGTGCCGGTTTGGAACGTCTCGCCGTCGGCCATTCCTTTGGCCGGATTTTTAGGGGCAAAATCATCGACACTCACGATCTTACCGACAAAGCTGCAGACAGGCGTCGCCTCAGGAGCTACGATCTGCCACTCGTTGAGCGATCCGCACTCGTCGGCTTCGAAGTGGCTGAAGCCGATCCAGCGAAGGCTTGCGGGATCGATAAGCGTAGCGACGGCTTCGCGGACGACCGGGAAGAGAGCCTTCATTCCAGTGTGAAACAAAAGCGGTTCGTCATCTCGGACGAGGAACTGGCTGAAGCCCAGATTTGCCTCTGGTATAAAAGTATTGATCCGAAAAATATCAGCCGCGATCTCTGTGATGTTTGTCATAAGCGGTTGTGTCTGTCTATTAGACGATCTTTGTGAGAAAAACGTTATCAGTCGAGAAGCTCGCGGCCTCTTGTTTCGATCACGAACGGCAACAGGAATACTCCGATGATAGGGACGATACCAACCCAAAAAAGCACGTGCATAGCGCTGTCGAGCGCATTAGTTCCGCTGGCGGCGATCGAACCTACGACGAACGGCCCTATGGCCGCGACCAGGCGGCCAATGTTATAGGTAAAACCCGAACCGGTAGCGCGGAGGCGCGTAGGGAAAAGTTCGGGAAGATAATAAGTGAAACTGCCGAATACACCAAAGATCGTCAGCCCGATCGGGAAATAAAAATAGAGCCGGGTGTGCGGATCGAGATCGAGCCCGAAGGCCGCCATCAATGACGCGGCGGCCGCAAGATAATAGATAAAGAACATCTTCTTGCGACCTAGCAGTTTTGCCGCGGGAATCGTCAGCAGCGTCCCGATCAGCCCGCCGAGATTAAAGCTGTTCGTCGCCGTTTTTACCCACTGCTGCCCGAGCAACTCCAACGCCGTGGGATCGAGGCCAAGTATCTGTCCTTCGCGAACCGATAAGCCCTTTGCGACCACCGGAATAAACGCGTTGCAGCTCCACCACATGATCAGGGCCGTGACGGCCATGACAAAACCGCTGATCGTAACGCGGATATATTTGGGCGAAAAAAGCTCAGCGAGTTTTGCGTGGCCTTCGGACGCGGCGTTTTTCCATCGGTCGGGTTCCTTGATAAACATCCTTACGACGAACGCTACGCCCGCCGGGATCAACCCGCAAAGAAAAACGTATCGCCACGAAACCGCCGGATCGTTAAAGTAGACTCCAGTGATCTGAAAAGTCAGATAGGTTGCAAGAAAGAGTCCCATCGGAGCCGATGTGTAGAGCAACGCACCTGCCTCGACCCGCCGCTTTTCGGGAACGACCTCGGCGACCATCGCCGCACCTGCCGCCCATTCGCCGCCGATACCGAGACTCGATATGATCCGGCAAAGCATCAATACCCAAATATTCGGCGCAAGCGCGCAGGCCGCCGTGCCAAACGCGTAAAGCAGCATCGTCAGCAGCAGCGTTTTCGTTCGCCCGATGCGGTCCGCGACACGGCCAAAGATAATGCCTCCGCACGCCCAGCCGATCAGCAGCACCGACGTCAAAATTCCCGTCCACTGCAGCGTCGCCGCTTTGGCCTCGGGCGACCCGAGCGGAAGCCCGAGCAGCGTCGGCACACAGTTCGGCGCAACATAATTGAACAGCAGTCCGTCAAAAACATCAAATCCCCAACCCAGCCAGGCCGCCAATATCACGGTCCACTGATAGCCGTTCATGTCGAGGAATGTTCTTCCGCGTTGTTGAGGACTCAGGTCCATTTTGAGTGTTAGGTCCAGAAGTCAAAAAGGGGGCGGGATAAATTTACGATATTACCGACGCGACGGCAACTCTCCCGCGATTTGAAAATCGCTTGAGCGCGTGCGAAATTCTATTTATGAAAGACGAATTTTCGCTGCAGGAAACATACTCGCCGAACGGCATCTGCTTTGGCTGCGGTCCCGCGAACACAAAAGGGCTCCATATCCGAAGCTTTCCGGAAGGCGATGAGGTCGTCGCCGAATGGAAAGCCGAGCCGCACCATCAAGCGTTTCCCGGTGTGCTGAATGGCGGAATAATCGGCTCGCTGCTGGATTGTCATTCAAACTGGGCCGCCGCGTATTTCCTAATGAGCCGCGACGGAAAAACCGATGCTCCGTGCACCGTCACTGCCGAATTTCACGTCAAGCTGCTTCGTCCTACCCCAAGCGATGTGACGATTACCCTGAAAGCCCGCGTCGTAGAATCAAGCGAAGACCGAGCAACCGTCGAAGCCGAACTGATCGCCAACGGCAAGGTCTGCGACACCTGCCGCGGAACGTTCGTAGCCGTCAAAGAAGGACATCCTGCGTACCACCGCTGGTAAAGCCGTCCGTGAAAATATTCATAACCGACCTCGATCTCATTTAAATCATTTGACCTGAAGGTAGATGCGGCTCGACGCAAATGTCTCAATGAATCTAGATTTAGCATCGAAATAATTCATCGCGATTCGTCTGGTTCTACCTTTGAATACAAATGCTGGGCAAACCGATTCCAGCCTTTCTTGCTTTTTGATTCCACAGCCCAGTTCATCGTGTCTTCGGTTTCGGGCCAGTAGGTCATTCGGGCGAGGCCGGCGGGCATTTGGGCTTCGAATGCGATGGCTTCGGAGTGAATATCGGGAGCTTTGGAGAGAGTTCCCTGCGAGCGTTTGCCGTCGGATGTGAACGACCAAAAGGAAACGTTGCCATTGGTATCGGCGCCGTAGATGGCATGCTCCTTATAGAACTTGCCGCCGAAATCCCAATCTGCGTCGAGCACGATCCATTTTTCGCGGTGGAAATATGAGAATGTGCGAGTGCACTTAACGGGCCCAAGCGGCGTTTCCGCCTCAGCGGTCCAGGTTGCCAGGAGGGGTTCAAAGATCCCAAGTTTGCCGCGGCCTTTCTTCCAGAGTTTTTTCTTCGAGGGAGCCATATATACATTTTACGCGCAATGAGTTACGGCTACAACACGAATTTTTACAGGTAACTGAACAGCCGATGGCCGCTCTGCCGTTTTAAATTTCCGTACCAACGGCAGAGCGGATAAAGCAGAATCAACCCTACTATCCACGAAAGATAGACCACCCACAGCGGAAAGCCATTGTCGGGCGGCGCCTGCGTCGCGAAGTCCGGAAAATTCAGGAAAAGATATCCGACGTCTTTTCCGGCGAGATACCCGAGCACAACGCCGACAGCGTGCGAGTAAAACATTTGCAGAATGAAGTAAAACAGCGGAACCCGTCCGAACGTAAGAGCGATCTTCTCCCAAAGGCCTTTCCCGCGCAGCCGGTCGACCAACCCAAGGAACGTGATCGACGGCCCCAGTATCATCAGCAGAAAGAGAAGCGAAGCAGGGTATTTGGTAGTGTTCAGGAAGGAGAGAAATGTAAACAAGCTCGTCGGCTGAGTCGCCCACCGGGAAGGATCGCCATAGATATTTGACGAGCGTAAAATCACGAAAAGTGCGATCGCCACCAACCCGGTCCTGAGTAACCATCGACGCCTTTTTTCTGCATCCCACGAATAGACCGAGCCTAATGCATAGCCCGCTGCCATCACGCCTATCCAAGGGATCAGCGGGTACGCGACAAACATTCTGACGCCGTCGAACAGTGGGATGAAGCCCGGCTGATGAAGAAAGATCCACGCAGCTTGAAGAAATGTCGGCGTTTGGGCTCCGGTAAATGACGCTTCTGGTGGTACCGAGATCCAGTCAAAAGCATTGTGGACGAAGATCATCGCCAAGCCGAGGGCTCCGACCACGCGGACTGGCAAATAGGTCAGCACGGCGAGAACGATCATCGATACGCCAAATATCCAGATCACTTCGGCCAATCCAAAAAAATGATAGTCGAGATTAAACAGCAGCGAGAAACGGACGATCGTAAATTCAACGATGATCAGCCAGATCCCGCGTGTAATAAGAAAACGAGAAAGCTCTGCTTGGCTCTTTCCCCGAAGTCGTTGCAGGTAAATGCTGGTGCCGGCGAGAAATACGAATGTCGGCGCGCAGAAATGGGTTATCCATCGCGTGAAGAACAAAAGGACATTCG
>JBDTZW010000162.1:0-1908 GCA_040004905.1 Acidobacteriota bacterium
TCGTTTTGCCGGAGCCATTGGCCCCTACAATGCCGATGCGGTCGTCGCGTTTTAGTAAATAGGTGAAATCCTCGATGAGGTCTATCTCGCCGTAGGATTTCGACAAATTGCTGATCTCGATGACCTTCGACCCGAGACGTTTCGAGCCTATGGCGATATCGACCTCGCCTTTCGCCTGCTCCTTCGGAACCGCCATCAGCGTGTGTGCTGCGTCGATTCGATGTTTTGATTTGCGTGTCCGGGCCTTGGCACCGCGGCGAAGCCAGGCGAGTTCTTTTTTGATAAGCTGGTCGCGTTTGTGGCCTTCGACCTCGCGAAGTGTTTCCTGTGCAGCTTTTTTCTCGAGATAATACGCATAATTACCACTGAAATTCTGCACCGTTCCGCGATCGACCTCGAAAATGCGGTCGGTCACTCGGTCGAGAAAATAGCGGTCGTGCGTAACAAGCAGAAGTACGCCGGTGTAACGCGCAAGATACTTTTCGAGCCAATCGATCGTATCGGCGTCAAGGTGGTTGGTCGGCTCGTCCAGGATAAGAATGTCCGGTTTGAAGATCAGCTCGTGAGCGAGTGCCACGCGTTTCCGCTGGCCGCCGGACAGCGTGCCCATCTTTGCTGAGGTGTCAGTGATATCGAGCCGCGTCAGCACAGCGTGTGCGTTGGTCTCGATCTCCCAACCGCCGTTTATTTCCAGATCGTGCTGCAGCTCTGAGACCCTCGTTAACAAGTTAGGATCGTCGATCCCGGCAGCTAGATCGTGACAGGCATTTTCGTAATCCAGTATCGTGCGCATAACGCCGCTACTCGATGCAAAGATCGTCTCGAGCACGCTCAGCCTATCATCGTAAGCCGGATCCTGCGAAAGATACGCGAGCGACTTGCCTTTGGCGCGCACCACACGGCCGGTGTCCGGCGGTTCCAGTCCGGCTATCACGCGCAAAAGTGTGGTCTTTCCGGAACCGTTGGCTCCGATTATGCCGATCTTGTCGCGGTCTTCAAGGCCGAGCGTGACATTCTCAAATAAGGGTTTGATACCGAAATTTTTCGAGACATTCTCGAGCGAGAGGATATTCATAAAGAAATCTTACGGTACCAAACTTCCCACCAAAACGGGAAACCGGTCCCCGGTCTTGCCGTGAGCCTGACTTCAGTTCAGCGAATCGAACCGGGTGAAGCTCGGAAAACATTCTGTTCAGACCCTTCAATTCGCCCTATATGGAAACTAATACGGCGTGATCCTGTGGTGCATGATGCGTTGGAATATGTTTCCCATGATGATCCGGACTGCAAGACCATGTTCGAACTTAAATATGTGGATCTCGACCGCGATGGCCGAAAAGAGATATTGGTCCGGGGCGGCGGAGTTGCTCTCTGCGGCGGCGTAGGAAATTGCGATTTTTGGGCAATAAAGCGGGAAAGCAAGGGTCTGCGTCCGCTGCTCCACGCAGACGATTACATCGATGCGACCGACATGGGAAAACAGATCCTCAAGACTCGCACGAACGGCTACGTTGATCTACTTCTCAAAGGCCACTTTTCCGCATCCGAAACGAGCTACTCGACATACAAATACAATGGCGGAGGTACCTAGAAAGCAAGTGTCGATACCATTCCCCGACTACAATAATCTCCAGTACGATAACGAGACCCAACGTGGCATTTTATCTCGTGTCGAGAATTCGACCGCGGTCTGAATAACTAGCTTGTCAGTCGCCTGTAGATATTCGGCATCCGTTCAGGCAGCGACAGGACGTCGTCGATGATGGTGTAACCGACGTTGCCATAGAGGTCCTTCAGTTCGCTCTCGGATTCACGGTCAACGGTGATGCAAAACGGCGTGACACCACCCGTCTTGGCCTCGGTCAGGGCTTCGCGAACGTCCTCGCGCGCGTATCGGGCATCGCCGTA
>JBDTZW010000170.1:0-6309 GCA_040004905.1 Acidobacteriota bacterium
TCTGCGGTCGGCGTCGCGGTCGGTTGAATAAACGGCGACGGTGAGGTTTCGGGAGTAGGCGTCGGCGGAGTTTCGGCAACCGGCGTCGGAGCCGCGTCTATAGCCGGGGTAGGCGTGGGAACTACTTCTGGGACTGGCGTCGGCGTTGGTTGGGCGGCAGGAGTCGCCGTAACTTCCGTTATCGCTTTTGGCGTTATTTCAGGTGGTAGAGTTGGCTTTACTTCGACTATCGCCGCAGGTGTGGGCGTTGGTACAGCGGCTGGTGAACGCGAAGGTTCAGGGGTCGGACCGGTCTTTGTCGCTATCGTGTCATCCGTTTTTATCGCCGTATCCGGCGTCAGTGTTAAGGCAGGATCCGGATCTTTCCGTACGGCAGTTTCCGTTGACGGTGGAACGACCGTTTGCGGATTCGCCCCGATCTTTGCTTCGATGCCTTCCGTGTTTCCGTGTACCTTCCGATAGAGGGCTTCGACCGTGACGTATCTCGCCAGGTCTGGCTTGTCTATCGAATAGCTTTTGATGTACGAGTCCAGTGCTTCTGCGTCTTTGCCGTCCGCTTGGAGCGCCGCCCCGAGTTTCCACATACTCGATCGCCACCAGGCGCTTTTCGGCGGCATTACGCTTACAGCTCGCCTCAGCCGCACTGTCGCCTCGGCCGGAGCATTTTGATAGTACAAGGCCCAACCCGCGGTCTCTTCGATCCGGCCCCGAAGGATCGCCGAGAGAGTCGATCTCGGGACATCCGGAACCTTTATAAGCTGCTCCCGTGCAATGGCAATCGCCCGGCTGTCGTAAAGTTCGCTCGCCATTACGGCCGCTCCCGGATCAGCGACATCGAGTGCGTCGTCGGCTCCGTCGATCGCAGAGCTGGTATACTCCAGAACCTTAGGGAGGGCAATGCGTTTGCCCAGAAGGCTCGATGCCGCAAAAAGTGCCCGATGCACCCTCATATTGTCACTGCCGGACACAAAGCCATCTGCGGCTTTTACAACGATTTCCTCTTTAGGTTCCGGGGCATTGACGGCGCTATCAAGTTCGAGAAGTGACTTGAGACGGGCAGCCGTTTCGGGATCATCCGCCGATTCCGGTTCGAAGGTGCTTGCCCTCCGTTCAGCCGCCAGAAGCTCAACGAAATCGGGTCCTTCCCGTTCGACACGGCCGCCGAGTTTTACCCGGATCGTCCCGTCCTTTATTTCAAAACTCTTTTTTAGCTCATCCGCCGCATCCCGAAAAAACCCCGATCTAAGACGCACTGCCGCCAGCTCGTATTCTAGGGTCGGAAAATTTCCGTATTGCCTTGCTTTAAGCAATACCTCTTCGGCCGCCGCCGGTTGTTTTTTCGCCGACAGGCCCGCAGCCAGGGCGAAGTGCGACCAAATGTATCGGGGGTCTTTCTCGATCGCGGACTTGGCGTATTCGATTGCCTTGTCGGGCTCGCCATGTCCGGCGTACCAGTATGCAGTTCCCGCCAGCAGGATCACATTGTTCGGATTTTGCTCGGCGGACTTAGAGAGTTCCGCCTCGGCGTCGGCTCGCTTCCCGGCGTCGAAAAGTGAAAGTACCAGACCCGTCTCGGCGGGAAGATTAGCTGCATCCTTCTCAAGAATTCGCCGATAAAGCCCGACCGCATCCTCCGATCTTCCCTGAGCTCGTTTTAGCTCAGCCAGACTTCGCAGTGACTGGAGCGAATCGGGTTCGAGGTCAAGAGCTTTTGAATAGGCTTTTTCGGCATCATCGAGATCGAAGTTTAATCTCGCCGCGAGTCCAAGCGTTTGATATCCGGCCGTAAGCGTGGGGTCGAGAGCGACCGCCTTTTCGGCGAGGCGTTTTGCATCGGAACCACCTTCGATCGACAGGTAGAATGCGGCAAGGGCGAGCAGTTGTTTGGGGCTGCCGCCGATCTTGTCTTCGAGCGATCCGGCGATCTCAACTGCTTCCGAACGCTGGCCGTTGAAGTAAAGTTCGCCCGGGATCTTAACGAGGGTGCTGTTGAACAATTCGTCTGCAACAGGAGCTGGTACCTCGGCGACGGCCGCTTTCAGAAGAGCAACGCCGTCAGCGGTTTCCGCGGCCTTTAGCCTTTCCCGGCCAAGCTGTACCCGCGTGACCGTGATCAATTCGAGAACCGCATTTTTTCTCGACGAAGTAGGATACTTTTCGAGAAAGTACTTAAGAGCCGCGATCTTTTCGATCGGGGTTTCGATCGACCACGCCTTGTCAAACTCTTCCTTTTCGGTCGATCGCTTTGGCGGAGCGGGTTTTGTCCTGATCGTTTTCGCGGCCGGTTGGATCTGTGCAGTCGGAGCTTTTTTAGCTGCCGGCTTTTTCACTGAATCTGCAGATTTCGTCGACTTCTTTTTTGCCGGAGTAGGTGTTAATTTCGCCGTTAATATGTCCGTTATCGACCGCGTCGGCTGGGCGAAAATTCCTGCGAAAACAAATACAAACAGGGCCAGCCCCCAAAAATATCCCATAAGTTAAAAGTCGGCGACGACCTAGGTCTGATCCCAGGTTCGCGAGGGCCGATTATTTTCAAATTCTAGCATGAAATTGCATTTGCGCCCGTCCGGTTCTATTCTCGATCTATGACCGAACTCGACGAGGTTTGGCGGCAAATGTTGACGAATGCGATAACCAGCGCGAGGGCCGACGGACGGCACGATGTAGCCGACTATCTGTCGCTCAAGGCCGCCAACGACACGATCCGGGCGGCCGGAGTCAAGTGGCTATTCGACTCGATTCTGGAGATCGCCGGATCGGCAAACCGAGATGGTACCGGCGTGACGATCGAGCGCACCGAACCTTATAATTTCGCGTATCGCGGAGCAAACCTAGTTGGATCGCAGATCCGACTCGTTCAGGGCGTGAGATGCCTTACGATCGACGCAGGTTGGACGCGAACGCCGGCCGATGGTTTCATGCGAGGTGGTGCTCTCGCGGTGGCGAGGTTAAGGCATTTCGGGTTGGCGAAGGCAAATGTAGAATTAGCCCTTTTACGCGGAACGGACGCTCCCGTATGGTCCGATCCGTCGGTTGACGAAACAGCTTCAATTTCGACCGGTCATCTAAAAAGACACTTTCTGATATTTCTTGGTGAGTGAACTCCCTCCGGCGTTCCTTTCTATTTTGGTCAAGTCTGAGATAGAATATAAGGTGTGACCTCGGGGTTTTACCCAAAAGGAGCTATTTTACAGAAGTGAGATCAGAACTTGAGAAGTTGATAGAGCTGCAAAAGACAGACACAAACATTCGCCGATTAAAAAAATCAATCGACACATCGGATGCCAGGCGTGCGGAAATCGAACATGAGTTTGAGCAGCACGCCTTTTCTATACGCGAAATTCAGAGCAGACGTGACGTTCTGCAGGCGGCGCGAGCAGACCTCGACCGTCAAATAGACGAGAACAAGACCTATCTCGAACGCGCCGACCGGAATCTAAAACACGCCCAAAATCAGAAGGAATACGAGACCGCGATGCGCGAAACTGACGCTATCCAGAAGCAGATCGGTGCTTTTGAAACTCAAAGCCTCGAGAAACTTGGAGAATTGGAAGGCGTGGAAAAGGAGCTCGACGAGCGTGCTGAGGAGATCAATACTCTCGAATCGAAGCGAGCCGCAGCGATGGCCGAGTTCGACGCCGAGATCAAAAAGCACACCAAGGAGCTGAAAAGCGAGGAAACTCGGCGGGACGAGGCTTTTAAGACCCTTCCTGATGACCTAGCCTCGGTTTACGACCGTCTCGCGGTACGCAGTCGTGATGGTATCGCCGTCGCAGAGGTTGTAAACGGAGCTTGCAGCGTTTGCTGCATGGCCCTTAGACCGCAACGTCAGATGGAAGTTAAAAAAGGCACGGAGATCATCACCTGCGAGAGCTGCTCGCGAATTTTATTCGTTGCGCCCAAACCTATGACCGCGAGCCAGGAAGGGTAGCGGCCCGATACAAAAGCCCCGCGTCGTAACAATTTTCTTGTATTAGATCCGCATTTTAGATAAAATTTTATCGTTGCCCCTTGCCGGCAGCGATCATTTTTTGTCCGCTCTCGCTCATTGTTTTATCGAAAGATAAACTCGTTCGATCAACAAACAACCCTCGATACACAAAGGCCCTTCCAGCCCAATCCCTTTTTTCATCCGCTAAAAAGAATCATGCACAAATATCTACCCACCGCACTAATTATTCTGCTATTCTCCGTTTCCGCATTCGCCCAGTTCAAAAGCCACGATCAGATGGAAAAACAGATCAAGAAGTTGAACACAGGGAAGAATATCAGCGTCAGCTACGACGGTAACACTTCGAAAGTAATGGCCGTCGCTGAGAATTTCGGGAACCGTGATGTTTCGCGGGTTGGAGCCCAAGCGATGAACTTCGCGATGGGATTCTTTTACGCCGGCGACACCCTAAAGGAATCGCCCGATCCCATTCTGCTATCTTTTTGGGTATTGACGAAGAAACCGCACTTTGCCGACATCCACAGCGTTACCTTCCTTATAGGCAGCGAAACTCTGGTCTACGACAATATCCGATATGCCGCCAAGGCACGCGAGGATATGGAATATATCAATTGCAAGATAAACCGTGCCGACCTTTCAAAAATGACCAGCGGACAGGATGTGCGGGTCAGGCTGGGCGACGCCGAGTTCAAGCTTTCGGTCGAGCAGATCCACCTAATGTCCGACGTTTTGAATATCTCGGACGCAGGTTCTGGTTTCTAGGTCACTTTGTCCAGGCCGGCGCAATATTTACATCGACCTTTATCGGAACATTCGAAACGAATTCAGAACCCGCAGAGCTCATCGAGCGTTCCAATATTTCAGCAATAGCGGGTGAATCCGCCGAATCACATTCGACGATGATCTCGTCATGCACGATGTTAACGAGCTTCGCCGAAGTTTCCCGCAATCCGTCGTGAAGCAGCCTTAACGCCCGTTTGAGAATATCGGCAGAGGTGCCTTGGATGGGCATGTTTACCCCGTTACGCCTGGCTGCTGAAATTTGCTGACGGTCGCTCGAATCGAACCTTAGCCTCATCATCCGGCCTGAAGCCGTCCGTGCCGTCCTTTCCGCGATCACCCGATTACCCGCTTCTCTTAAATACGAATCGAGTCCGCGATACGTCGCAAAGTAGCGCCGGAGGGTATTTTCGGCGTCGTTCTGAGACAGTCCGGTCATCATTCCAAATCGCGACGCCCCAATACCATAAACTACGCCGAAATTGAGACGCTTGGCGAATGAACGCTGCTCAGTCGAGACGTCCTCCGGCTTTACATTGAAAACCTGCGACGCCGTGATTGTGTGAAAATCCGCGCCCGATACAAAAGCATCAATAAATTGCTGGTCGTTCGAAAAGGCCGCGAGGATCCTCAGCTCGATCTGGGAATAATCCGCGATCACCAGTGCGCGGCCTTCTCCGGCACGAAAACACTCGCGATACTCCTTCTCGTGCGGAATCTGCTGGAGATTCGGGTTGGAGCAGGAAAAACGCCCGCTTGGAGCTCCGATCTGCCTGAAATCCGCATGTATCCTCTTTGTTGATGGTTCGATAAAATCAAGAAAATTCTCTCCAAAACTAGAGATACTCTTCGCCACGCCGCGATATTCGAGCAGTTTACCTACGACCGGATATTTTTCCGCCAGCGGCTGCAGCTGCCACGCTCGGGTCGTATCGGGAACCGGAACGCCGAGGTTGAGCAGCGCGTCGGTTACCTGCTGCTGCGAATCGAGATTTATCTCCGCCCGCCCAAAGAGCGACGCCTGAGCAACTCCGGCGGACAGCATCCCCTGGAGTTCGTCGGCGGCGATCATCTGTCGTGCCTTGACCTTTTCCAATTGGCCGAGCCAGAGCGTATCGTCCAGGTAGAAACCATTCAGCTCCATCTCGGCGATCGGCATAACGCATTCGAATTCGAGCTTTGCCACCCGGTCCAACTGATCATTTACCAGGCGTTCGTTGATCCTTTCGCGCAGCGGTATCATTATTGCGGCGTCGCGGGCAGCATATTCTATCTGGGACGGCGATAGTTCATTGGCGCTCCAATCACTGATCTGTTCGGTTTTGTCCAATTCTGTGCCGAGGAAAAATTGAGACACATCGGCGAGGCTGTGACGCCGGTCCGAATCACCCGCCGAAATAAGTTGGCTCGCTAGATACGTGTCGTAGACGTTGCCCAACTCGACGCCGAGGTGATGGCGGACCCACTTGGAATCGAATTTTGCGTTGTGTGCGATCTTCGTCTGCACCTGAGACGCGAGTAGGTCGCGCAGCGGCAGCAGGTCGGGATTCGTGCGAAGATCGCCTTTTTCACGAAAG
>JBDTZW010000142.1:0-1898 GCA_040004905.1 Acidobacteriota bacterium
AATTGTCAGGGATTGAATTAGATGTTTTCAACTTCCATCTCGATGCCGCCGATCATCTTGGCAAAAACGTTATACAAAAATGCCCCCAGGGCACCAAAAATAAATCCCATGATGCCGTAGATGATCGGACATGCGATCATCGTAACTACACCGACAACTACGCCACCGCCGCCAACGGCCATTTTCGCGTCGCCGCCCACCAGGCTGGCGCCGATGAGAGAGTAAAGGATGATGAATGCGCCGTATATTACGCCAATAATCAACCCGAGCACGACGCATGTGGCGCCCTGGATCTTTGCTGACGATAGAACACCGATCTTATTGATTCGAAGTCTGGACATTTTTTTCTCCTGATTTTGTGTTTTGAGGAACGATAACTAAGTAACACAAAAACGAAGAAAACACGACTTAGCGAAGATCTTACTTAAGCCTAAAATTCCCGCTCGAGAGGACATACTTCATCGTTTCCAGGTCCTGATCCAGGCTGTAGGTCAGCGTGAACAAGATCGCGTACCCATGCCGTACCGTCGCGTACATTCGTTTCTTGCCTGCAGTCGAGCTCACGTCGAGAAATGCGAATTGCTTCTCGCCCAGCTTTTCCGCCTTCGTCTGCGAATACATAAAATCAGCCGGCAGCCGCATCGCCTTGAACGAATTTCGGATCGCGTCAAAATAATCCACAGCATCCTTGATCTGCGGATTCGTCTTAAGATCTTCGACGGACACCCTCATTATCGCATTCTCATCCGAGCCGGGTATGGTTCGATATGCGGTCACGAGCATCTCGACATTTTTCAGCGATTGATTCACCCTCGCCCGCTCCGCCATCGACATGCTGTCGGGTGCACGAAGCGTCAGGTCGAATCCTTCCTTTTTCATGTAGTCTTCAAAATCGTCGTTTGGAATAAGCCAAGTGACGGGAAAGGTGATCGAAAAGTTCAACGCTTGATTTGTGTACGTCTTCCCGTCTACCCCGCCCTTATCTACGAACAGCGGAGCGGGCGTTGGAGTCGGTTTGGCAACCGGCCGTTTAGGCTGGGCCATCAACATCGTAGAAGCACAAATAACGAATAGTGCCGCAATAAATACTCTTCTCATAAATAAAATAAGCTCAAACGCGGGATCCCTGCATCCTCACGCAGCCGCTTTAGCAGCATCAGATCGAACGTATTCTTGAAAGTCTCGGCGTCCATTCCTGCCTTGTAGCTTTTCAGATGTCCGCTAACCTCCATCTTCATTAATTTTAGATGCTCGGGATCGGTGTTTGTGAGCAGCGATCTGTCGAGAAATTTCTCGATATCGAACAACGACGGCTCGATCGTCGAGGTGTCATCAGGGAGATTTGCCTTTAATTCCGAAAGCCGAGCAATAGCCCGCTCCAGATCTTCCACGAGGTCTGGCTTAACCGCGGCGCTCAATTTTTGTATAACGCCTTCAATGAATCCCGCAATATCTTCCTTCGAAGGGCCCGCTTCTCCGGCGACGCTTGCCGATGCCTCGGACTTTCCGGTCTGCGAATTTGCCCATTCCAGAAACTGAGCTTCTACCTCTTCGCGGCAATAAAAAAGGCTCTTGATCGCACGCGGCTGAGCGGGCTTTTTATCAAACGCGTCAAACACCGATTCGATCGACCGTAACACAATATGCAGCGGTATTCCGCGATCCTGCCAACCCTCGATCATAGCCCAATCCAGCGGGCTCAGCAGCAGGTTCTTCGCACGTCTGCGGACAAAAGTATCTTCGATCTCGGTGAAGTAATTGTAGTAGTTCAAACCGGTATTATAACCGCTTTACAGCCCAACCTTGAACCGCGAACCGCGAACTTTGAACTCGCCTCGATTGTGCTAATCTTTTGCTATGTCAAAAGAGAGACGCGAGCGTTTCGAGACCTCATCCGG
>JBDTZW010000072.1:0-6272 GCA_040004905.1 Acidobacteriota bacterium
GTCGCGAATAAATCCCACGGTGTCGTTGATGATCACCTCTTGCTCGTACGGCAGCCGCAGCCGTCGCGAGGTCGGGTCGAGCGTCGCGAACATCTTCTTTTCGGCGTAAACTTTCGATTGCGTCAACGCATTTAGCAGTGTCGATTTTCCGGCGTTCGTATAACCGACCAGCGAGATTATCGGCAGATGTTTCTGAACGCGGTTTTTTCGTCGCTCCTGACGCTGGCGGCCGAGATTGTCGACTTGTTTTTCGAGCTGTGCGATACGGTCGCGCACTCGTCGGCGGTCGGTCTCCAATTTCGTTTCACCCGGCCCACGTCCGCCGATACCTCCGGCAAGTCGTGAGAAGGCAGAGTTCTGCCCGATCACAAGCCGCGGCAGCAGATATTTTAATTGTGCGAGCTCGACCTGTAGCTTACCTTCACGCGACTGAGCACGCTGTGCAAAAATATCGAGTATCAACTGCGGCCGGTCGATGACTTTCAGGTCGGTCGCCTCCGAAAGAACGCGAACCTGCGTCGGCGACAGCTCGGCGTCGAACACGATAATGTCCGCTCCCAACCGCATCGAGCGGATGAGCAGCTCCTCGAGTTTCCCCTTTCCCAATACCGTTTTCGGATCGATCTTCGGGCGTCGCTGAATTATCTTGTCGAGCACCACGACATCCGCCGAGATCGCCAATTCTTCCAGTTCGGCGAGCGACAGCTCGGCGTCGTCAGCATCTCCCGTGATCACACTGATCAGGATCGTACGTTCGCGGTTCGTTTGACGCCGCCCGGCCGATTGCCGGACGCGGGCCATTTCGTCCTCGAGCGAATTGATCAGCAGCGTGAAATCGGTATCGAGCTGCGACGAGACGTTAGGCTCAAGAAACTCATACGGCAGCGATTGGCCGTTGCCTTCCACTTTATCCATGCTCATCGGCAGGAGATGGGCGGAATAGACCAATCCCGGTAAGCCGTTCGATTTGTCCACCTGGACGATCGACATCAGATCCAGCCGCAGCAAAGCGAGATCGGTTAGGTCGTCCTGAGTCAATTTCTCTCCAAGCAAATGCGTATGAATGCATCGCAGCCCGCGAAAGCGATCCGTTGACACGCGGGCGCGTCCAAAATCCGGCATCTCGATCTGTTTCGCATTGCCCACCATCACATATTCGACCTGACCTTTTCGATTGAGCAAAACGCCGATCTGCCGCCCCGTCTCATGCGAGATCTCGGACATCTGGCGTGCAAGTTCCGGCGAAACGATCTCGTCCGACGGAACACGTCGGGTACTGAGACGCTCGATGCGTTTGAGTTGGTTGTGCTTAAGGCCGCGGGTAAATCCGGTAACGTTACTGATAAAAAAGGATAACCTCCGTTCTTCTATTATAACAGGTGGGGATGGCCAAAAGGTGAAATGGGTCAATGAGGAAAAGTGTCATCTTTGAAAAAAGCCACGCGCCACTCTTTGCCATTTTCACTTTTCCCCTTTTTCACTTTTCCGTTTTCCACCTTACAATCCTTGACCATGCAGACCCGAACACGACGGCAGCGTGAAGTTCTCGACTTTATCGTTCGCTATATCGACGACCACGGCTACGAGCCCTCGTACCAACTGATCGCTCGGTCGCTGGGTCTGCGTTCTAAGGCCGGTATCGCCAGGCACGTGCAATCTCTTGAGGACCAAGGCCTGCTCGCCCGCCGACGCGAGAACGGGAGCTTTTCAATCAAGGTGAAACGCGACGAGAACGCGGGCACAAATACTACCTGCGAGATCCATTGGCTCGACGTGCCGCTATCAAACGATCCGGATGAGGACTGGGAGCTGTTACCGCTGCTCATTCCCAAATTCATGATCGGCAGGCGTTCGGCCGATCGCGTTTTCGCCTACCGGATCACCGACGACGGCATGGCCGGTCACCAGATCCGTGAGAATGATATCGCCCTTGTCGAAGAACGCGTTTTCGCCCGCGACGGTGAGCGAGCCGTCGTCGTCATAGGCAAAAAGCTATCAATGTTCCGCGAATACCACCGCACCGGCCCCCAAGTCGAACTTCGCCCAGCCAACGAGGACTACAGATCCGTTTTCGAATCCGCCGACAAAGTCGAAGTCAAAGCCGTCTTCCGAGGATTGTTAAGACCCGTTAATTAAAAGGAGAAGGACGAATCGGGACCTTCCTATTCCCGATTCGTCCGTCATCCTTCATCTTACCTTATGCTCCAACGACACTGTCCGCGTTGAAGGGTCTTCTCGCGTATTTTGGACGTCGGTGGATCCGCTGAAATATCAGCAGATTAAAGAAATGCATACCACCCAACACTAGCAGCACGAGGCCGACCTTGTACGACAAAGCCTCGATTCCGCCTCTTGCGGTCTCTATCTGATAACCGATCTTTAGCGCGAGGCTGACGTAGCCGAGGTTGATCAGATAAAATCCGACCACCAGCAGATGATTGACCGAGTCGGCCAGGCTCTCGTCGCCGCCGAAAACCTCGATCAGAAAAACGCGCCCATTTTTGTGAAGCGTCGTCGCTACCCAGATCGTCAACAGAACGCTGAGCAAAACGTAAACTCCGTATGTGATAACAACTATGTCCATATTCCCTCCTGCAAGTCTGTAATTTATGGTGCGTCCAAATTCTCAGCACCTCCGCCCATTCGTATTACAAACCTTGTGCCGAAACCCACCCGCGGCGAAATACTGCTAATTACTGCCTCGTCGAGAACCGGTCTGATTGCAATTTGCAGATTTAAGGACTGAGAGTTTGGCGAAGTGCAAAAATGTAGGCCGACAAGCTAGAAGCGTTCTTGCCCGCAGTAACATGGAACGCCAAATCAGCGCTGTTGATTTAGGAAAGAGCTGCGAGCTCGGCAACCAGGGCTGGGCCGAAGGCGGTGTTAGTGGCGGCGGGCGACCAGAGGTATGGGATGCGGCGGTATTCGTCGCCCTGGTTTCGGAACTCCTGCGCAAGATTGACCCAATCGAGGTGGATATGATTGCTGTGCCGCGTGTCCTGGGTGTAAGGATTACGCTCCAGCATGTGACCGGGACGGCCAAAGCCGCCTCCGCCTGGGATGTGAAAATAGGTCGTGGTCGTTCCGTCGTAGTCAGAATAGATCAGGTCCGACCATCGCATTTGGCGGTGTAGGCGGACAAAGACGTCGATCAGCTGATCAGCCCGACGATGTTCGTTGGCCTGCCGGACCTCGAGCATGATGTCGATCGCCAACCCCGCCGTATGCCGCGTCCCCGGATGCTCGTTGTTCGTCGTCAGAAGCCCGATCGACGGAAACCTACCCTCGATCGCTTCGGAAAGCGTGATGATCGCCGGTGACTGAGGGTTTATCAAAGAAACGTTTCGCCGCATATCTTTCCTTTTCGTCCCGACCATAAGACGACAGAATTAGCCCGAATTGCAAACCGGTGACGCGATTCGTTCGGAACCCCGATGCGACATGAGCTGCTCCGCCGCGCGACGGTTCCGCCAGCTAGGTCGAATGAATTCATCTGTGCTGATCTTGGCCCGCGATCTCGATCGCTTTGTCGAGTAACTCGTCCTTCCTTGCCGCGATCCCTTTGATCGTTGGGTTGACGACGATATCGGGAATGATCCCTATGCGCTGGGTTTCTTTGCCATCGGGATAATATATTCCGATACCGCTGATCATCGTACGGATCCCGCCCGGCAGGTAGAACGGCGAGATGTTGCCGTCGGCTCCGGCGGTGGTGCCGCCAATAACTGTAGCCCGCGGCGCCTTTCTAAATGCCATTGCCGTGAATTCGGCCTGGCTTTGTGTGATCTCGTTGATGAGAATTACAACCTTCCCCTTGTAGTATTCGGCATTGTCTTTTCCGACAGTCAGAGCGTCCTCAAGCGTGAACTGACCTGGCGTCTCAATACTTGCCATCGAGATCCTGAAATACGGCGTCGCCTTGGGCATCAAAAATTCGCCTAGAGAGTAAACTATGAAATCGGAGGGGTAAGTACGAAGATCTATGATCAAGCCTTTGTTGCGGGCAAATTTCGGGATCAATCGATCGATCTCGCCGGGTTTCAAGCAACCGGGGTAGAGATAGGAAATCCCGGCGGCAGCTTGGCGGAAAGCAGTTCGCGGATGGTCAAGTACGTCGCTTGGATGGACCTTGAGTTTATTATTCGGGTAACACTTGAGGCGGGCCTTTCTAACGGCTCCGCCGCCTCGCGTAAAGGTGATCTCCAGCGAGGGATCATTTGTCCGCAAAAGGCCGCATGCGACATCGCGCAGTTGCGTCGTGTAGTTGGATGCCGGGGTTAGGTCCAACCGCTCGCTGACAATATCGTCGACGTTTTGGCCGTTTATCGTTTCGATGACATCGCCGATCTCCACGCCTGACTTTTTCGCCCGGGCTTGGTCCAGGAATCTTGCGACGACCGCTTTGTCTTCGACAAATCGCGTGCTGACCGGTGCCGCGTTGATCCCGCGGTATCTTTCGAGCGTTTCATTCATTCCCCAAATATTGGCGTGAGTATCGTGGACCCTTGCGATCAGGGCCAGGACAGTCTTGGTATATTCGAGCTTGTCGGGGGCGTCGACGAATCTGGCAATGAACGCTGGGAGGACATTGTTCCAGCCCTCGGCGATCAAATGTCGGTGTGGAAAGAAATATTGAATGATATTCCAGTAACGGAACAGCGATAAGATCCTGAATCCGGTATCGGGATAAAGCATCGATTCATATGCGTCTTCGTGATCGAATCGAGGATTGCCAGCACCTGGGTCGAGGGCGACGTAATAGTTTTCGTCGGACCTTTTCGCGAGCCCGACCCGGTTTAGCTGCTGCGTAAGTTTCTCGCCGAACGTCCGGCTTTTGATCCAGCGCAGATCAGGGCGGAGTTTGATATTTCTTGCGGGCTTTTTCTTCCCACTCGCGATCAGAAAAGGCCCTAGGTCTTTTAGCCACGAGGACAAAACCGAATTGCGTTTGGCTTTGGTCCTTGAGTCAAGAATTTCAGGGAGAACCCGAAACAGCTCGAAGTCCCAGTGATGATTACCCGCCGCTATCGCCGGATGGTAATATTTCAAAAATCCCCAAATCTTACCTAAAACAACCAGATCGTTGATCGACATTCTCGTCAACTTGACGCTGCCGATGCCGGAACCATTCTTAAATTCTTTGTCCTTGTTCGCCTTATATTTCGTCATAACTCCCTGTCGCTCTTACCGACCGTTCCACTGTACTTTGCCCGTTTCTGCGTCTTCCGGGAAAAATCTGTCCCCGTCAAGCCGTCAAGCCGCCAAGGTCGCAAAGAAGATCCTTTCCCCACAACTTTCAACTCTGTTTTCATTTCTCATTTCTCACTTCTCACTTACACTCCACCCGACGTGAGAGAGTCTGCCACAGAATCGGGCGAAAGCGTTATAGGCACTTTCCCCGAATGGCCTGACTTTCGCCCTCTGAGGAGCTTTTCTCGATATGACATAGTTTTCGCTCCCACTTCGCCACGATCCTCTAAGTTGGCTATTTGACACGCCGAACACGCCGCATTTTGGACACGGGAATCTTTCACCGACCTTCCCGTCCGCCGGGTGGTGATTTTTACGCGTTCACCACAACCTCCGTTGCGACTCCACTTACCGCGGAAGGGTACAATTCGGCCGTTTGCCCTCTAACGCCTTTTTCGTCATACTTTTCCGAAGTGCAATTAGTATGACATCTTCACCTACACCGAACGCGAGTTATAGCTTGACGCTCCGCGTTCGGATCCATAACAAACCCGGAAAACTTGGCGAGATCACGACGGCTATAGGGAAGGCTGGCGGCGACATTGAAGGCATCGATATCGTCAGTGTAGGCAAGGATTTTCTCATCCGTGACATTACCGTCAACGCCGCATCCGAGACGCAGGACGAAGAAATAGTCGAGTCGGTCCGCGACATCGACGGCGTCGATGTCGTCAACGTCAGCGACCGCACATTCCTGATGCATCTCGGCGGCAAGATCGAGGTGACGTCGAAGATGCAGTTAAAGACGCGTTCCGACCTCTCAATGGCCTACACGCCCGGCGTTGCGCGCGTCTGCGAAGCGATCCACAAAGATCCGGAAAAGGTCTTTAATCTGACGATCAAGAAGAACATGGTAGCCGTGGTCACCGACGGCACCGCGGTTCTAGGATTAGGCGATATCGGCCCGGCGGCTGCGATGCCGGTGATGGAAGGCAAGTGTCAGTTGTTCAAGGAATTTGGAGGAGTGGATGCGTTCCCGATCTGTCTTGATACAAAAGACCCGCACGAGATCATCCAGACGA
>JBDTZW010000008.1:0-1889 GCA_040004905.1 Acidobacteriota bacterium
GTCAGCGGTGAACTCGCCGGAAAGCAATTGAAACGAGTACAAGTTTTGAAGGACTTTTGGTTCGATTGGCAGACGTATCATCCGCGGACGCAACTTTATAAGCTCGGAGATCGTTAATTTATGTGGCGATCGGTTGAGATCGGCGGAGGTGTCCTATGGAATGGTTTTCGACAATGAGTCTTGCACTTGGTTCGGCCTGGACCTCGGGAATCAATCTTTACGCTACGGTCACGGTTCTCGGCCTGCTGCAAAAGTTCGGCTTGGCGAAATTGCCCGGCGGGTTGGATGCTCTCGACAATTGGTGGATCATCGGTATTGCCGGCGGATTGTATCTGATCGAGTTTTTCGCCGACAAGATACCATACCTCGACAGCATTTGGGACGTGGTCCATACGTTCATCCGCGTCCCGGCCGGAGCAGTGGTAGCCTACGCCGCGACCAGCCATCTCGACCCCAGCGTTCACACGATCGCGACGCTCCTCGGCGGCGGTTTAGCACTCACCTCGCATGGGACGAAAGCCGCTCTTAGAGCGGGAGCAAACCTGTCTCCTGAGCCCGTTTCAAATTGGATCCTTTCCTTGAGCGAAGATGTCGTTGCCTTTGGCGGGGTTCTTTTGGCCGTGTTCGCTCCATTCGCCATCATGACGATCCTGGGGTTATTCGTGGTTTTCTTCCTATGGTTCGCTCCCAAGGTATTCCGGGCCATTCGGCGAATTTTTGCTGCGGTTGCGGCATTTTTCCGCGGCGATACTTTTAAAGAAGTAGCACGCAAGGCGGGATGAGCGTGGTCGTTCTATAAGAGCTTATAACTCTTTCCCTAAGGGAGAACGACATGAAAATCACCAAATTATTCGCCTTGTTACTGCTTGCAATTTCCGCAGCCTGCGGAAGTGGAAGCCTCGGCTCCAAATCTGAGGTTGCCGCCTCAAAAGAACCATCTTCAGCCAGTCGCAGTACAGCCAATACGAGTTATTCGACTGTACCCGAAAGCCCCGCGGCCGATAAACGAGCTGGAGGAAGCGGGGGCAACGACGGATCAACGCCTGGTCAACCTCTCGCCGAAAAGATCTCTCTCGACCAAACGACAAACACGCAAAATGCTCCGCTCACGATCGATCGAAAGATCATCCGAAACGCTGATTTGAACCTCGAGGCCGATTCGCCTGAAACATCTCTTCAAAAGATCACAGCAATAGCGGAAAGCAAGGGCGGATTTGTCGTCGAATCGCAGGAAAGCAGCAGCGACGTAAAAACAACCGAGCACGATACGATCACCATGAGCGTTCGTGTTCCCTCGGATAAGTTCAACGAAGCTCTAGGTGAGATCCGCAACGCGGGAAATCGCGTACTCGTTGAAAATGTAAAAGGTCAGGACGTAACCGAAGAATTTATCGACATCGAGGCTCGGCTTAAGGCTGAAAAGGCACTCGAAACTCAGTTCATCGACATAATGAAACGGGCAAATTCTGTGGCCGAAGCGTTGAACGTTCAGCGTGAACTTGCCGGTGTTCGCGGTGAGATCGAAAAGATAGAGGGAAGGAAGCGATTTCTCGAAAATCAGTCGAGTCTTTCGACCATAAAGATCCGCTTGCAGACACCGACAGTTTTTTCTACCAGCTCAACCGGATTTGTCTACCGCCTGACGCAATCGTTTAGCACCGGCTTCGATTTCGCCCTGAATTTCATCCTTGGATTGGTCACTTTGTTCGTCGCCGTTTTACCATTCGCCGTTTTGATCGGCTTGCCTGGATTTTTCATAATGCGATACTTATGGAGAAGGCAAAGCCGCCCCAAATCGGTGAGCGATATTGCAAAAGAAGAGTTAGAGACTGATTAGGCCGATGGTTCGAATTTTTCAAATTTTGGCGGTGGTCCTGGCTGGGGCCGCC
>JBDTZW010000077.1:0-1887 GCA_040004905.1 Acidobacteriota bacterium
TCACCTCCGTCCGTTTTGTTCGAAGACTTCATACCTGAAACCGCTTTCTCGAACTCGCTGATGCCGAGAATCCCTTTGAGAGTTCCTGCAATCGATAATGCTCGCTTTATCGACATCGCCGAAGAACCGATCACGCCGCCTCCCTCGCCCATAATGGAGCCGAAGTCCAGATCCAAAAGGGCGCGGTTGGTTATGCTCGACGCAACACGCTTGCAAAGGTCTTTCCCGCATCCCGGGAGACCTACAAGCAATATTCCTTTACACGGTTCGACATGACGGGCTTTCGCTCGCGGACCAAAGGTATAAGCCGCACGTTCCAAGATTGTCCGTAGTGACTTGTAGCCTCCGAGATTAGTAGCCGGTTCGGGGTGGACATATGTCAGCGACCCGCTTCCACGGATCACATTCTTCTTCTCTTCAAGGATGACATTGATCGAGTCCCGATTCAGTCCGTTACAGCTAATGACCGCCTTCGCTATAACGTTGCTGATCTCACCGGCCGTTAGTCCGAGGAGTGACTGCAGTAAAGCGTTCTGCGTATCCTTTTCGAGATCGATCGCCAGTCCGCTGGATCGGAGGTTCTCAAGCTGAAGTTCGATCGAATCATCGATCTCGGCTTCCTTCGGAAGCTCAAGATCAATCTGAGTGATCTCCTTTTCGAGTGTTTTGAGATCAGGAAAGTGGGGACCCACAAAGAGAACCGTAGCTTTGGTGGATTTAAGCTTCCAGGCGATCTCACGGAGTCGCCTGACGAGCAACGAATCTTCCTGACCGTAAGGAGAGATATATGGAGCATAGTCGCAGAGCAAAAAGATTCCCGTTTTCTGATCCGAGATGAATCCGAGTACGCCTTCGGGATCTTCCGTATCCCCGACTGGGACCGGATTCTGAAGAATTCCTTCCTTAGGGTCGAATATCTTCTGCAAACCAGTCGGCCGGCTCCAGAAATAGAGAGGCTTTTCCTTATGACGTTCCTGAAATACAAGATCGAGGAGGGCTTCGCGGACACGGTCTTCTTCGTAAGTGTTTATCGCGATGAGCGGATAACGAGCCCGGATGAGCACGTCTAGTTCTATTAAAAACCTGTGAAGGCTTTTCTCGTTAGTATTATCTTCCGACATTTGCTTTTGGAACGATCTTGATTGCAGACTAATGCGATTAGTTCAACGCATCGTCTACTGTCCGCCGCTCATTTTTTTCTAGGATGGCCCGCTTTGCTCATTCGTGAAGGTCATGGACAAGATAAGAATCGCCACGCAACTTGGTGTCTAGATATTACAGCTCCAAAGCGGACAGTCGATTTTCGTCCAACAGCTTCTTCGACTGAAAAGAGGTTAAACGCAATACGTCACCGAGGGCGGTTCGCATTTCTTCGGGAGACCGCAGCTTTACTTCGCGCCCGGCCACATTTTCAAGCTTGCTCAGTACTTCTTCGAGCGACGTGTCGCCCGTAAAATTCATAAGTTGATACCATTCGCACATCTGCCTCGCTCGTTTTGCCAGTGAACCCGAAACGAATTTCGCATCCTTCATCTTTTCAGCCATTTCTGTCGCCGCCTCGAACAGCTTTGCGGTGATTTGAGCAAAGCCCTCCTTAACGGGAGACACGGCCTCTTCAGCCTCACGGCGCGCGGCCTCGATCTTCATATTGCGTATTCGTTCCTTCACTTCACGCTCACATCTCGTTTCCTCAGCAACTTCCGTAACTTTTATTTGCTCAATGCGACGCTTCGCATCAAGCTCAAGTTCCAGAGTCGTTCTCTCGGCATCCACCTTGGCAGTTTCGAGTGCAAGGGTGCGTGCGAGATTCCGTTCAGCGATCATTTCCGAGCCAAGAACTATCACTTTTGGCTTCATCGTTATCACAAGCCCGTCGCGGATCATCTC
>JBDTZW010000055.1:0-6251 GCA_040004905.1 Acidobacteriota bacterium
TGGAAGAGCATCACAATGTTCGCATCCTGGACGAAGCGATCGTTGATTGCGTCAAACTCTCGCATCGTTACATTACTGGCCGTCAACTTCCCGATAAGAGTGTCTCTGTCCTTGACACGGCCTGCGCCAAAGTGGCCATCGGCCAGGGTGCGACGCCTGCGTCGATCGAAGATGCCACCCGGCGGATCCAGAATTACACGGCCGAGATCGATGCGCTGGAACGCGAGCAGGTCACCGGTGCTGAGCACGACGAACGCCTTGGCGAACTAACCGAAAAGCGAACCAAGTGCGAAGGTGAGCTTGCGACGTTGACCGCTCAGTGGGAAAAAGAGAAGGCCCTTACCGATCAGATCCGCACTATTCGGCTCAAGCTCGAAATGACGCGTATCGACGGTAAATTGGCTGCTGCCACTTCGAACGGCGGCGCCGAAAAAGCCGATGCTGTTGCCACCGAGGCGGTCGAGGCTCCGGCTGAAACGGCAGCGGCCGCCACTGCGGAAACAACTTCGCCCGCCGGCGACGGTGCAGCGACCGCCCCGGCACCGGATAAACCCGTGGATACGACATTTCTCAAGAACGAGCTCAAGCGGCTGAATGCCGAGCTTAAAGAGATCCAGGGAGAAGATCCGCTGATGCAGCCGGTCGTCAACGGCCAAACGGTCGCTGAGGTCATTTCCGGCTGGACCGGCATCCCCGTCGGCAAGATGGTTTCGGACGAGATCAACGCTGTCCTTAACCTTCACGGAAAACTCGCCGAGAGAGTTATCGGCCAAAATCATGCTCTCGAGGCGATCTCGCAGCGTATCCGCACCTCGCGTGCCGGCCTGACCGATCCGAAACGTCCCATCGGTGTGTTCCTCCTCGTTGGAACCTCCGGCGTCGGTAAGACCGAAACGGCTCTTGCTCTCGCAGACACTTTATACGGCGGTGAGCGAAATTTGATCTCGATCAACATGAGCGAGTATCAGGAAGCCCACACGGTCTCGAGCCTCAAGGGCTCGCCTCCAGGATACGTCGGCTACGGTGAAGGCGGTGTTCTAACCGAAGCCGTCAGACGCAAGCCTTACTCAGTCGTGCTTCTCGACGAAGTTGAAAAGGCCCATCCGGATGTGATGGAACTCTTCTTCCAGGTGTTCGATAAAGGCGTGCTCGAAGATGGCGAAGGACGAGAGATCGACTTTAAGAACTGCGTGATTTTGCTTACCTCGAATGTCGGTACCGATCTCATAATGTCGCTTTGCTCGGACCCTGATACAAAACCGAGCCCCGAAGGATTGGTGGAGGCACTTAAACCGGAACTTGTTAAGGCTTTCAAACCGGCGTTGCTTGGACGTATGGTGACGGTTCCCTTCTATCCGATCTCGGACGACATTTTGCGGCTCATTATCAGACTGCAGCTTGGCAAGATCGAGCAGCGGATCGGCGAAAACCATCGTGCGGCATTCACATTTGACGAATCACTGATCGACACGATCGCGAAACGCTGCACGGACGTCGATTCCGGCGCCCGTAATATTTACAACATATTGACGGGATCGCTTCTGCCGGAGATGAGCGGCGAAGTTCTGTCACGCATGGTATCGGGCGAGGGGATCAAGAAGATCCATGTAACTACGGCAGAAGACGGAGCATTTAAATACGAATTCGCATAGTTCTAGAAATGGGCCCGACCTTGCCTTTTTTTCAGGCGATGGCGGGCCCGGTTTTACCTTCATCCGTCGTAAGTTTGTGGAAACAGGGTAAATCTGGCTAAAATGAGTGCAATTTTGTCGCCGATTTCCGTCTTATCTGTAATGATGAGGCTGCGATCAGCTCAGAGCGTGAAAGAACCTGGCACAGAATGCGGCGAGTCGACTACACTGGACGATCACCGCTTAGGCCTCGAAACCGTCTCATCGAAATTTACCGGTAGGTAATGTAGAGGGAAAGGATGTCGAAACCAACACAAGAAGGACGATTGATGGAACTCTTTACCCCAATGGGGAAAGACCATCTGCTGATCCGTAAGCTGGACGTAACCGAAGGGATCTCGCAGCTTTTTAAGATGGATCTGGAGGTTCTTGTCTATGAGGGGCCGGATGGCCAGCGAATGAAGACGACTGTCGCAACCCCTGATTCAATATTGGGCAAGCCGGTCACGATCGTCCTGAATCAGAACCCGGATGAGAATGAATTCAGACATTTTAGCGGTATTGTGAGCCGCGTTTCACAGGGCACCCGTGTCGAGCAATATTCCGTTTATCATCTCACCGTTGTTCCCCACGTTTGGCTGCTTACTCAGAAAAAGCAAAGCCGGATCTTCCCCGATATGTCCGTCAATGACATATTGGTCAAGGTCTTTACTGGCTTTACGATCAAAAACAATCTGAGTCGGACGTACAAGCCGCGCACCTTTTGTGTTCAATACGCCGAGACGGATTGGGACTTCGCGTCCCGACTGATGGAAGAGGAAGGCATATTCTACTATTTCGTTCATGAGGACGGGACCGATAAGCTTCTTTTGGGAGATGCACCCGGGCATCACAACACGACGCCTAATAAATCGGAATTTCCTTATTACGTTGAGGTAACTGGTTCCGAGCCCGAGGGGAATCCGATCCTTTCATTCTTTACGGACCATCAGCTTCAGACCGGTAAGGTCACCTTGTGGGATTATAATTTCCAGCTTCCGACGCAAAATTTTAGCATCGAGCAGCCTACTCGCTCGAGCGTTCCGGACCAAAACAAACTTGAATCATACGTTTACCCCGGAGGGTACGCGAAAAAATACGACGGCATCGATAAAACGGGCGGCGAAAAATCGGATGATCTGCAAAACATTTTTTCCGATCGTGAGAAAACGGCAAAGGACGAGATGGATTCGCTCGATTCGATGATCGTAGTATCGCACGGAATTTCCCGTTGTTCGCCATTTACCGCGGGTCACCGTTTTACCCTCGGAAAGCATCCCAATAAGGATCTGAACAAAAATTATGTCCTTACCGCGGTCCGTCACACGGCAAATCAGAGGCCGGAATATGGAAGTATTCCCGAGAACGATGAGGTCCCGTATATTAATGATTTTGAGTGTATCCCATACGGCAGCGAAGCACCGCCCTTTAGGCCCCTTCAAAAAACCGCTCGGCCGATAATTTACGGGGCGCAGACGGCGACAGTGGTCGGGCCCAGCGGGGAGGAGATATTCACCGACAAGTATGGCCGCGTCAAGGTGCAATTTCATTGGGACCGCAGCGGCCAGTTCGACCCGTCGAGCTCATCCTGGGTTCGTGTCGCTCAAGGGTGGGCAGGCAACAAATGGGGGATAATGTTCATTCCGCGTGTGGGAATGGAGGTTGTCGTCCATTTTCAGGACGGTGACCCCGATCAGCCGATCATTACCGGTTGCGTTTATAATCCCGGCTCGATGCCGCCTTATACTCTGCCGGATGACAAGACAAAATCTACGATCAAGTCGAATTCGAGTAAAGGCGGCGGCGGCTTCAATGAATTTCGGTTCGAGGATAAAAAAGGATCCGAGCAGATCTACATTCATGGTGAAAAAGACCAGGATATCCAGATCAAGAACGATAATAAACAGAAGATAGGAAACGACCAGCATCTCAGCGTTGTCGCCGATCAGAAGGAAAAGATCGGTGGCGATATGCACCTCCATGTCGTCGGCGATATCAAGGAAAAGGTAGACGGCTCAATATCTATAAACGCCGCTTCGAACATCCAGGAGAAGGCCGGGCAGAAATTTGCGGTGGATGCGGGACAAGAGATACACCTAAAAGGCGGCATGAAGGTGATCATTGAAGCCGGTATGCAAGTGTCGCTAAAAGCCGCCGGCTCTTTCGTCGATATTGGCCCTTCCGGCGTAACGATAAGTGGAGCAATGGTCCTGATCAACAGCGGCGGTTCCGCGGGCTCTGGTTCGGGCAGCAGCCCGGATGCTCCGACCGATCCGACAGAACCCTCAGATGCAGATGCGGGTCAAGCGACACCTTCGTCGTCGCCGCCTGCTGCTCCATCAGAATATTCGGGAGACTCATCGACAATGGCCGGCGCGGCCACAAACGGTGCTCCGTTCGCAGCAATGGGCGGCGGAAGCGGTGGTGGAAGTTCGAGCGGCGCCTCAGGCGGAGCCGGGGGCGGAAGTGCAGCAGCGGGAGGTGGAGCCTCAGGGGGAGCGGGAGGCGGAGCATCGTCCGGCGGCGGCGGTGCAGCAGCGGGAGGTGGAGCCTCAGGGGGAGCGGGAGGCGGAGCATCGTCCGGCGGCGGCGGTGCCGCGGCAAGCGGCGGTGCCTCAGGCGGAGCCGGAGCCGGAGGAGGAAGTGCCGCAAGCGGTTCGGCGGCCGCTAAGGTCGGTGGTTCGGCGGGCGGAGCAGGCGGAGCCGCAGGCAGTGCGGGAGTATCAGTTAACGTAGGTCCCGGCGGGGCCAGTGTCTCAGGAAGCGCCGGAGGATCCGCAGGCGGGGCCGGCGGTAGCGCGAACGTTGGCGGCGGCGGTGCAAGTGCCGGAGGAAGCGCAAGCGGCGGAGCTGCGGGCGGATCGGCGAAAGCAGAGGGCGGAGCAAAGAGCGGTGCGGGAGCAGGCAATAAGGGTAAAGCTTAGAAATGGATAGACAAGAGCTTCGAAAGCATCTTATTACAAACACGACTCGCTTGTACGGCGTCTTCGACGGTGCCTCGGTGCCGAACCTGCCCATGCGTCTTTACGAGGCTCGCATACCGAATTTCTGTTTGTTCTCCGGTGACCTGGAACCCGATATGGTTTACGTTGCCCCGTATGTGGTGCGCCTTTCGCCTGACAGCAAGTTTACGGATTGGGTGATCGACGAGGGATTTGGAAAACACTGGGGGATCTTCGTACACAGCGCAAAACCGCTTCCTGAGATGCGGCGTCATTTCCGCGATCTGGTGAATGTTTACGATGAAAAGGCCAACTCAATGGTGTTTCGATTTTACGACCCGCGCGTACTGCGAAAGTTCCTACCTGTCTGCACGCCCGACGAGCTTAAGGTACTGTTCGGTGACGTCGAAAACTTTTTTGCCGAGGATGAAACTGGAGAGAAGCTGTTAAGTTTTAGCCTGGAGAATGGAGACCTCAAAACCTCTGAGTTGGATCAATAGGAGAATTATGCCGCCCGCCTCGAGAGTTGCAGATATGCACATTTGTCCAATGGTAACGCCCGGAACGCCGCCAATACCTCACGTTGGCGGTCCAGTGCTTCCGCCGGGTTGCCCGACCGTTTTGATGGGAATGATGCCCGCAGCTCGCGTTGGCGACATGTGCGTTTGTGTGGGACCGCCCGACTCGATCGCGATGGGTTCCACTTCTGTTATAACGGGCTACTCGCTCCAAGCTCGAATTGGTGATCCAACCATTCATGGCGGTAGTCTTATACTTGGGTTTCCTCAAGTAATGGTCGGAGGCTAGAAGCGGGCGCTCCGAAAGCTGGTTGACCAAGGGTCCCGCGACATGAAAAAATGTTTGTAATTCGACAGGAACAGATCCAGCATTTCATTGCTGCCGACGAGGATGAACTGGCCTTCGAGGTGGCAAAGGCCGTGCGTAGGGCCACCGGCGACAGAGTCTCTTCATACGACGACGTTCAGCTTCGCGGCATGGTCAAGATCGGTATCGAGCGAGCACGTGCGAACAAGCTAACGGCTGCCGAGGATATCTCGGCATTTGTCGCCGTCATGTTCGAGGTTGCACCGCGGTTTGACGAACAGAAGGATATTCGCCAAATACTCGATAACGAAACACTGCCGCCTGATATTAGGTTTTATCAGATATTCGATTTCGCTCAGGACCAGGCTTGGGCCGAAGCCGAGCGTCGTTACGACGACGATTTTTGGTTTCCCGCATAACACTACGCGATTTTAGTTTGATCTTATGTCTAATGAAGCCCCCCAATCTGTTCCCGGTTACGACGAGCGGATCGCCCAATATGAGGCGGTCGTTGCCAAACTGTCCGAAGATCATCAAAAAAATCCGACGCCCGAGCTCCAGCTTCAGCTCAACCGAAAATCGGACGCGTTGCTGCATCTGAAAAACCTTGCGAAAGGCGTCCCAAAAGAACGCGCAAAAAAGGCGGCCGAAACCGCCCGTATCACTACACTGACAAAAGCCGTAACCCAGCCTTTGAACATGTCTTAGATCTGGGGATGCGTCATATCCTCAGGCTTCACGAGCTCGTCAAATTTTTCCCCGTCCAGCAACCCTAATCCTACCGCCGACTCCTTTAACGAAATTCCCTTTTTGT
>JBDTZW010000411.1:0-1886 GCA_040004905.1 Acidobacteriota bacterium
TAAAGTTCCTGACGAAGCGGCTGTATATTTTGAGCTGGCTCAGATAATAATCGGGTGACATGTTACCGCCGCAATCCCAGCTTTCGTTACCGATGCCCAAGAAAGGAATTTTGTATGGCGCGAGATGCCCGTTGGCGGCGCGTTCTTTGGCGAGGTCAGTCGGCTGGTCGGTGGTCAGATATTCCAACCATTCCGCCGCTTCCTGCGGAGTGCCGGAGCCGACGTTGACCGAGAGAAACGCCTGCGAACCGATCTGATCTAGAAAATCCAGATATTCGTGTGTCCCGAAAGTATTCGGTTCGATCACGCCGCCCCAGTTTGGATTTAAGGTTTTAGCTCTCTGCTCTCCGATGCCCTTGCGCCAGTGATACTCATCGGCAAAGCATCCGCCTGGATAGCGGACGTTAGGAACCTTAATCGCTTTAAGCGCGTTGACCACATCGCTGCGAATGCCTCGCGTATTCGGAATCCTGGAATCGCGGCCGACCCAAATACCCTCATAAACGCCGTTACCGAGATGTTCGGCAAACTGACCGAAAATATTGCGGTCTATTTTCGGTCCCGGTTTGGATGGGTCAACGATCAATTCGATCTTCTGTGCGGTCGCAAAGGTGACAAAAACGACACAAATTACGGAAACACATAATAAAATTTTATCCATAGCAAACGAATCCTTAAACGAAGAAACAGAAAAAATACGGCTTATAGGTGATTATAAATCTAACAACTCGCTCGTTTTAGCCTCAAAACGACATTAATTTATTTTTTCCAAAGTCAGCAAGAAAACATCATTTTTTCGCATATTGATATTTTTAGGAAAAATACCTTTTTTATCGATTTTAATGCTTAAACTCTCAATGGGTTTCCCATCGTTTTTAGAAGCGAGCTCCTGAACTTGTTCCCGTTTCAAATTTTGCGGCGCACCCATTTTTAAAAAATCCGTGAAAACATCATTTATTCCGTAGCCGACCTGAAAAACTTTTAAATGATAATTTCCTGCGGGAAGGTGGGAGATGTTGACCGGAATCTTTCCGAAATCCGCGGTGGGTAAGTCTTTTTTGTAAAAGATTTGGTCGCTCTCCTTCGTTTCCGGCGGGCTGAAATTCCACAGCAAAATTTGCGCGCCGGTTTGACTGCGGGTCGCCCAGCTTTCCGCATCGTTTGAAACCAGCTCCTCATCGCCCAAACGGTTTAAGAATTGATACGCATAAAACGATGGTTTACGTAAACCTTGAAAATTTATCAGTCCGAAACCGCCGTGAAAAGGACTGGGAACCGGACCGCCTTCTTCGAAAATATCGGTAAATGTCCAGTATGACATCGAATCTATAAAACCTTCCGAGCCTTTCAGCTTCGACAAAATATAAGGTGCGGAAACATATGAATCGTGGACAGGATCGCGCGACGAATAAGACGTGCTCCATTCAGTATAATGAAGCGGTAATCCGGGCATCAGCGAATTTTTGATCTGCTCACGGGTGTCACGCACGCCGCCGATTATCGCGTTCGGGTCGGTGTCGAGAAAAAGTTTCTGTTTGCCGTCCGAATCGAACCCGATGCCTTTGACGCCGTAATCGTGCGTCGTAATAAAATCGAGTGGAACCTTGTTTTTCGTGGCGAAATCGATCGTCTCGGCAATCCACGCGCGCCCAGCGGTCGCCGGACCGCCCACCCGGTAGTTTTTTGAAACGGTTTTTATGGCTCGTGCCGTGACATCGTAGAGTTTGAAATAGTCACCCTGCGTTCCCGACCAGAAAATGTCGAGATTAGGTTCGTTCCAGACCTCGAAATACCAGGATGATACTTCTTTTTCCCCGTAACGATCCGTCCAGTGTCGGATGAGAGCCTTTGTCAGATCTTCCCACTTCGCGTAATCTTTCGGGGGT
>JBDTZW010000249.1:0-1875 GCA_040004905.1 Acidobacteriota bacterium
AATTTGATCGTGATCGAAGGTTTTGAGATCAAGAATCCAAAGACGAAGGATTTTCTTTCTGTCCTGAGCTCGCTTGGGCTAATTGAAAATCGAGCCCATGCAAAAACGCTTATCGTCGATTCGCTCGATAACGCAAATCTGGTGCTTTCGTCGCGGAATGTAAAGAAGACGAAAATTACCAATAGCTTTGGTTTGAATATTTATGACCTTATCTATCACGAGAAGCTTTTGATCTCAAAAGCGGCAGTTGAGGAGCTCGTAGATCTCCTTGATCCAAAACGTGAAGGTTCGAAGGAAGAAGTCGCTTCCGAAACGCTTGTCGAAGCAAAACCAAAGGCAAAGAAAGAGGCTAAGCCGACGGCGGCAGCGACGGATGCCGGGGCTCCTACACCGAAAAAGGCCGCTAAGAAAGCGGTAAAGGAAGATAAGGCGGAAACTACTGAGGAGGCGGCTGACAATGAGTAAGCTTGGAGTTTGGACGATATTGAAGTCGCCGGTCGTTACCGAAAAGAGCGTCATTCTTAAGGAAGACTCTACCGACGAGAACAGCGGGCGCAAGGCCGGCCAGGTATTGACGTTTCGCGTCGACACAAAAGCGACCAAGACCGACATCAAGGGCGCTATCGAAGAGATATTCAATGTAAAGGTCGCCTCGGTCCGCACCGTACAGTACGAAGGCAAGATGAAACGCCGCGGCCGTCAGGAAGGACGCCGGGCCAATTGGAAAAAGGCTTACGTTACGCTGAGAAAAGGCGAGCCGATGGTCGATTATGCGGAAGCAATTTAGTGAATAACTAGTAAGGAATAGTGAATAGTTAAGGATTAGAACACTTTTTAGTTTTTAGTTATTCGTTATTCGCTAAAAAGATTATGGGAATCAAGAGATTAAAACCGACATCGCCGGCTCGGCGCTATCAGACATATCTGACGCGCGACGAGCTGACGCCGGGAGCAACACCCGAGAAATCGTTGCTCGAACCGAAAAAGAGAATTTCAGGCCGCAACAGCGACGGGCGTATCACGATCCGCCGCCGCGGAGGGGGCCATAAGCGTTTCTACCGTGTGATCGATTTCAAGCGGGACAAAACGGGCATTCCCGGACGCGTTGCTCAGCTTGAGTACGATCCTAATCGGTCGGCGCACATTGCTCTCATCAATTACCTTGACGGCGAAAAGCGTTACATCATCGCTCCCGTCGGTCTTAAGGTAGACACGATGATCCTGAGCGGCGAAGAAGCGGATATTCTTCCGGGAAACGCTCTTCCGATCAAGAACATTCCGCTTGGAACCGAGGTTCATAACATTGAGCTACGTCCGGGTAAAGGTGGACAGATGGTCCGCTCGGCGGGTGGGTTCGCTCAGATCGTTGCAAAAGAAGGCGATTACGCACAGTTGAGAATGCCCTCGGGCGAAGTCCGCAAGGTCCCGGTGGTGTGCATGGCAACTGTAGGCCAGGTCGGCAACACCGAGCACGAAAATGTCTCGCTCGGCAAAGCCGGCCGCAGCCGCTGGATGGGCAGGCGTCCGAAGGTTCGCGGCGTTGCCATGAACCCGGTCGATCACCCCCACGGCGGCGGCGAGGGTAAGACCTCGGGCGGGCGTAATCCCGTGACTCCCTGGGGACAGCCGACCCGCGGATATAAGACCCGGCGAAACAAACGCACGACCAATATGATCGTTAAGGACCGGAGGAGGAAATAGGTTTTAGGTCTTAGGTTTTTGGTCTTCGTAGATCAAAAATTCCCTGGTCCAATTCCAAAATAGAGATATGCCACGTTCATTAAAAAAAGGTCCGTTCATCGACCTCAGCGTTCAGAAGACGCTCCAAAAGATCTTGGATGGCGGAAAGAAGCCGCCGGCGATCAGAACATGGTC
>JBDTZW010000074.1:0-20877 GCA_040004905.1 Acidobacteriota bacterium
GTGAACGGCGAAACGCACCGTCAGGTATACCTGCATCTACGCCGATCTACGCAACCTCATCTTTTATTCACGAACGTCTCGAAGACGTCGATCGCATCGTCGAAGGCGAAGTAAGCGGCTACGTTTACAGCCGCTACGGCAACCCAACGGTCGCCGCGTTCGAGGATGCAATGGCTGAGATCGAAAACGGCGCATGTGCTTTTGCGTACGGTTCGGGAATGGCGGCCCTGCACGCGGCGTTGTTGGCATGCGAGCTTTCGGGAGATTCTGTCGTTTTGGCATCGAGCGATCTTTATGGCTCGACGTTCGAACTTCTCTACACGGTCTTTGGAGCCTTCGGCGTCAAAACGGTGACTGAAGATTTCTCCAATATCGCCGCATTGCGGGCAAAGGCTTTTGAGTTAAGGCCGCGCGTTTTGATCTGTGAAACGCTCTCCAACCCGTTGCTGAAGGTCTGCGACATCGAAGAGTGCGCCGAGATCGCGCGAGAGATAGGAGCCAGGCTGATCGTCGACAATACATTCGCTACGCCATGTCTTTGCCGGCCACTCGATCTCGGTGCCGACCTGGTCGTTCACAGTGCCACCAAATATCTTGGCGGTCACGCGAATGCTACGGGCGGTGTGGTTATTGCGCGAGAAGAATTTGATAAGCCGGCATTGTTGGGGGCGTTAACGTTGGCTGGAGGAGTGCTGAGCCCTTGGGAAGCCCATTCGATCCTGGGAGGAATAAAAACTTTGGGGTTGAGGATGGAAAAACAATGCTCGAACGCGGAGCGGCTTGCGGCTCATCTACAAAAGCTTCCGCAGATCTCGGATGTGATCTATCCGAAGTTTTTTGAGTGCGAGCAGGCGGCGGCCCTCGACACCTCGTTTCACGGCTCGGAATACGGCGCGATCGTATCGATCAGGTTGAGTGAAGATTCTCGAGAAGCAGCCTACAGATTTTTGAATGCGCTAAAGCTTTGCACGCGTGCCGCAAGTGTGGGCGACCTGTTTACGGGAATCGTTCACCCGGCGACCGCAACGCACCGCGAACTTTCGCCTGCCAGACGGGCAAAGCTCGGCATCACCGAAGGTCTGATACGTATCTCGGTCGGCATCGAAGGTGTCAACGATATCATCGCGGACATTGAGCAGGCCTTGGTTGCAGTGGAGATAGCAACGGCAGCGGTTGTGGCCGCCTAACAGAATGATAAGGATCGACGAAAACAATATCGCGGCAATAACGGCACACGCGGAACGCGATTATCCCCACGAATGCGGCGGTATGCTGATCGGGCGTTTTGAAGAAGGCGGCAGGAAAACGGTCGTAGAGACATTTCCCCTGCAAAACTCAAGGGAGGAAGAGGCTCGGCACAATCGTGTTCTGATATTGCCAGTCGACGTGATGAAAGCTGAGCGATACGCGCGCGAAAAGAAATTGGATGTGATCGGATACTACCATTCGCATCCGGAATCACTTGCGGTTCCGTCACAGTATGACCTCGACCATGCCTTGCCGGTGTGGTCATACGTGATCGCTTCGGTGATCGAAGGCAAAGTTGTCGATATATTTTCGTGGGAGATGGAGAACGATCGGTCGAGATTTAACGAGGAAGAAATAGAGAAAAGTTTTGTACATTCGGAATAATTATCAGTCTTTAGTTATCAGTTATTACGGACGAGAAAGTAGGGAAATAATATGGCAGTAACAATAGTGATACCGACTCCGCTGCGGCAGTTCGCGGGTGGCAAATCTGAAATCGAGGTTGACGCGGCGACCGCGGGCGACGCGCTCGAAGCTTTGGCTTCCGAGCATGGCGAGCTTCGCAAGCACCTTTATAACGAGCAGAATAATCTTCGCAATTTTATAAACGTCTACGTGGGTGACGAAGATATTCGGCATCTCGACGGACCGGCAACGCAGGTTAAAGACGGCGAGACGATCATGATCGTTCCCTCGATCGCTGGGGGCAGCATTGCGGTCGAGGCAAAGGCCGTGTCCGATCTGCCGGAGCTTTCGCACGAAGAGCTGGCTCGATATTCGCGGCATCTGATCCTGCCCGAGGTCGGCCTCGAAGGTCAGCGAAAATTGAAGAATGCACGTGTGCTGACGATCGGTACGGGCGGCCTCGGATCGCCGCTTGGGCTCTATCTTGCTGCGGCTGGTGTCGGCACGCTCGGCATCGTGGACTTCGATGTTGTCGATTCGTCCAACCTGCAGCGGCAGATCATTCATGGAACAAAGGACATCGGCCGGCCAAAGATCGAGTCTGCCGCGGACCGGCTCCGGGACATAAATCCGAACACAAAGATTGAGGCATTTGAGACTCGATTGACCAGCGAAAACGCCTTGGAGCTCTTCAAAGAATTCGATGTGATCGTCGATGGGACCGACAATTTCCCGACGCGATATTTGGTCAATGATGCAAGCGTCCTGACCGGGAAGCCGAACGTTTACGGTTCGATATTTCGGTTCGAGGGTCAGGCGAGCGTGTTCTGGGCCGAACGCGGCGCGTGTTACCGTTGCCTCTACCCGGAACCGCCGCCGCCGGGTTTGGTGCCGTCCTGTGCAGAGGGCGGCGTGCTTGGGGTACTTCCCGGCATAGTCGGAACGATCCAGGCGAACGAGGTGATCAAGGTCATCCTCGGTGCCGAAGGTATCTTGCTTAACCGACTTCTTCTTTTCGACGCATGGAAGATGACATTTCGCCAGTTAAAGCTCCGCAAAGATCCCAATTGCCCGATCTGCGGCGACCACGCGACGATCAAAGAGCTGATCGACTATGAAGCGTTCTGCGGACTGAAAACGCCCGCGGTTGAATCGAACACGAATGAAGAAATTACGGCGACAGAACTTAATAACTTGTTCGAAAGCGGGCAAGACTTCCAACTCATCGATGTTCGCGAGCCCTATGAATACGAGATCGCCCGTATTCCAAACTCGAAACTGATCCCGCTTGGCGAAGTCGTTGCACGCGTCGCCGAGATCGATCCTGAACGCACCGCCGTGATCCAATGCAAAGGCGGCGTTCGAAGCGCCAAGGCGATCGAGAATTTAAAAGCCGCGGGATTCTCGGGCCGCCTGATCAATCTAAAGGGCGGCATCGGGGCTTGGTCAGTGGAGGTCGATCCGTCCGTGCCAAGGTATTGAGAAATGAAAGACTCTTTTTGATTGGTCGGCCGACGTTTCGCTTAGCTTTTACTATTCGGTGTTTCACAGATTGTGGAACGTCCCACCTTTGGACGGAGCCGCGCCCTTGTTTCACGGTTGCGGCATTTTGCGCCAAATTCGAGGGGGCAATGTTCGTGTTCAGCGTTCAGGGGCTGACTGTGCAGAATGTTCAGCCGTTCGCTGGACAATTGAAAGTGGAGAATTGAAAACCAATACCACGTTGCTCGTAGTTTTCTCGATCAATTTCTAATTCGAAACGACCGATCTCCTGCAGTGCCCGCACTTCGGCGTTACGAAATAGGGGCGGGTTTGATTTTGCCGCGTCGATCACTGTCTCAAATTCGCGCCTCGCCTCGTCTTTTTGGCCGGTACGAGCCAACGCGATGCCAAGTGAAAGATGGGTGCGTGGGTCATCCGGCCCGAGTTCGACAGCTTTGCGCCCGTCCGCGATTGCCTCTTCAGAGCGGTCCAATCGGACAAGCTGGTCTGCCCTGATCACGTAACTCAGGGCTGCGACAAGTGGGATCTCAAAGCGTCCGCGATAAACAAAAACGCTTCCGCCGATCTCGGCAATTGGCTCCGATCGTGTGATGGGCAGATATTCCGAGCCTCCGCGCGGAGGCAATGTCGTGATGCTCAACAAGACCGTGCCTTCTATAGCTGACGGCGTTGGATCGATCGGCTGATCGGTAACATCGGCGGGAAAACCGCCGGGCATTAGGCGGCAAGGTTGTGAGACGCGTATAAGATCAGTCAGTCCATATGGTGCGATCCAGCAATCTGTTATTTTTTCTCGTGCGAGATATTCGTTGAGAAGCTTAGTGTTCTGCCCCCACTCAACATCCGGGCCGCGAAAGATCCGATAGGTGTTATTCGTGCCTCCCCAGAAATCATTGGAAAAGGCCATGTAGTCGGGCGCTGTCCTGACAGCGGTCGCGGCGTGAAAAAGCAAGAGAGCGATCACCACGAAGCGAAACGCATCGAATTTGCGGCTCAGCCACACCGCTCCTCCTGCCGTGATCACGATAAAGAATGGGTAGACGGGCAAAATATGTCGCACGCCGATATTGAGTTGGGAGGTTAAAGCGACAGCAAGAAATAACAAAGGCGGCACGATCAGAAATAACGCTTCACGACGCTTTTCACGAACGAAAAATGCAAATAGAAAGCCGAGCGGCAGAAGCAAAAGCAGTGCGACACTGGATTTGACAACAAATGCGAGGGGAAAATAAAACCATTGTCCGGTCGGATAATTACGATCGAAAATATAAGCGTTGCGACTGCCTGACGCGATAATGTCGGCAAGACCGAGGACGTACGATTCGGGCAAAATGTGGGTTCGATTCACACCGCCAACGATCCTGGCGGAAAGTGATTCGGCAATTTCCGGCTGGAGCATGTTATTGGCCTTGATATAACTCTCAACTGAAACCGTATTGCCGCTAGCTGCCGGTATTGCGTGATAGCGAAATCCGTAGAATGCCCACAGCAGGACCAAAGCGATCAAAAAGAATCCGGCAAATGATGCGGTCTGCGATGAGATCCGTTTTGTCGGGCTCATTTCGCCTCGACGAAAGATAAATGCGTCCGCGACTAACACGACGAGCAAGATCGGTACAAAAATCACCGCCGAATGTTTGGCCGCGAGCATAAGGCCGACTGCCGCTCCAACCAAAATAAAACGGATCACGCCAGGTTTTTGGCCGAACTTGTAAAGCGCGTAAAAGGCGGCAAACGCCGTTGCCGCCAATGCCATATCGGTAGTTACGAGAGAGCCGTTGGCAATTAAATTTGGTTCAAAAGCGAGCAGTGCCAGGGCCGTTAAAGCCTCCCAGCGTCCAAACATTTGCCAGGTCGCCGTAAAAACCAAAACTGCCAGCAGCAAACTTATCAATGCCGCCGAAAGGCGTACCGGAATCACGACCGCATCCGCACCGTTTTGGATAATAAACTTGGTCCCGAACAGAAAGCTTTCCGGTTTCGAAGTCATTTTCGAGCCACATTCTACCGGTGGTTCAATGAGCGTTTTAAAGTTAAGCGATACGGTAGCCAGCAGTTTCAGCAGCGGCGGATGTTCGGGATTGATACCGAAATCACCGCATTGCCAGTGTCTGTGTCCGGCCAAAATATGGGGCAGCTCGTCCACCGTCGGGCTCGTACGCGTGGCATGAAACCATAGCTGGAAGGCGAATAAGCCGAGGAGTAATAACACAATGATCGACGAGAATCGGTTCGTGAATCGTTGATCCTTATTGTTCGCTGCGGCCCTTTCAATTGACATTTATTCTCCTCCACTTTTATCACGACGACATCGAACGGTATTGCCCCTGCAAAAAGGTTCGAGCGGTCGAAGTGTTGTTGAAAGGGAGCCTATCAAATAAGAAATGATGTTTGAGGGACGGAAAGAACTAAAAACTAAAAGTTAAATGTGAGGTTGAAAAGATCAATCCCTCGCGTCTCGTTGGTTCCGCTTTGTGGGTCGACATTGCCCAAAATTACCCACACGATACCACCATGCCAAGGTAGTCGGCGAGGAGTCATTTTTAATCCGTTTCGGTGATATGTTCATGGGGTAAAGTGGCGAACGTCAATCTTTTCTCCGATCTCGATGGTGAGCATATCTTCCGGCCCCTGGAGTGCACCCGTGTATGTTTTACGTGTCTTGATAAGCACGCTTTCGAGGTTTGGAGCATGTGAGTAGACGGCCAGGCGAGGCTTGACGCGGCTAAATATTTCTCCCGCTTGTTCAGGCGTTGTATGGTGCGCGATGGCGGCCTCCATCGCATCGCGGTTGGCTGCGTAGTTTGGACGGGCACGGACCGCGTCCGGATCTGTGACTTCATGGATCAGAACATCAACGCCCTTCGCGAATCGGATCAAGTTCTCGGAGACTCGCGTGTCGCCCGACAAGACGACAGAATGGCCGCGGAAATCGACACGGTAGCCAAAAGTCGGTTTTACCGGACCATGATCAACAAGAAACGCGGTGACCTTGACACCATCTTGTTCGAAGACAATGCCTTGCCTGATGTCATGACTAACTACCCTGATGCCGTCGCCGGGTATTTTTTCATCCACATCGCGGCGGATGTGAATGTCATAGGCAAATGCATGTTGGAGGTGGTCCATCATGTCGCTGGTACCCTCAGGCCCCCACACCTCGAGCGGAACCTTTCGCCCGCCGCCGGCCCAACCTGTCAAAAGCAGGTCCGGGATCTGGATCACGTGGTCCGAATGTAAATGCGTCAAGAACAACCGGCTGATCGAGCCGATAGGAACTCCAACCTGGGCAAGGCGAAGCGTCGCTCCGCGCCCGCAGTCGAAGAGCAGCCGAATGTTTCCCGCCTCGACCAATGTGCTGGCTCCGAACTGCTGCAGATTGACAGGCGGCCCCGGTCCGGTCCCAAGCAGGACGACCTTGAGACTATCTGACGATGTGGATCGCAGCTTCTCTTGTGCCGATGCGTGGAGAGCAAGGCTCAAACCGACAAGGCATGTGAAACAGCAGCGAAGGAACAATGCGTTCATGAATCTCTCCTCGCGCGGTTCAGTTCTGCACTTTCAACGGGATATGTGAGGGACCAAAAGAACTGAAAACTAACAACGGGGCCGACTATAAAGAAGCCGCAACGGCAAAGGCGGACATCATCATAATGCCAAACGAAAGGTAACGGAATTTAGCCGTTACTAAAAAAGCCTTCGGCGATCAAAAGCGAAGCCTTTCTGATTACAGGTATGTTAGGGAATGTTTACCGTGATCTCACCGGCCGTTGTAAATGTAATGACACCAGCCCACGTACACATCAAGGTGCTGGTGTTATCTAGTGACGGAACATGGCTGAGCATAACTGTCGGAGCTCCGGCAATCCACGGGGCTGGCGTATTAGGAATGCAGGGCATCGGTGTCAACACCCCCATTGCCGCTGCCGTGGCCGCGGCAACCATGGGATTTGCAGGGCTCATGCACATCCCGAACGGCATGATATTTACCATCGGTATATGGTCCATTATGTTTGCGTCCGGGACCATGTTGGTAAATACCTCGTTCTTCGGCAGCACGACCAGAGTGCTGGGGGCCATCCCCATCGTGCACGCCATCATCGCACCCATACATACTTGTAACGGCATAGACTCACCTCCAACTCGACACGGATCTTGACGCTAAAAAAAATAAATCAGCCCCCGTGTGTCTCTTTCAAAAAATCAAGAGAAACAATAGCACTAAGGACTATCGTTGGCAAGATATTTTGATCTGAGCGAACCGTTATGCTTGCGCGCATACAGGGCGTGATCCGGCATTTACAAAGGCGAAAGGGTCCGACTGCGTCACGGCGGTAAATAATATCTCTAGGAATTAACGCCGCAGGGAAAGATGGATCGCCCAACTGATCCTTGAACCCCGAGGTCGGACTTAAGTGTCTTTGTAAACGTCTATCGTGTAATTCGAGCTCCACGGCGGTAGCAATAAACCCAAGATTTCTGAGGACTATTTCAGCCGGCAGACGGCCTTTCCCAAAATTTCTTTCGGCAAGATCGGTCCGAAAGTGCGGCTGTCGGTGCTTTCGGATTCGTTGTCCCCGAGTAGGATATAAGAGCCGTTATCGTTGATCTGGCTGACTCGTTTTAAGATCTTGACGCTTTCTTTATACGGGTGATGTGCCAGAACGATATCGTTGATCTCGATCTGGGATCGTGGAACTATTAGGATAGCGTCGCCTTCCGAAAGTGTTGGCTTCATCGAACTACCTTCGATCAGGAACGCCTGCCGCCGGCCTAAAAAGTAAAGCAGCCGTTCCTTCCAGGTTGCATCGGGTAATTCATTCTCCATAAACGAAGGAAACGGTGAAGGACAACTGCGATCCATCACCGTTCCGATTTTATCTGGAAACTCAGCTATGAAGCGGTGTACCAGGCCACATCCTTGCCTTTGCTGCCCCAGAACATTTCGTGGACTTTCTTAACAGCGTCCATCAGCTCTTCGGCGTGCTGCAGGCTTACTTCTTGTTTGCACGACGAACAAAGCTTAGCGGCTTTCCAGAACGTTTCGTGAAGATCGGGATATTTCGCGAGATGGTCCGGTTTGAAATAGTCGGTCCACAACACCATGAGGTGATGTTTTGCGAGTTCTGCCCGCTCCTCTTTGATGACGATAAACCGCGTCAGCGTATTGTGATACGCGGCGTGAGCTTTGGCGTCGTCGCCCTCCGGCACCTTGAGATCGAGGATCTTTTTGGTCATCGCCAAAACCGATTCCGCTTCGATCCGAGCCTGGGCCGGATCGTAAACGCCGCAAGGGCCGTCACAGTGAGCCTCGGCAACTTCGAGCGTTCCCGTAAATCTTTCTTTTAATTTATCAAACATTACCTTCCCTTTCCTCCTGGTTAGTCTTCTGGCCGCGTTCCCGGTTCCATCCCGGTGACGCTGGCCTGGTTAATTACTTTTACGTGCAGATCGTCCGTCAAACGGATCTGGCATGACAAACGCGTCCGTTCGCCGAGGTCCGTTTTGGTCGACAAAATGGCCGCCTCGGGTTCGCCGATCTCTCCCGGGTCGCCCGCCAAAACCTCGACGCGGCAGGTCGTGCACCGTGCATTTCCCCCGCAGCGATGCAGGATATCGATCCCGTTGTCTTCGATACAAAGAACGAGCTTTTTACCAGCCTCGCATTCAAAAGCCTGGGTTCCCTCGGCCGTTTCAGCCGTAATTTTCGGCATTAAACAATGTCTCCCTTTTCGGAAAAAGTCTCGAAATCTATAAATGCGAATTTGGCACAATCGCCCGGTTTTCGCAAGCCCGGCCTGTTTACGAGATCGTCAAAAACGATTTTCTGCCGACAGGGCTCTTATCGCCTCTGTAAAGAACCTTTTCCAAAAACAAACCTGACGGCGGTGCGGTAAATTTTGCCGGGACATCAGACTCGAATTTCAAGAGACGCTCGAAAGAGTCGTATGTCAGGTTTCCACGGCCGACCTCGGCCAGCATGCCTGTTATTCTTCGAACCATTTTCCAGAGAAAATGCGACGCACCGATGCGAAAGCAGATGAGGTCGCCGTCGACGAAGACATCGGCGTGCTCGACCTGCACGAGCGTCGATTGTTTTTTGCCTTCTTCCGTCTCACAAAACGAAGCGAAGTCGTGCTTGCCGACAAGCATTTTGGCCGCTTCGGCCATCGCTTTTGCGTCGAGTTTGTCTTTGATCCACCAAACGAGATTTTTACCGAAAGCTGTACGCCGGGTCGAGATCTGATAGAGGTAGTATCGGGCAACGGCGTCTTTTCTTGCGTGAAAATCGTCGGGCGCGTTGGCGACTTTCAGAATATTTATGTCGTGCGGAAGTATGTCGTTGAATCCAAACTGTATCTGACGCGGCGTGAGATTTACCTTTATCTCAGGAACCTTTAAATGCGCGATCTGCGCGAGCGCATGTACGCCCGCATCCGTTCGCCCGGCACCGAATAGCTCAAATTTTCCTTCGAAAAGTTTGCGGGCAGCATCCTGCAGCTCGCCCTGCACGCTCTTCGCATTGTGCTGGATCTGCCAGCCGCGATATCGCGTTCCTTCGTATTCGATCTCTAATTTCCAGATTGGCATAACGCGCAAAAACCCATTCTTGTTAGGCGAAAATCAATTATGCTAGTCTTACGTGTATTTCATTTTAGGCCGAACACGCGTCGAAAATTCTTTCGCTAACCATTGGGCGAATTAGTATCTTAGGGCATTTCGAGGAATAATTGCATCATTCATGAACGCTAAAAGATCCGGCTGGAGGCCGAAGCTGATCGCCTTCTTCGTTTCCTGCCTAATGATCGTCGTGCTGCTCGGGGTGGGTGAGCTCTACTGCCGCTGGTTCACGCGGATCAATTTTCTCGACAGCAGCGTCGGCCTTTTTACCGCCAACCGTTTCGGGGACAGCTATGGCAACACGCCGAATTACAAAGGCAAATCTTTCGGCGAGGCATTTTACACGGACGAGAACGGCTTTCGGATCGAACCCGAGTTCAAATCGACCGCCGCAGCTGATGCTCGGGCGATGCTGATCGTCGGCGATTCGGTCTCGTTCGGGCCCGCTGTCCGCGACGATCTGACCATCGCCGGACATCTTCGCCGGAGCCTGCCGAATTACCGGATCTACAATTCATCCGCAATCGGCTATGACGCGACAGCGTACAGAAATGTCATCGCCAAACTGATCCCGCAAAGGCCCGAAGTGAAGACCGTTCTGCTGTTCTATTGCCTTAACGACCTTACGGACGTAAGCGCCGCCGACATTAAAAGCCAGATCAACGATAACGGCGAGATCTACGCGTCGAATGATACGTCCCCATTGAGAAAGGTGAACGACTATCTGCGTTCTCGATCGAAGCTTTATCTCTGGCTGAAAAACGCTTTGCGCGATACGCAGATGATCTATTTCCAGAACGATCTGGCGTCGTATCAAAAAAGTGACAAATACATTCAAGACGGACTGCTCCCGCTCGCGGAAATAAAGCAGGAGCTCGATTCCGCTGGTGTTTCGCTCAAGGTTTTCGTGCTGCCATATGAGGCTCAGCTCCGGAAAAATACGCCGCCGGGTTTTCTCTTGCCGCAGCAAAGGGTCGACAATTTTCTCAAACAAAACCAGATCGAGTTTTTTGATCTGACGCAGGACCTTCAAAGCAGCGATGACACTCACTCGCTGTTTCTCTATGGCGATCCGATGCACTTAAGCGAAAAGGGGCACGAACTAGTCGCGAAAAAAGTTTGCGCGGCCGTCCCCGACTGTAAACCGCAATGAAGTCTGTTCTCGGCATTTCGGCCTTTTATCACGACAGTGCAGCGGCCCTTGTGATCGACGGAAAGATCATCGCCGCCGCGCAAGAGGAGCGCTTCACCCGCGTAAAGCACGACCATAATTTTCCGCAGAACGCCGTCGACTACTGTCTTGCCGAAGGCGGCGTGAAAGCCGAGCAGCTCGATGCCGTCGTTTTTTACGAAAAGCCTTTCCTGAAATTTGAACGGTTGATGGAGACCTATATCGGCTCGGCTCCACGCGGCCTTTCGTCGTTTATGAAGGCTCTGCCGCTGTGGCTGAACCAAAAGCTTTTTCTTCCGCGAGAGATCGATCGCGGCCTTGGCAATAAATACGAGGGGCCGATCTATTTCACCACGCATCACGCCTCGCACGCCGCCAGCGCATTTTTCCCGTCACCATTCGAAGAAGCCGCGATCATAACCTTTGACGGCGTCGGGGAATGGAGCACTTCGACTTGGGGCGTCGGACGCGGGAACCGGATCGAGCTTTCCAAAGAGATACGTTTTCCGCATTCGCTCGGGCTGCTTTACAGCGCGTTCACTTATTACACAGGCTTTAAAGTAAATTCCGGCGAGTATAAGCTGATGGGCCTCGCTCCGTACGGCGAGCCGAAATTTGTAAAACAGATCGTCGACAACCTGATCGAGGTCAAAGACGACGGGTCGTTTTGGCTGAATCAGGATTACTTCAATTATTCCGCGGGCCTGACGATGACCAACGACCGATTCCACCGCCTGTTCGGTCAGCCGCCGCGTCCGAGTGAGGCTCTGCTAACGCAGTTTCACATGGACATCGCGGCAAGCATTCAAAAGGTGACCGAGGACGTGATGATGAAGATCGTCAGCCACGTTCATCACGAAACCGGAATGGAGAATCTCTGCATGGCAGGCGGCGTGGCGCTTAATTGTGTCGCGAACGGGCTGATCGAGCGAAGCGGGCCTTTCAAAAATATCTGGCTGCAGCCGGCAGCAGGCGACGCCGGCGGTTCGCTCGGGGCGGCCTTGTTCACGTGGTATCAATTGTGGGACAATCCGCGAACACCCGACGAAGGCGACAGCCAGCAGGGCTCATATCTCGGCCCGCGTTACACAAACGTCGAGATCCAAAATTACCTCGATTCGGCGAAAGCCCCGTACCTGTATTACAAAGACGAGAACGAGTTGTGCGACACGATCGCACGCTTGCTCGACGCCGGAAAAGTGATCGGTTTGATGGCCGGCCGGATGGAATTTGGCCCGCGTGCATTAGGCGCCCGCAGCATCATCGGCGACCCGCGAAATCCCGAAATGCAGGCGAAAATGAATCTAAAGATCAAGTTTCGCGAATCGTTCCGGCCGTTCGCTCCAAGTTGTCTGGCCGAGCGAGTGTCGGACTATTTCGAGCTTGATGCGGAAAGCCCGTACATGCTTCTCGTGGCACCGATCCGCGAGGAGAGGCGCGTGCCGCTGACGGACGAGCAGCAAAAATTGTTCGGCATCCAAAAGCTCAATATTCCGCGTTCGGACCTGCCGGCTGTGACGCATGTCGACTATTCGGCCCGGATCCAAACCGTTGACCATGTGCGCGATCCACGTTACTATAAAATTCTTAAGGCCTTTGAAAAATTGACTGGTTGCGGGGTCGTTGTTAACACCTCGTTCAACATTCGCGGCGAGCCGATCGTCTGCCGGCCGGAAGAGGCATACAAATGCTTTATGTTTACGGACATGGACGCACTCGTGCTCGAATCGTTCATCTGTCTGAAAGAGGAGCAGCCGCCGATGCAGGGAAGCGAGGAGCACAAGAAGCAGTTCAAATTGGACTAAAGGAGCGAGATGTCCAAACGTAAGGGGATCATTTCAGAGTTTTATCTCTTTATTCGCGAGAACAAGGTCTACTGGCTCTCGCCGATAGTTATTGCCGTCCTGCTGCTCGCGGGTATCATCGTCGCCGGAGCTCTCGGCGGCGGAGCGGCCGCGCCGTTTATTTACACGCTCTTCTAGACCGCCAAAATGTCGTTTGTCCAACTAAATTGGAGACCTAACCGGAAAGAGATCAGGCAGTTCGGAGCTATTTTTCTCGGAGGCTTTGTTTTGATCGGCCTGATCAAGCTGCTCTGGCCGTGGGCGTGGCTCTTTAGCAAAAACGAAACCGTCGGGATCATTTTTATCGTCATTGGAGTGGTTGTCGGCGGGACCGGTTTGACCGGGACCAAGGTGGCGATGCCGTTTTACTTGGCGTGGCTCGGCATCGCATTCGTGATCGGCAATGTGATGAGCCGCGTGATAATCACGCTAATTTATTTTGCGGTCATCACTCCGCTTGGCTTTTTAAGCTCGCTCGCAGGACGCGATAGGCTTCAGCTAAAAAAACGCGAGACTGATACGTATTGGAGCGATATTTCGCTGCCGAAAGAGATCGAAAAATACGAGCGTCAGTTTTAGGCCCCGATCCTTACCTTTTCACGCTCCTTATTTATTGCGACAAACGTTACCTCCGCCTCGGTCACTCTCACGCGCTCCCCCTGATGGCCGAACCGTTCCGCCTCGACATCGACATGGATCGTGATCGACGTACTCCCGACACGCAAGGTCGTTGCGTAAAAGCTGACAAGATCGCCAATAAAAACCGGTTCGTGAAAGATCACTTCTTTCATCGCCACGGTAACGAACCGTTCGTGCCGGGTATGACGCACGGCCTCGACCCCGCCGGCAACGTCAATATAGCTGAGTATTACACCGCCGAAAACCGTCCCGTGAGCATTGGTGTCCCGCGGCATCATCGTCAACCGAATCGCGGCATCTCGTATAGTTTCGCATCGTTCTTCTGTCATCTGTTTAAGTTTGAATAAAGGAAAGCTATGAGCTAACAGCTATTCTTTTCGATCTGCTCTCATTATCTGAGCAGTTGTCCAATCGCGAACTACATCTCGTAGTTCGTTCAGATGCTCATCAAAAAAATGTCCGGAATCTTGAAAGACTTCCAATTCGACATCGTTGTTTTTCTTTGAGATCTCGTCCACGAGTCGTTTGAGATTATCGATCGAGCCGAACTCGTCCTTGTCGCCGTGAATGAACAGGATCGGTTTCCGAACCTTTTTCAGAAACTCAAAATCTCTGTATTTATCGACCGGCGTTCCGATACTTATCAGGCGGACAACGCGGTCGTCGTCGATCCCAACTTCCATCCCGACGCGTGAACCGAAGGAGAATCCCGCCAGCGTGATCGGTTCCGACGGATAGTTTTCCGCGAGATAATCGAGCGCATCGGCGACGTCTTGTTTTCCGCCGGGTATTTCGTCGTGCTCGCCCGTCGAAGCTCCGACGCCCCGAAAGTTGAATTTGAGCGTGATCAAACCGGCATCGATGAGTCCGGCGGCAACGCGAAAAACGACCTTGTTATGCATCGTCCCGCCGCCGAGAGGGTGTGGATGACAAACCAGGCCAACGCCAGCTCGCGTACCGGTAGGGTCCTTTAGAATCCCTTCGAGCCGCCCGTGGGACGCCGGAATGAATAAATTGCCTTTTGGATACATTTCGAATGTCCGATTGTAGGTTCTGGCAAAAGCCTTGGCAAGCGGTGTCGCTTAAGTCGCGCGAATCGGCTGAAAGCTGACAGTGCCTCTCGTTCTGTGCTATTTTTTACCTTAATTCATCGAGGCGGATACGCCGCTAACTCAAATTATAAACGAATTTAATGGAAGAAATTATTGATCCTGAACCAGCCGGTGCTGCTGCCAACGTTCGGCCTGCTCCCGCCGCATCCAAGGTTTCCTGGCGGTCGTATCTCGACAGCGAAGCCGCATCGCGCGTCATTTATCTGATATTTGGGTTTTTGGCCGTGCTGATGGTGATGATTTATCTGCAGAAACAGACCGACGCGATCTGCTGCGGCGACTGGGACGGCTATTATCACATCCGTTGGAGCACGTTGCTCTGGGAAAATTTCCGGCACGGCCAATGGCTGCCGACGTTTCAGTGGCTGCCGCTTACGGTGCTGAATCCACAGGGTTACGCTGACCACCATTTTCTGTTTCACCTGCTCCAGATACCTTTTCTCTGGTTTTTCCAACCGGTGATGGCCGCCAAGGTCGCTGCCGTAACGTTCGGAACGCTCGCGATCTTTTCGGTTTACTGGCTCCTTTACAAATATGACATTAAATATCAGCTGGTATGGCTCGCGGCAATACTGACATGTTCGAGCATGTTCTATTTCCGCATGAACATGGCCAAGGCTCCTCCGCTGACGATCATTATCACGATCGTCGGGATCTATCTGCTGTTCGAGCGAAAATACATTTGGCTTCTGCCGCTGATGTTTGCATTCGTCTGGACCTATAGTTTGTTTCCGCTGCTGTTCATTGCGGCGATGATCTGGACGGTGATAATCGGCTGGAATGAACGCCGGTTCGAATGGCGCCCTCTCGCGTATTCCGGCGGCGGCCTCATCCTTGGTAACATCATCAATCCGTATTTCCCACACAACCTCGCTCTCTTTTTCGAGCATTTCATCGAGAAGTTCAAGGTCGGAGGCGATTTTGTGGTGGCAGTCGGCGGCGAATGGTACGCCTACACGGGACAGGAACTGCTGATGAATTTTCCGGTGGCCTTGCTTGCGATGCTTATCGGATACATCCTGTTCATGCCGCGAAACGGCAAGCTTCCGGAAAAAGCGACGTTCTTTCTCGCGTTTGTTTCGATCCTGCTGGCCGCCCAATTTCGCTCCAAGCGATTCGCCGAATATTTTCCTCCGTTCGCGATACTGTTCGCGGCGTTTAGCTGGCAGGCGTTTTGGGCGTCGAGCAAACCGGAGCTTCCGCCCGACGTTGCGCTCGAACTCGAACCGTATTTGGACAAGGAACGCCCGACGCAGCAGCAGGTGTTCTGGAATTCGGTAAAGCTCGCCTGCGCATGGGTGATCGGGATCGTTTTGACCGTCTTCTTTGTTTACAACTTGACCGGCATCCATTCGTTCGGGCTTAACGAGGACGGCCTCGTCAGTATCATCAAGGGGAACGAGTCCGCCGACCGTTATCGGCGTACGATGGAGTGGGCGACGGGCCTCGATGAAAAGGGAAATGAGAATATTCCCGCCGGCGAGCGTATCTTTAACTGCAATTGGGATGATTTCCCTAAGTTGTTCTACTTCGACACCAAACACACATACGTTTATGGCCTCGATCCGAATTATCTCTATTCGCAGAATCCGGACCTCTACAAACTCTTGATTGATATTACTAATGGCAAGACCGAGGATGCCGGGCCTATCATTCGCGAAAAATTCGGTGCACGCTTCATATTCGCCGACGCGAAAGAGAACGACGACATGATCGCCAAAGGCCTCGAAAGCGGCTGGATGGAGATCGTTTACGAGGACGACGAAGGCAGGCTGATCAAGATCCGCGACCAGAAGGGCCAGCCGCCAGCTGCCGATTCCGATCAAGCTCCGGAAACGTCCGAAGAAAAGAGGCAGCTCGACGAGGAAGAAAAGAAAGACACAAATAAGCAAGCGCCGGCAAACGACAACGACGATAATGATAACGACGACAATTGAAAATTGATCGGCGCCGAACAGGACTAATATGAACGGTCAGGAAGACAGCCAAACGCCGGCGGAACTGACTCCCGCCGAGCTTCGCGAACAACTGCCGCATGCACGGCGGATATTCCTCGACCCATCGTCGCCCCCGATGCGATCGATCATCAGGGTTGTTATCACGGCGCTTCTGCTGCTGCTCGTTGTTGGCCTGGTTGGTTTCGCTCTCTACTCGCTTACCTATCTGCTGTTCCTTGTGGTGCTGGCGATATTTTTTGCATATTTGATCGATCCGCTCGTTAGGCTGATCCGAAGGCCATTCAAGCTGCGAAAAATGGAGCGATTCATGCCGCGTAGTTTGGCGATCGTTATCTCGTACTTGATCGTTTTCCTCGTTCTCGGCTCCGGCATCGCAGGCATCGCGCCCAAGGCTGTCGAGCAAGGAAAAGAGTTTGGCGGCAACATTCCCGCCTACGGGACATCCGTTCGTGCAAGCCTGAACGAGTTGCAAACGCGGTTTAATCGCCTTCGCGTGCCTGAGGATCTGCAGTCAAAAGTTACAGACCAGGCTACCTCGCTCCTTGAGAACGTGACTGCCGCGATCGGAAACACTCTAATTGCGCTCGTGGGTTACTTGCCCTGGTTCATCCTCGTCCCAATACTCGCATTTTTCTTTTTGAAGGATATAAATTCCTTTCGACTATCTGTTCTGCGTATCTTTCCTGCGGGACCGCTGAGGATTAGGGCCGACGCGATATTGAAGGACATCAACACTACACTCGCCGCCTATACGCGTGCCCAACTGATCTCGTGCTTTCTCGTCGGTCTGATCTGTACGATCGGCTTTTATATTATTGGTATCAAATACGCGCTCCTGTTCGGAATTCTCGCAGGCATCTTCGAGTTCGTTCCGCTTATCGGACCGATCACAATAGGTATCGTAGTTACATCGCTCGCTGCCTTTTCCGATAATCCGTGGAAGGCACTCTATGTTGGAGTGTTTTTGATAATTCTTCGGATCCTGCAGGATTACGTTCTATATCCGAAGATCGTTCGTGGCGGCATTCATCTACACCCGATCGCGGTAATTCTATCGGTTCTCGCGGGTGAACAGCTTGCGGGAATTCCCGGCGTCTTCCTGGCGATCCCCGTTGTCGCGATCCTCAGTGTGTTCTACAAACACGCGGTCGAGCACTCCGGGCACAAAGGTCTGTTTTCGGCATGGCTCGAACCGGATGAAGAAACACCTGTTATCGAGGAGACAACCTAAGTTATGTCACCAATCGGATGGCTGATCGTTTTCTTCTTTTTGCTGCTATTTATCTGCTTGCTAGTGTATGTGCTTGTGATCCGGGCGTTCTACTGGGGTGACAAAAAGGGTCCGCCGACTAAGAAGAAATAAGCTCGTGAAATGCGTCCGCGTCGTCTAAAGACATTTCGCCTTCCACTGCGTAACACGGCATTTCAAATTCAAATCCTGCGAGTTTTACCGCGTCCTTCGCCGTCGTCAAGAGTATTTCCGCCTGTGTGTTCCTCGCTCGTTTTTCTAATTTTCCGATGTCCTCCTGCGAGTAATAGTGATGATCCGGGAACGGCTTTTTGGACACCAGATCAAATCCGTCGCGCGAAAGCTGCTTGAAAAAATTAGAAGGGTTGCCGATTGCACAAAACGCAAGAGCTTTCTTGCCCGAAGTCTCGCTTTCGCCAAACTCCGAGATCTCGCGAAAGCCGGAAATCGTATTCGACGATTCGAAGATCGTCGCCTCACCGGCACATTCGGCTATCTGCTTCCTCAACGCTGTCAGATCCTGGACGAGGTTACAGCGCGTAATGACTATCGCGTCCGCCCGTGCGAGGTTTTTGATGGGCTCGCGCAATATTCCCGCAGGCAGGACTTCGCCATTTCCAAATGGATTCATCGCGTCGATGCATACGATATCGAGATCGCGTTTTGCTCGCCTGTGCTGAAACGCATCGTCGAGTACAAAGGCGGTGATCCCGAACTTTTCAACAGCCCACTTGGCGGCTGCCACACGGTCAGCATCCGCTATTACAACCGTCTTCCCTTGCAGCCGAGTCGCCAACTCTAACGGCTCGTCGCCGCCTTTTCGAGCATCGACCAGAACGGTGTTCCGATCCGAAACTAAAACGCGTTCCTTTGGATTCTTACGTCCGTAGCCCCGCGTCAAAATACAAACGGTTTCTCCCGTTTCGGCAAGATGTGAAGCGACGTGGGCGACAAGCGGCGTTTTTCCCGTGCCGCCTGCGGTGATGTTTCCAATGCTGATCGTGCGGGCCCCGAGTGGATGCGATGTGAAAACGTCTCGGTCGTAAAAGGAATTTCGAAGATTTATAACCCTGCTATAGAGCCAGCCTGCGGGTGAAAGGACGCTCATTTTAGATCGAGGAAGTTTTGAAGGAGCTTCTTTCCGTGTTCGGTCAGGACGGATTCTGGGTGAAACTGAACGCCTTCGGTCTTTTGGGTTTTGTGACGCAGTCCCATGATCAACCCGTCAGGCGATTCGGCCGAGATCTCGAGACAATCCGGCAGCGATTCGCGTTCGACGACCAGCGAATGATAGCGTCCCGCGTGAAAATTCTGCCCGACGCCGTCAAAGATCGTCCTGCCGTCGTGTTTCACATCGACCGGTTTTCCGTGAACCGGTTCCGGGGCCCGCACTACTTTTCCGCCAAAAAATTGCCCGATCGCCTGATGCCCGAGGCAGACGCCGAGTATCGGCACGCGTCCGGCAAACCGTTCGATCGCGGGCAGCGAGATACCTGCGTCGTCCGGTGTTCCCGGCCCCGGCGAGATAAGTATCTTTTCGGGTTTAAGGTCGTTTTCGATCTCGTCGACCGTGATCTCGTCGTTGCGAAAGATCTTCATCCGCGAGCCCAATTCACCGAGGTACTGCACGAGGTTATAGGTGAACGAATCGTAATTGTCGATTACAAGAAGCATGATGATCAACCGCAAAATACCGCCGCCAGAGCGTTCTAATTATTTACTATTGCGTCCAATCACTTTATCATAAACGCGTCACTCATCGGAGACCCAAAAATGCTCAAAAAAATGCTCCTTCTTTTCGTGCTGATGTCTTTACCCTTCATCACAGGTGCCCAGACGGTGGCCGACCCTGCCGCCAAGTTGCCCGAGGATGAAAAACTTAACAAGGCCGCCGTCGATTTTCTTCGCGAAACGCTTTCGGACGTCGGTAACCTGCGTTCACTCGAAAACCGGATCAGTTTTACCTCCGAGATCGCGGGCCTTATGTGGTATCACGACGAGACCGAGGCCAGGAATATGTTTCGCGGCGTTTCTAGCGATTTTCAGCAGCTTATTTTGCAGTATGACGCGCAGATGAACGCGCTCGGTTCTGTCGACGGAGCCGGTCAGCCGGATGTCGGCTCCGCCAGTTTCTTTATGGAGGATGAATCGAGCCGCGGCAAGATCGAGCGAAAGTTCCGCACTGCTCTGGCCGTTCGCCAGCAGATCGCGATGAGCATGGCCGAGCACGACCCGGACCTTGCGTTCAGCTTTTACTACGACGGCCTCGCCGGTATTACTAATCCCGATTTTCGCAAACAAACCGACAACTCTGACAAATATTTCGAATTCCAGCTAATGACCCAGATCGCCGCCAAGGCTCCGGATAAAGCTGTTAAATTCGCAACCCGGTCACTGAAGGATGGATTGAATTTCCAGCATGTCGAAATTCTGAAAAAGATCTACGCCAAAGACCCCGACAAAGCCGCCGATTTTGCCTCCGCACTTCTTAGTAAGGTGAAAGGAGACACGCTCAAACGCGAAAACTTCTGGGTCGTCAATTCGCTTATCTCCTTCGGCAGCGAAACACTGGAAAAGTCTCAGAAGGACGGGAAAAGCAAAGCGATCTATTCACAATCTGACCTCCAGGACCTGGCAGAGACTCTGGCTAAAGCCCTCCTGGATCTTCCGCGAGACAATGCGTCCGAGGCAGGTACCTATCTTGGCCAGATCCAGAAATACGCCCCTAACCGTGCGGCTCAGCTAAAAGCGAGGATGAATCAAGATCAGCGAAATGCTGCGAACTCCGCTTATTATCCCGGTGCAAACCGCGGATATGCGACCGTAACTAATGTGGATGCGAATGTTTACGGTGCAAACATGGCTCGTGCGCAAAAAGCTCGTGAAGAGCGCGAAAAGAACCAGCAGCAGATGATGGACGACGTGATGAAGGTCGGCAACAAAGACCTGCCGAAGGACCAGCGTGACAGCATTATTTCGCAGGCGCGCAAGATCCTGCTCTCGACGCCCGGCCGCGAGAAAAAGATCGCCGGCCTCAGCATTCTCGCCGCTCAGGTCGCCAAAGCGGGCGATAAGGATCTCGCCAATCAGATCATGAAGGACGCCGAGGGCCTCGTAAATCCAAACC
>JBDTZW010000375.1:0-20792 GCA_040004905.1 Acidobacteriota bacterium
CTTTCATGTGGGTAACCTCGCGGATGTCGCGTTCTTCGATCGGGATCTGGTCGCCAGTCGGGCAATCTAGATCGACCGTGGACAACGGTGCGGCGACGTAGAACGGAATGCCGTGGCGTTGTGCGAGCACCGCGACCATGTAGGTACCGATCTTGTTAGCGACGTCGCCATTAGCGGCGATGCGGTCGGAGCCCACGACGACTGCCTGGACACGTCCCTTTTTCATCGTGTGGCCGCTCATATTATCGGTAATTATTGTGACAGGAATATCGTCCTTCATCAGCTCCCAGGCGGTGAGGCGAGCGCCTTGGAGATAAGGCCGTGTTTCGTCGGCGATCACCGAGATGTGCTTGCCCTGATCGACGGCTCCGCGGATCACGCCGAGAGCGGTTCCCCAAATCCCACCGGTCGCCAAGGCTCCTGCATTGCAATGCGTCAGAACCGTGTCGTTATCCGCAAGCAATTCGCCTCCAAACTGCGCGATCAGGCGCTGTGATTCAATGTCCTCATCGTGGATGGCTTTGGCGTCTTCGAGCAGGATCTGCTTGATCTCGGAGACAGATTTGCCGGCGGCTTTAGCTTTCTGAAAGGTCCGCTTCATGCGGTCGATCGCCCAGAAAAGATTGACGGCCGTGGGGCGGGTTTTACCGAGAACATCGCTGACGTACCCGAGCTCGTCTTCGAGGTCATCGACGCTAGTTCCGACAAACTGCTTCGCCCCGAGTGCGATCCCATATGCGGCGGACACGCCGATGGCAGGTGCTCCGCGGACCACCATGTCCTTGATGCCAGCCGCAACCTCGCTGAAATCGCGAAGCATCAGCCATTTTTCTTCGGTGGGCAACAAACGCTGGTCGAGCATCGTCACGCCTTCGTCCGTCCATTTAACGGGAATGATGTTTAAATTCATAACTGTCAGTTGTCACAATGAATGCGCAAGGAAATCTTACGGAAAATCTTGGCGATGAACAAGAATCCGTGAGAGTTTTGGTATTTGAGATGAAGTGCGGGTCGTCTAAACTGATCAGGAATGATCCTCGAAACCTTTAACGACGGACGATTGATCGTAAAGTTCGGCGATATAACCGCCGAAGTCGTTGACGCGATCGTGAATGCGGCTAATTCGACGCTGCTCGGCGGGGGCGGGGTTGACGGTGCGATCCATGCGAAAGGCGGGCCGGCTATTTTGGAAGAATGCCGCGAGTTACGCCGCACTACTTATCCCGACGGACTGCCGACAGGCGAGGCGGTGATCACTACGGGTGGCGAGCTTCCTGCCAGATTTGTTATTCACACGGTCGGTCCTATCTTCGGAATGAACGATGGCCGGGACGCGGAACTGCTGGCGGCAAGCTACCGCAGTTCGATCGATCTGGCGATTTCTCATGAGCTTTCGTCCATCGCTTTTCCCGCTATTTCGACCGGAGCCTATGGTTATCCGAAACACGAGGCTGCCTCGATTGTTTTCCAAACGCTTTCCGAAATTCCGAACGCCGGCACCAGCCTCGAAGTACGTCTCGTCTTCTTTTCCGAAACCGACGCCCGTAAATTTATAAGACACCGATAGCTCCAAAATTTGATACTCGAGACCAGTTGCTTTATAGTCTTTGGTTTACTTTGCTCGGATGCACAACAAAGTATTCCGAGGACCTTTATGAAGGAGTTTTCCGCAACGGTTACCCAAAATATGCAGCCAGCACACGGCTTTGAGCCGTCAGATCAGAGGCGTTCGAATTTCAACATGGAACGCCAGCTTCCCGAAGCGCTAAAGCCGCTCGATTATATTTCGCAAAACTTTTTTTGGTCATGGAACCCGGAGGCTGTGGCCCTGTTTCGCGATATCGACCCGTCGATGTGGGCAAAGGTCGAGCAGAATCCGCGGCTGCTTTTGAAAAAGATCAAGTCGTTCCGGTTGTGGCAAAAGGCGGCCGACCCGTCGTATCTGGAACGTCTACGTGCCTTTGAACAAAAGACGCGAGACTATCTTGGTACTAAGCCGGCTTCGTTTCAGCATATTTCGGCGGAGTCACCGGTCGCGTATTTTTGTGCTGAATATGGGGTTCACAATTCTCTACCGAATTACTCCGGCGGCCTCGGAATATTAGCGGGAGATCATCTCAAATCCGCCAGCGATCTGAATATTCCGCTTACGGCGGTTGGCCTGCTGTATCGTTACGGCTATTTTCGTCAAAAGGTCGCACACGATGGCTGGCAGGAGGAGGCCTATTCCGACGTTTTCGAATCCGAGCTTGCTCTAACGCCTGTTGTCTACGCTGATGGCGAGCGGGTCCTGGTCATGGTCCGAATTCGTGATCGCGAGGTTTATGCGCAGGCTTGGCTTGCCCGCGTTGGGCGCATTTCGCTTTATCTTCTAGACACAAATATTGAGGAGAATGCTGAGGTCGACCGGCTGATCACGGGCCATCTCTATGGCGGCGACAGCGAGACTCGGATCGTGCAGGAAAAAGTGCTCGGGATAGGCGGCGTCCGGCTTTTGAGAAAGCTCGGTGTAGAGCCCTCTGTTTACCACCTGAACGAAGGCCACTCAGCCTTTTTGACGCTTGAGTTGGCCCGCGAGTTTCTAGTCGAAAACCCTGATTCATCCTTTGCCGATGCACAGGCTTCGATTCGCCAAAACTGCGTATTTACGACGCACACCCCGGTTTCCGCGGGTAATGACGTCTTTTCGCCCGGACAGCTTCGCGATTGCTTCGACGCAAAGTTCATTGACGGTCTTAAGCTGACGGAAAGCCAGTTTTTCGCTCTCGGCCGGACCGATCTACATGACTCCGAAGAGTTTTTCGGTATGACGCCGCTCGCGATCCGAATGACGCGTTCCGCAAATGGCGTCAGCGAAAAGCATGGCGAGGTTTCGCGTGAATTGTGGCTGAAAATGTTTCCTGAGAAGACAGACCCTGATCAGGTGCCGATAACGCACATAACCAACGGCGTGCATCCTCCGACCTGGATCGCGGGCGTTCTGCAAGACGTTTACGCCAAAGGGATCGGCGGCGATTGGCAGCAGGTGCTGCGTGACCCAAATGCGTGGGCTGAGGGTCTCGACAAAATTTCCGACGAGACGATCTGGAATAGTCACCGGACACTCAAAAATCTGCTGATAGCATTCATACGCGAAAAGACACGTGCGAAAGAAACTGGCGACTTTGATACGATCCACGAGCACGAAGACACGCACAAGCTGTTTTCGCCGGACGTGCTGACTATTGGGTTTGCCCGGCGCGTGGCTGCTTATAAACGCTGGGACCTTTTGTTTACGGACCTCGACCGGCTGCTTAGAATGGTGGACGATCACGAGCGTCCGGTCCAGTTCATTTTTGCCGGAAAGGCACATCCACAGGACCGGACGGCGAAAACGATCTTGCAGCATTTGATGAGCATCAACAACGATTCCAATTGGCAAGATCGGGCGGTGTTTATCGAAGATTACGATCAGGAGATCGCGCGTTACCTTGTCCATGGCGTGGATGTCTGGATGAACGTGCCGAAACGTCCGCTCGAGGCGAGCGGTACCAGCGGCGAAAAGGCCGCGATGAATGGCGTTCTGAATTTTTCGATACTAGACGGCTGGTGGATAGAAGGCTATAACGGCGAGAACGGTTTCGCGATCGGCGAACTCAGCGAAGGCGACGAGGAAACCGTGAACGCCGAAGATGCCGAGTCGCTTTATTCAATGCTGGAAGATCAGGTCATTCCGCTGTATTACAGTAAGAATGATGCCGGGCTGCCTACCGACTGGGTCGCTAAAATGCGCAATGCTCTCAAAACGCTCACGCCGAATTTTTCGAGTGATAGAATGGTGTCGGACTACCTGCAAAGGATCTATCTGAATAACTAACCTTAAATTATGCAGAATCTCGAATTTCGCACAGGTGTGATCAAACCGATCGAGTGCGTGAAGGAAGCTTGGGAGCGGATCAAACCCGATTTCTGGATACTCTTCGCGGTGTTCCTAGTCGGAGCTATCCTCGGGGCGATCTCGTTCTACGTGGTAATGGGAGCGATGATCTGCGGCATCAATTACGTCTTCTTAAAGCAGATCGACGGCAAAACAATAGCCTTTGACGACCTCTGGAAAGGAATGCCGTTTCTTTGGCCGGGTCTGGTAATTACGCTGTTTATCGTAGTTCCCATGGTAGTGGTTTACGGAATTATCTATGTTCCGGTCCTGGCGGCAACCTTAATGGGAGAACGGATGAGCCAGAACGAATTGCTGTCCGTGCTGGGCGGTGCATTCGCGGTCGATCTGGTACTTATCGCGGTAATGGTTTGCTTTCATACACTGCTAATGTTCTCGTTCCCGCTCCTTGTTGACAAAAATCTCGGGGCGATCAAGGCCATGACGACCAGTGCCAGGGCAGTTTGGAAAAACATGGGCGGTGTGGTTGGACTGATATTTCTGAACATGGGTATTGCCCTTCTAGGCGGACTTGCGTTCTGCATCGGAATTTACCTCGCCATCCCGGTAATATTTGCGACGAACATTGTTGCCTACAGAAAAGTTTTTCCAGCTTACAAATGACCAGTGAGATTCAAGCGGTAACTACAGCGGCGGAGCTTGATGAGGTTTTTAGCGAATCCTTTACCCGGCCGGTCTTGCTTTTCAAACACAGCGATACATGCGGTATCAGCATGGATGTTCTTGAACGGGTGTCGGCGGTTATCGAAGATATTCGGCTCGTCGTCGTTCAGGACGATCGTGATATTTCGAACGCGATAGCCCAACGGCTGGGTATTCGGCATGCTTCGCCGCAGGCATTTGTTTTGTGGCAGGGTAAACCGGTTTATCACGCGACGCATTACGGAATAGACCCGGCGGCGATCGCTGAGAAATTAGCCACTAGATGATCGAACCCACTCAAATTATTGAAGAATCCGACAGCGAGATCTCGATCAAATGGTCGGATGAATCGGAGACAAAATACGACGCGGCCCAACTTAGGCGCGCGTGCCCGTGTGCGAGTTGTGTCAATGAATGGACGGGCCAAAAACAGTTGATCGACGCCACAGTTCCGGACGACCTGACCTTTTCTCACATCTCGATAGTCGGCCGATATGCCCTAAATTTCCATTTCTCGGACGGACATGATACGGGGATCTTCAGCTTTAAGTATTTGCTGGGCCTTTAAACCGGTTAAACCTATATCCTTTCTTTAAGAGTTTTGTGTAACAGCCTTTTTTAACACGAAGGAGACAAAGGCGAATACACAAAGTACGCAAACGAAAGCTCAAACCGCCTGCAGCTTTCGTCCTCTTTCTTCAAATTTGCCAATCCGTTACAATTGAACATATGCACGAAAGGGATATTTTCGACGAAAAACAGGAGACCAAGCAGGCGAACTACTCGTGCCCACATTGCCGCGAGCGAAACGATTACGATGTCCGCTGGATAAAGCGTACCAAGAAAAAGGGTGGGCCCAGGAACCTGAACCAGCAGGAGCGGGCACAGTTCGATAAATCGAGGGATTATATGGTGCGGGTTGACGACATGCTCGCGTGCCGCAACATGCGGTGCCGCAAGCGGTTCGAGATACCGTCATCACAGACCGTGGTGTTTATTTGAAAAAATATTTGCAGACAGCCTCGCGTGGTGTATCATCCGTTCATACGGACGGAATTGATTCGCGAGGAGATCTATGAAAGGCAAAGAACTTGAGTTTTACAACGGACGGCCCGCGGTGAGTGAAGATATGAAGAAATTTATCGAGGAAGAAATAGAACACGCCCCACAGGCCCCGAGCGAACTGACCGAGCGGCTTCAAGAGAATCATTCGTCCTCGCCGGCAGATTCGGGCGGCGACATCGACGCCGAATGGGAAGATGTCAACGGTTCGGGCGCAGAGAGCGTTTTTGGACATAACCCAACGCCCGATCAGTCGGACGTCGAGGAAAACGCCCACGCAATGGGAATAGATTACGAAGACAACGAGCCGCTGGATTTCCTCGGCAAGATCGAGAAACGCGATCAGGACCGGTTTGAGCTGAGAGAGATATCGAAAACCGACGACGATTCGATCTAACGATCGACGTTCTACAGACATGACGCTCCGACAGAGCAAATAAAAGAGGCCATCATTTCGATGGCCTCTTTTATTTTGAAATACTGAATTCGCTTCGATCAATAGATAGTGAAGCTGAATTCTACGACTCTCGCTACCGATTGTGGAACGCCGTTTACCTTTTTCGGTGTGAACCTCATATTCTTCGCCGCCGCGATCGCCTGTTCGGTCAAGCCGTTCGGAAGACCGCTGATCGCCGAGATCGAGCCGATCGACCCATTAGCATTGAACGTAACCTTCAATCGGACAACGCCTTGGATATTATTTTGTCGTGCTGCGTCGGTATAATTAGGACGCGGTTTTGAGGTGATCGCCAGGGCCGTGCTTTCTCCCTTGACGATGTCAGGAGGAGGGTTGCCACCTTCGCCATTTCCTCCACCAATGCCGCCGCCGTTACCGCTTCCCATGCCGCCGCCGTTACCGGAACCAAGACCAGAGCCGTTGCCCGATCCGACACCACCGCCGCGGCCGGTACCAATACCAGTTCCGCTACCCGGCCCGTCCGAAGGTTTATCGGCTCCGTTCAGTACACCGTATCGCTGGCTCGGGTCCGCCATCAACCTTTCCGGTCCGTTCACGCCGACTCTCTGGGTCAGAGTAGGATTTGTTAAACGATCCATACTCGTTGACGGAGCAACGTCCGGGTTCTTCATCATGTTAGGAGGGCTTCCCTTTGACGCCGGGTCCGGGTTTTTATTTCCGCCGCCGCCGCCGCCGCCGGAGTCGTCATTCTTCTTGACCTCGGGCTCTTTTTCTTTTTCAACGTCGAGCGGAACCTCGACCTCGGGAATACTGTAGAAAACACTGTCGCCGCCGATGGAACCAATGTCGATGTCTTTGCCAAAGATGGAAACCACGACGCTGGTGAGCATGATCGTGATCATCAACACAGTTGCTCCCAGAAGAAGGCCGGTCCGTTGACCGGAATTTTTTTCCTGGATCACGGTGACGTGAAAATCGTCGTCGGGTTTATAAGCGTATGAACTCGGAGCCGCGAATGTTGGGGCCGGTTCGGAAAACGCCGCAGTCGCAGGCTCTTCCGAATAGCTGCCAGCGGCAGTTGCCTCGACGATGTGTTCGGGCTCTTCATGGATCGGCTCGATGTATGGCTCTTCGGCCGCCAGAATTTCGGGCTCGTGGGTCTCGTCCGCAAAGGAAATCGGTTCGCGTTCGAATGCTTGGATCTCAGGTGCCTGAACTTCCGGCTCCTCGACGCTTGCGGCTGGTTCATTCACAGCGGGACGCAGAACCTCAAATTTGGGCTCAGGCGCTTCCGCTGCTGGAACGAGATCATCCGTGTGAGCGGATTGTTCGCCGACCGGGCTCATCTCAACCGTCTCCAGCCAGCCGCCGCACGTCGGACAAAATGTAAACCTTTCGGCAAACCCTTCTTCACATGAGTTGCAATATTTAAGTTTCTTTCCCATCTTTACAGCCTCTCAAAATTGCGGTCCGCTCCAGACAGACCTACATCCAGTTGTTTGATTATAACGCTTTTTCAACAGATGTTAAGCAAATTCCCTAACTTTTCACGTAGAAACGTCCGTGAACATTCAACTTTCATAGATGCCTCTTTACTTTGACGCGATGCCTGTAGACGTCTAAAATTTTCATTTCGGGGGTCGATTCGCCGCGAGCTGCTAAGTTGCAAAGAATTACGGTTTGGCAGAAGGGGCACACGTCGGCCGGATATTTCTGGTATCGTTAGACAAAGCTCGGCTGACAACATTTTTGCTCGATATCGCAACTAACCACCGAACGAAATTCCCGGCCGGTAAGATTTACGATGAAATTCAGAAAAATATTCGATTTTTTCGCGGCTGCATTGCTGCTATCGATCACATTTTCACTCTCGGCGACCGCCCAGTCTGTAACCGCAAAGCCGAGGCAGGAAAAACTTCTCAACGGCCTCAAGATGTTGATGTGGAGCGACCCCAAGGCCGACAAGGTCGAGCTAAAAGTTCGCATCCACAGCGGTTCGGCGTTTGACCCGCAGGGTAAAGAGGGCGTGATGAAGCTACTTGCGGAGAATATTTTCGCGACGCAGGACGCCCGCGAATACTACAAGGACGAGCTAGGAGGCAGCCTCGAAGTAACAAGTGGTTACGATTACATTCAGATTACCGCGACCGCTAAACCTGAACAGTTTTTGACACTGCTTGAAAGCGTGTCGCGAGCGGTTTCGAATCCGGCTATTGATAAAGAGACCACAGCTCGGCTGCGGTCGGAACAGGTCGAGCGCGTAAAGGTCCTTGAAAAGGACCGGGCATACGTCGCCGACATGGCCTCGGCTAAGCGCTTGCTTGGCACCTTTCCCTACGGCAGAGCGGCGAACGGCACGACCGATTCTCTTGCGCGAATCGACTGGGCCGATCTGGTTGACGCGAGAGAGCGATTTTTGACCGCCGACAACGCGACCCTCGCGATCTATGGAAATTTCGATTCGGATCTCGCCTATCGTGCGGCCCGCAGGAATTTCGGAAGTTGGTTAAAGTCCGACAAAAGAGTACCTTCAACGTTTCGCCAGCCGGACGCTCCAATGGCTGCCGCCCAGACGATCGCTTCGCCCCTCGCAGGCAGCTTTGAGGTGCGATACATCGCTCGCGGTTATTCGAGAAACGATAAGGACTTCCCTGCTTCGATCGCTCTCGCGTCGATAGTCGAACGCAGGATCAAGGCGAAAATTCCTACCGAGCATACTGCGGACGTTTCCGTTCGTTCGGAGGGACATGTCCTGCCCGGTGTGATCATGGTTCGAATGTCCGGCACCACGGCCCCCGATCCCGGCAAAACGGAAGCGAACGATGTCATCGCTTCTGCCATTCAAGCCCCGATAACCAATGCCGAGTTCACGGCCGCCAAGGCCGATCTTGCCGCGGAATGGGGCCGACGTGACGCGATCGATTCGTGGCTGGACATTGACACGTTCAAAACCGTCTCGCTCGACGCGGAACGGCAAACGGTGGCGAACATAAGCCTTGGCGACGTTCAGCGAGCGGCCGATATCCTTTCAAAACAACCTGTTGCCGTCGTTCTCGTAAGTACGCCCAAAGCTGTAAACTAATCGCGTGTCCGAACGAACCGCTAACGAACTTGCTCACGCGAACGCCGTCAAGGAGATGTTTTCCGGCATCGCGCGCCGCTATGATTTCCTGAATCACTTCCTCTCGCTGCATATCGACAAGAGATGGCGCCGCGTAGTCTCGTCGAAGCTTCGCGACATTCTCGACCGCGAGGATGCCCTCGTTTTAGACGTCGCGTGCGGCACGGGCGATCTTTCACTCGAACTGAACAAAAACTCGAGAGCGAACGTGATCGGTACGGATTTTTGCCACCCGATGCTGGCGATCGCGCGAAATAAGGTGATCGCGGCAGACGCACCGATCCCGTTCATCGAAGGCGACGCGATGAACCTATCATTTGCTGACGAGAGCTTTGACGCCGTTACGATCGCATTTGGGCTGAGAAACCTTTCAAATTTTCGAGATGGAATTGCAGAACTCGGGCGGGTCTTAAAGCCGCGCGGACGGCTAGTTGTCCTTGAGTTTTCCTCGCCGGTCGTTCCCGGGTTTCGCCAGGCCTTTAATTTCTATTTCAATCAGGTCTTGCCTCGTGTGGGCGGGGCGGTCAGTGGTTCGCGTGGAGCCTACGAATACCTGCCCGACTCTGTCTCCAAATTCCCCGATCAGAAAAGGCTGGTGTCAATGATCGAGGACGTCGGTTTTGACCGGGTCGAATATCAAAATCTGACGGGCGGCATCGCTGCGATCCATTCTGCGATCAAACCCTGACCGGGGTGCCGCTTCCGCAAGTGCTTGAGAATCCACACGTTTATATATAAAATTAGCCGTTCCGTGTCAGATCGATGAAACACCGGCTGCTTAATTTTGCCCGTCAGCTTGCCCTGATGCTTCTGGTCGTGTGGACGGTTGTGTCACTGGTCACTCTGCTGATAGAGCTCGTGCCGGGTGACCCCGCAATGGCGATCCTCGGCGAGACCGCGACGGCGGAGCAGATCGCTAATTTCAACGCTAAGCACGGCCTCGATCGTCCCGCCTTCTTTTTCTCGTATTCCGGTGAAGATGGTTTTAAATGGAACGGCGCCGACAATCGCTACGTCGATTATTGGTCCGGCCTGCTGCACGGTAATCTCGGTACATCCTTCCGGACCGACCGGCCTGTACTCGACATGATCATGGAGCGATACCCCTCGACGATCAAACTCGCGGTTGCGTCGATGTTGATCGCGGTGAGTATCGCGATCCCGCTCGGCGTGCTCTCGGGCAGCCGGAAAAACTCCCTGGTCGATAATCTCGCATCGCTCGTTGCCTTGCTTGGTATATCGCTTCCGACATTTGTGATCGGCCCGTTTCTTGTCTATATATTTGCGGTGAAGTTCCAGATCTTTTCGCCTACCGGCCGCGCTCATCCCGAAGATATAATTCTACCGGCAGTAACGCTCGGAGCCGCTCTGTCCGCGATCCTCACGCGAATGATCCGATCAAGTGTGATCGAAGAACTCGGCGAGGATTACGTGCGAACGGCACGAGCCAAGGGCTTGAGTGAAAAAAAAGTAATCCTAAAACACGTCTTGAAAAATGGCCTTATACCGGTCGTCACCATACTCGGCCTGCAGCTCGGCGTTCTGCTGGCAGGGGCGATCATTACGGAGAAGATATTTTCGTGGCAGGGCCTTGGGTTGCTGCTGCTCGAGGACGGTATAAACAAACGCGATTACCGATTGGTCCAGGGATGTGTATTGGTAATCAGCGTTACCTACATACTCGCTAATTCGCTCACTGATTACATTTATAAAAAACTCGACCCGCGTATAAGATTCTCGTAAATGAACAGACTTGCTTACATCGGGATCGCGATCGCGGCGGTTTTTATTTTGGCCGCGATCTTTGCGCCGTTTTTGGCGACGCACGATGTGGTTTCGCAGAATCTTCTTGCGAGATATGCGGCTCCGTCGGCGGACCATTTTTTCGGGACGGATGCGTTGGGCAGGGATGTATTTTCACGAGTGCTTTACGGTGCACGGATATCTCTCGAGGTCGGGATCACGGTAGTTGTCGTCTCCTCGGTCGTTGGCATCGTGATCGGGGCGATCGCGGGATTTTACGGCGGATGGCTTGATAGATTTCTGTCGGGTTACGTGTTCAACGTGTTTCTGGCGTTTCCCGGACTGCTTTTGGCCATCGCACTTGTGGCTTTTCTCGGGGCGGGGCTTGGCAAGGTCGTTCTTGCTTTGTGCGTGATCGGTTGGGTTGGGTATGCCCGCGTTATGCGGGGACAGGTATTGAAAGTGCGGGAGTATGATTTTGTTCAAGCGGCTCGTGCTCTCGGGGCGAGCGATCTGCGGATCCTTTTCACGCACATATTGCCGAACGCGGTCCAGCCGCTGATCGTCCAGGCATCGCTCGGCATGGCCGGAGCTGTTGTCTCGGAAGCGTCGCTGTCGTTTCTGGGGCTGGGTATTCCGCCGCCAGCTCCTAGCTGGGGAACCATGATCGACGAGTCGCGCGGTTTCGATATTCTTTTCAGCGCACCGCATGTTTTCATCTTTCCCGGCGTCGCGATCGCTCTGACCGTGCTCGCTTTTAATTTCATCGGCGACGGCCTGCGCGAATACCTCGATCCGAAACAGCGGAAACGATAAATGGATGTCGATGACGTAAAGATTTTCCCGCTCGGAACTGGAGCGTTGACCGTAGAGTTCGGCCGAGAAATATCGGTGGAATTGAACCGGAAGGCCATTTCCCTGGCGAAATATTTCGACACTTTGCCATTCAAAGGGTATATCGAATCCGTTCCCGCCTACGCATCTACCTCCATCTTTTTCGACGTTCCAACTGTTCGCCGAACGTTTGAGTCTCATGTAACGGCGTTCGATGCTGTAGCGAACATCATTAATACAGCGATTCCGCAGTTGAATGCAGCCGACGACGGCGATGGACGTTTGATCGAGATCACGGTTAGTTTTTCGGGCGAGCACGCGCCCGATCTGCAACATGTTGCCGAGTACGCGAGTTTAGGGGCGGCTGATGTTATCGAAATATTCACCGCGGCGACGTATAGGGTTTTCATGATCGGATTTCTTCCCGGTTTTGCTTATATGGGCGAAGTTGACGAAAGTATCGCTGCTCCCAGAAAAGAGTCTCCGCGAACAAAAGTTCCGGCGGGCAGCGTCGGTATCGCAGGCCGGCAAACGGGTATCTATCCGTTCGAATCGCCCGGGGGATGGCAGATAATCGGCCGCACGGATGTCAAGCTATTTGATCCTCCGGGCACCAAGCCTTGTTTTCTCCGATCGGGCGACATGGTTCGTTTCGTAAATGCAGACGAATGAGTTTGACCATCGTTAAAGAAGGGATCTTTACGACGCTTCAAGACCTCGGTCGCGAAGGATTTCGGTCGCTTGGGGTTAACCCCGGCGGCGTGATGGACCGGGCGGCAACACGGATCATTAACACGCTTCTCGGAAACAGTGACAACGAAGGCGTGTTGGAGATGCATTTTCCGGCGGGCGAGATCCGATTTGATCGCGAAGGTGTTATCGCTCTTGGCGGTGCCGATATGTCGCCGGAACTTAGTGGCAAACCGATATCAAATTGGCGAATGGTAACTGTGACAAAGGGCGACAAGCTTCGCTTCGCGGCAAAGACAAAAGGCGAGCGAACTTATCTCGCGGTTGCGGGCGGGTTCAAGATCGACGAATGGCTCGGGAGCAAAAGCACAAATCTCACGGCGGCGGCCGGCGGCTTTGAAGGAAGACGATTGCGCACGGCCGACACGATCAAATTTGATAGTGAATCGCTGCGGAAAATCTCGCTCGCCGCTTCGCCATCAATCCTTCCGCGATACAGCCGGTTCCCGACGGTTAGGTTCGTTCGCGGGGCGGAATTTGCCGACCTGACGGATGCCAGCCAAAACTCGTTTCAAACGGACAGTTTTGTTATCTCAAAAAATTCCGACCGCATGGGTTTCCGACTAAGCGGTGAACCTTTATCGATCACGAACTTACGGGAGATGATATCATCGGCGGTAAATTTTGGAACGGTTCAATCGCTGCCCGACGGGCAATTGATCGTGCTGATGGCAGATCATCAGACGACAGGGGGTTATCCGCGGATCGCTCATGTTATAGCGCGCGATCTGCCGTTGCTGGCGCAGCTGGGACCGAATGACGGCGTCGCGTTTCACGAGGTAAATATTGAGCAGGCCGAACTCCTCACTCTCGAATTTGACCGCGAGCTTGCTATGCTGAGGGTCGGGATCGAGTTGGCTCATCTTTGACTCTAATTGCTGCGAATATAGATGAAAAGTATTGATCTAAATTGCGACATGGGCGAGAGCTTCGGGGCCTGGAAGATGGGCAATGACGCCGAGATCATGGGCTACATTTCGTCTGCCAACGTAGCTTGCGGCTTTCATGCTGGCGATGCTACCACGATGCGCGTGACCGCGGAGATGGCATTGGCGAAAGGTGTAGCGGTGGGTGCTCATCCGAGCTATCCGGATCTGCAGGGTTTTGGAAGACGGACAATGTCTCTTACGCCCGATGAGGTTTTTGATATCGTCGTCTATCAGGTCTCGGCATTAAAAGGTATTTGCGAATCGCTCGGCGGAAGGCTTTCGCATGTGAAGCCTCATGGGGCACTCTATAACCAAGCGGCAAAGGATGCGATCATCGCCCGGGCTATCGCGAGGGCCGTCCAGAAATGCGATGACTCGCTCGTCGTATTCGGTCTCTCGGGAAGTTGTTCCATCACCGAAGCCGGGAAATTTGGGCTGAAAACGGCGTCCGAGGGTTTTGCCGACCGAACGTATCAACGGGACGGAACCTTGACGCCGCGATCGCAGCCGAACGCTTTGATCCCAGATCAAGAGCGAGCGATCGATCAGGTACTTCAGATGGTCGAATCGCAGACCGTGACAGCTGTCGATGGAGCGACGGTCGGATTAACGACAGATACGATTTGTATCCACGGCGATGGGCCTAACGCTCTCGAATTTGCGGCGGCGATAAACAAAGCGCTTACGACCGCCGGCGTTTCGATCCGTCCTGTATAAGTCTTATTCTTCGTCCGTTACGTTTCGCTTTACGTAACCCGGTGAATAGTTGATCCTACGCAGTTCACGGATCGCATTTTCAGCCACGCTCCCTTCGACGATCTCATACCCGAGCAGGGCAAATACGCGATTGCGGATAAAAAGAGGCCGGGCGTTTCCGTACCAGTCCACGCAAGACGCGCGGCAGCCGTCATTGCCGCTGGACAAATTCCTGGCACCCATCTCACCCAGCTCATCCAGATCGAGTCCGCTGTTTCGCAAGAATAGTATGGCGGCCGAGCCTTCGATCAAATGTTTGTAACCAGGGCGGCCTTCGCGGGCGATCGGCAATCCTAAAAGCCCCGAATCTTTCCCGTCGGGTTTATAAAAGAATCCGTGGCTTCTAAGTTCTCCCTGTGAAGCATTTTTCCGCACGTAACTCTGCATCACCTTTGGGGATTGGCCGAGACGGATGGGTGAAAAGTACAGATCGTTTCCGTTTGTCCCAACCACAACCGCGTCCTTACCCATTTGTTCGATACGATCAACTCCATGATCGAGGTCGAGCGTGTCGATGTCCCCATTTTTCCAATTAACGGTGAAAAGGTTTCCTTCTCTCGTCGTTTCGGGCTGTCCCCAGCCGCTGCCGGTCCCGAATAGCAGATAGTCACCAACAAATCTATTCTGAAACGTGTAACCCTGAGGTTTAGGCAGGGTGCGATATCGATAACTGGGTGCTGAATCGCTGCCGTCTGAAAAATCATCGATCGGCAGCCGGAACAGTGCCACATCGCCTGCCGCAAACTCAGAACCCCACATCTGTTCGCCATAACCATCCGAACGAACCAGCACGTTAATATGCCGGTCTTCGCTCTCAAGAAATGAGAATTGGTCGACCGGGCTGCCCATTACGCCCATAGCGCTCGGGGCCGACCCGTCGAGTGGCATCTTGAAGAGTGTCGAGTTTGCCTTTGACTTTCCGCCGCTATAGTTCCAGTCGGTCGTCCAAACGTAGACGGATTCCGGCGACACATAAAACACCCGTCCTGGAGCGCCGACCGCACCAGTTGCCGTGCAGGAAAAACCTTTGTTCGCCAGATCGCAAATCGTTACGGTATGAAGTGCGAGGCCGTTGAAAGAATCGACCGGCTTTTCGGGACGATAGATATGTGTCGGCTGGATAATGGTTCGAAATTCATCGTCTTTGACCCCTTTATGCCATTTTCGAATAGCAGGAAATCTCGAAGTCGCATCGCCATAGCTGAGATACTCCGGCGTGTAAAAGACAAGCTTGGTGCCGATCAGTCGGCTCGCATAGTTCCGCGATGAATAGTAATCGTTCGAGCGAAGATGATATGTCGATCGATAATCGAGCGAACCCGCTGCGTCGATGTCGAATAGATTGATCTCGGTTCCGCCACGTCCATAGCTGTATCCAATGACTACAACAGTGTCACCTGAGATGAGCATCTCGTCGTACCAATCGTTTCTCGGATCTACACCCGGTGCATAAGCATCGGTCGAGTCCACCGGTTTCAACGAATCGTCGCCTATTCTGACTGTGAACAACCGTCCGCGACGCAGGATAACCAGATGATCACCGTGAAGTTTGACGATCCCACCCTCATCGACGCCGGCGTGCTGATTGTTGGTTATCGATTCGTCTTTACTCGATTTCGCATCTTCACCAGCGGACGGGCTTGCGGCGGCAGTGTTTGAGGCTACACCGTCAGTTTGCGGCTCGCCCGCTTGGCTTAGCTGCTTCTGCGCGGCCCTTTGACGATTCACCGCGACTTTTGCGAAGAAGTCATTCATCTCATCTGACGAAGCGAACGCTCGCATCGTCTTGTTGGGCTTTGGCTCGAGCGAAGACTCCGGTGACGTATTCGCGATGCCGGTGGGAACAGTGAATTTGCTGGTCAGGAAAAAGACTCCAGCTGTGACTACCACCGAAGAAAGTACAAGGACGAGGAATGTTTTTTTCATTTTACCGACGCTCCGTTTCGGGATAAGATCCAGGTTTCTAACGCCTGAACGTCGAAATCGTGATAATCTTGCACAAAATTTCATAATTATCTTTCGCAGGAGAGGAACGCCCTTGGAAGATCCGAAAAATGCCCGTGATGAAAATGGCTCTACGCTGGTTCGCGGACTGAGTCTCGTTGACGGCATTACGATCGTTGTCGGGTCGATGATCGGGAGCGGGATCTTTCTCGTTTCGGCCGAATCATCCCGACTGGTTGGATCGCCCGGGTGGCTGATGGTCGTTTGGCTGCTCGCCGGAGTAATGACGATCACGGGTGCACTCTGTCTCGGCGAGGTTGCGGCGATGATGCCGCGAGCGGGCGGGCCTTATGTATTTCTGCGCGAAGCTTACAGTCCGGGTGTTGGATTTCTGTTTGGCTGGGCACAATTTCTGGTGGTACAAACCGGAACGATCGCCGCCGTTGCGGTTGCGTTCGCGAACTTTTCCGGCGTTCTCGTGCCCTCGATCACGGACAGGAATTTTATCGTAGCGCCTGTAATTTTGGGGAGCTATGCGGTTAGCCTATCGACCCAGCAATTGGTCGCGATCGTAATAATAGTCATCCTAACGATCGTAAATACGCGCGGTCTCGAGATGGGAAAGCTCATCCAGCGGAGCTTTACGTTCACTAAGACGTTCGCGCTATTCGTCCTTGTAGTGATCGGACTGTTTGTGGGTTGGAATTCGCTCGGGGCAGCGTTCACATCAGATTGGTGGCATCCGAGTGCGAACGGTTGGGACCTGATCAAGGCCCAGCCCGCGGCCGCGATGGCGGGATCGCTGGCATTTTTTCTCGTGATCGGCCGGGCGATGACGGGGCCCTTGTTTTCCCAATCGGCATGGAACAATGTCACGTTCACAGCCGGCGAAGTCGAAGACCCGGGCCGTAATCTTCCCCGGGCATTGCTGATCGGGTGCGCGATCGTCGTTTCGTTATACATTCTGGCGAACCTTGCTTATGTTGTGACACTTCCGTTAGTTGAGATTCAGACGGCTCCTCAGAATCGGGTCGGGACGGCGATGATGGAACACATATTCGGGCCCGCCGGGGCCATTGTGATGGCGGCCGCGATAATGATCTCGACCTTTGGCTGCAACAACGGATTGATCCTCGCTGGTGCTAGAGTGTATTTCGCCATGGCCCGCGACCGATTGTTTTTCGGCCGACTCGGGACTACGAACCGATTCCATGTTCCCGCGGTAGCCCTTGCCGCTCAGTGCGTTTGGGCATCGTTGCTGGTTTTGCCGCGAACGGTCACTTACGACGCGGTAGATCCCTCGAAGCCGCTATTAGGCAACGTCTATACGCAGCTTCTTGAATACATCGTATCTGTAGAACTGGTTTTCGGTGCTCTGGCGGTGCTCGCAGTCATCGTTCTTCGATACCGAAAGCCTGGCATTCCGCGGCCATATCGGACATGGGGCTATCCGGCCGTACCGATAATATTTCTCGTGCTCTCGATGCTTCTTATCGTGGATCTCGCCGTTCTTGCCCCAGCGACGTCCGGTGTAGGCTATCTGATTGCGCTTACGGGGATTCCGGTCTATTTGATCTGGCGGCACCGGACATGTGTTTCACCTGAATCGGCTTGACGCCAAAGTTATCATCCTTTTCGCTTATTCGTGCATCAAAACCTTGGACGAGAGAATTTTGATGAAAAACCTTCTGGCCTTTTTATTTTGCGCTTTCTGCCTTTCATTTGCCGTATCCGCACAATCCGGACGACGCGTTCAGCCGACGCCTACGCCAGCGGTAAAGGAAGACACTCCGGACGATTATTCCGAATCTAAGCCAAACCCAAAGCGCCTTATCGCCGCTCCGCAGTTTCGAGTTGGAGCTTCATCGACCGGTTCGACCGACGCTGGTTCAAACGCCGGCGTCCAAACAAGCGCCGATGACGACGATGTGGTTAAGGTGGCGACCGATCTGGTAACTATTCCGGTCTCGGTGTTCGATCGCAACGGCCTTTACATTCCTAATCTTCGACAAAGCGATTTCAAAATCTTCCAGGAAGGCAAGGAACAGGACATCGCCTATTTCGGAACGTCCGACAAACCGTTCACGGTCGTTTTGTTAATTGATGTCAGTCCTTCAACCGCTTATAAGATCGAGGAGATCCAACGCGCCGCAAAAGCCTTCGTCAACCAACTTAAAGAGCAGGATCGGGTCATGGTGGTTGACTTCGATTCTCGCGTCCACGTGCTTACCGAACCCACCACCGACCGTCAGGAGATCGACAACGCTATTCGAAAGACCCGGTTCGGCGACGGCACATCGCTATATGAGGCTGTCTCATTTTCGATCCGCAAGCGGCTGAACGGCATCGAAGGTCGAAAAGCGATCGTTCTTTTTACAGACGGCGTGGACACGACGTCGAATCCTAGAAAGGCTAACTACGATTCCACTTTGGACGATGCCGAAGAGGCTGACGCGCTGATCTTCCCGATCTACTACAACACGTTTTCGGACATGAACGGGTCGATCAATTCGCCATTTCCCGGCGGCGGAATGGGAATTCCGGGTATTGGCGGCGGCACCGCGAGGGGCGAATCCGCCGCGGCTTATGCTGTGGGCAGGAAATATCTCGAAGAGCTTGCTAATTACACGGGCGGCCGAGTGTTCCGTCCTGAAGCGACCCCCGGCGGATTGACTGCCGCTTTCGAAGGCATAGCCGAAGAGCTCCGACGTCAATATAACATCGGTTTCATTCCCAAGGACGAGGCCAAACCTGGGCAAAAGAAACAGATCAAGGTCAGAGTAAACATGCCTAACGTGATCGTTCGGTCGCGAGACAGTTATGTCGTCGGTGCACAGGCAAAGACGGCCGTTCCAACCCCAAAAACTAAGTAGACCGGTTCCGCGGTGCGATTCACCGATCCGTTATTTAGTTGTATACTCAAACCAAAGTTCCCACTGGCAATTTTGCAGACAATTCTAGTATTAAGCGTTTAGCTCTTTCCGATTTAACCTGGAATGAAAGCATTTCTCGGAATAGATATAGGTACAGGCGGTTCGCGGGCCGTTCTGATCGACGAGGACGGAAAGGTTATCGCTTCGAACACAGTCGATCACGAGGCGGTTGCCTCCCCACATATAGGTTGGGCTGAACAGGACCCGAATGACTGGTGGAGAGCGTCTACAGCCGCGGTCCGCGGGATCCTCGCGCGGGCTGAAATAAAACCTGACGACATCGCGGCCGTAAGCTTTTCAGGCCAAATGCACGGCTCGGTCTTTCTGGATGGGGCAGACAACGTTCTCCGCCCGGCATTGCTATGGTGCGATCAGCGAACAGAAAGACAGTGCTTCGAGATAACAGAAAAGATCGGGGCCGATCGCCTGATCCGGCTCGTCTGTAATCCAGCCGTTACCGGATTTACGCTTCCTAAAATATTGTGGGTGAGAGAGAACGAAGCTGAGGTCTGGTCGAACGTGCGATCGGTCCTTCTTCCGAAGGATTATGTCCGCCTTCGTTTGACCGGCGATAAGGCGAGCGATGTCGCGGACTCCTCAGGAACGCTGTTGTTCGATGTGCAAAATCGTCGATGGTCGGAGGAGATGATCGATGCCATGGACCTCGATCAAAAGCTTTTTCCTGAAGTTTTCGAATCGGTCGAACGGACCGGGAGCGTTTCGAAGGCCGGAGCCGAGGCGACCGGTTTGGAGGAAGGCACGCCAGTCATTGCCGGAGCCGGTGACAATGCAGCGGGTGCGATCGGCATGGGCCTCGTAAGACCCGGAACGGTTGGCGCGACAATTGGCACTTCCGGCGTGGTATTTGTAGTCACTGAGAAGCCGACACTTGATCTTAACGGCCGAGTACACACGCTGTGTCATGCGATCCCGAACCGTTGGCACATGACGGGTGTTACACTCGGAGCGGGTTTAAGTCTTAAATGGCTTCGCGACAATTTTGGCGGTGGAAAAGGGTTCGCAGAACTTGACGACGAGGGTGCGGCCGTACCCGCCGGATCGGATGGGGCGATCTGGCTTCCCTATCTGATGGGCGAGAGGACACCGCATCTCGATCCACATGCCAGGGCGGCGTTTGTCGGCTTGACCGCTAAGCATGCGCAGGGCCATTTGGTCCGAGCCGTTATGGAGGGAGTTGCGTTCAGCTTGAGAGATTCTTTTCAGATCTTTCGGTCGCTTGATACGCCGATCAATTCTATCCGGCTTGGCGGAGGCGGTGCTCATTCGCGACTCTGGCAACAGATTCAAGCCGACGTTTACGGACAACCAGTTCAGACGATCGCAACGGATGAAGGCGCTGCTTTCGGAGCGGCGATCCTTGCGGGTGTCGGGGTTGGTGCTTGGAATTCCGTTGAGGACGCTTGCGAAAAAACCATCACGGTCGACCAAAGCATTGGGCCTGAGATGGAGTCAGTGAAAACACTTAATAGAAATTACGAGGTTTACAAACGCCTGTATCCCGCCTTACGGTCGGCGTTTAATTTAGGTATCTAACGGATCAGGAGCAGGATATTTTATGAGTGATGACAATTTTACGCCCAAGCCTGGGCACAAATTTACATTTGGGCTTTGGACCGTCGGCAATCGCGGGCGCGACCCGTTCGGCGATGCCGTTCGCGACACTCTTACACCGATCGAAGCAGTGAAGATGCTAGCTGAGGTT
>JBDTZW010000205.1:0-1859 GCA_040004905.1 Acidobacteriota bacterium
TTGCAGGAGCCAAGCATCGGACAGACGCATGGTACTCACAGTTGTCTCCAACATCCGCCGACAGGGAAGCCGTACAAGCCATGGCAACGCAAGCTACCAACGGGGTCAACGACGGAGTATCGGGGATTGCGAAAGGGATCGGCAATTTTCCCGCTGTAACGCTAAATAGTATTACGGACGTAGCTTTTAATACCCGCGGTGGCGTATACCTGCCGGGTCCAAATCCGTTTGCGATACCGCTTCCATTTAGTGCCGGCAACGCTCGGGAGGAAAGTTACATGAGCGCCGGCACAACCGGTTTTGGGCTGGGGTTAGGCTCTGTCGGGGGCGTCTTCGCCGGCGGCTCGTCGCTTTCCGTTGTGCCCGAAGAACTCACTACTCTTTCTACCACCGAACAGTTACAATTTCACGTAACTAGAGCCGCTCAAGAGGTCGACGCTGCCGGTGATACTGCGTTTACCGCGGGTCAGCAGAGAGCCTTAGCAAACAACCCCGGACTTCGTCCGGCATTTCGGGGGAACCGCATTGATGTGATGGCCAGGCGATTCGTGTCCGAGGATCCGAATCTTTCTTTCTTAAAAAGCAACTATAATCGAGGACCGGACTTTGTGCATCCCAGAACCGGACAATGGTGGGACATGACTACGCCTCGACAATGGCAAACTCACGTAAACCGGTACGGTCAAAATGGGACCCTGTTGAGTACGCAGTAAATATATAAAATGGCGACAAAAGATTTGGTGGCTAGATGGAAAAGCACTCCCGAAAATGATCGAGCCAGTGAACGGATATTTAATACCTGCAAGTACGGCGGAGTACTGTCTATTGACCAATCGCCTTTCGGTCGTGTGGAGAGCGATCTGATTGACTTCAGAGGCTATCCGGCCCATAGAATCTTAGTAAAGGATGTAATCTTGAAAGATCTTGATCTTTCTTATGTGGATTTTTCCAATTGCTGGCTTGAAACCAATCGTTTTGAGAATTGCTTGTTCGAAAAGACAGATTTCTCAAATGCTTCCGACCACGGAAACATATTTGAGTACTGTGTATTTGTTAATTGTAACTTTCGAATGTCTGCAATCGGATACGATGGATCGCAGTTCAATAATTGCATCTTCAATAGGTGCAGTTTCCAAAGAGCTATTTTCACTAGAGCTGAGTTTGTTAACACGGAGTTTCTCAACTGTAAACTGAATGGGGTTGATTTCAATGCCTCATCTTTCGAGAACTGTAAGTTTGTGGGATTGTTAGACGACGTATGGTTTAGAGGAACATTCGCTTCACAATCGCAAACAGATCATTTTGGCCAGCCAAAAATAAATAAAATGAAAAACGTCTCATTCGAAAATGCCGATCTTAAAAATCTTACCTTCAGTAACGGCTGCGATCTCTCAACCGTAACGATCAAAAACAACGGACGATATTTCAAATACGATAACTGGTATAAACGACTGCAGTTTTTGAGCAAAGAGATTGAATCATGGGATGACGAAAGCCAAAGAAATCAAGCCGCTAAATTTCTTAAAATAAGTATGGTTCATGCGCCAACACAAGATTGGGAAATCTTAAGTTTGGACGATTGGGAAAAATTCTTAGGTGGCACAGAAGTTACTCGTAAGATTGTTGTTTTTTTAAATAGCTGTTAATGGCGATTTATTGAGTTTTAACGACCTCCCGCAGCCTTTTGTTCAGTCGTACACATACGATTCGATTTATCGGCGGACCGAAGCGAAAGAGACCAACAACGGCAACCAGACGTGGAAGGAGATCTACGGATACGATCGTTACGGCAATCGTTCGTTGCACGCAAAATTCCTTGCGACAACTCAGGTAACTGCTGACAACAAGACGGACCCGAC
>JBDTZW010000034.1:0-6150 GCA_040004905.1 Acidobacteriota bacterium
TCCAAAAGGCCCGATCCGTTGGCCGTCGCAAACCACTTGTCCACGTAATCGGACGATCTCTGCTTGCCGACTGCCTGCGAAAATTCGCTGGTGTAGATCTCTCGCTTTGCTTCGGGATCGAAGCCGGACATCCAGCGAAAGTATCGTTCGGACCTTGCCAGCTTGGCGACCTTCAAAAATCGCTTTGCGTCGCGGAAACGGCTGCGCTTTAATTCCGACGTAGGCACGGCGTTCATAGGCGTTTCGATCAATGCTCGGCGGACAACCTTTGGAATACGCTGATATCGTTCGGCGATAAGCATCGCCGCGTGTCTCTCGTATCCCGCGAAACTCTCGTCGCCGCCATCGCCATTCAGGGCGACGGTCACGTGTTTTCGAGTCTCCCGGGCGACATAGTAGGTCGGTATCGCCGACGAATCGGCGTATGGTTCGCCGTAATGCCTGACGAGCGTCGGCAGTATCTCAAGCGCGTTCGGCTTGACGATAAATTCGTTGTACTCAGCCCCCACATGTTCTGCGACGATCCGGGCATATTTCAATTCGCTAAAATCGGCTTCTTCAAACCCGATCGAGAACGTCTTGACCGGTGTATCACTCTCCTGTGCCATCAGGGCGACAACGGTAGACGAATCAACGCCGCCCGATAGAAACGCCCCGAGCGGCACCTCGGAGATCATGCGAAGTTTCGTCGATTCGCGGAGAATGCGGGTGGTCTCCTCTATCGCATCCTCTTCCGAGATCTTTATCTTTTTCGAGAAATTTGGCAGCCAATATCGTTCGGTCCTGATCTCGCCATCTTTCCAGATCATCCAGTGGCCCGGCTCGAGCTTTCTGATCTCTTTGAAAGCCGTTTGAGGTGCGGGGACGCAAAGGTATGAGAAATAGCTGTCGATCGCTTCGTGATCGACCTCCCGCGAAATGGACGGATGCTGAAGCAGTGCCTGAAACTCGGAACCGAAGATCAGATCGCCGTTTGCCCGGTGCGAATATAGGAGCGGCTTTTTACCGACGCGGTCGCGGGCGAGAAACAACGACTTGTCCCCCTCATCCCAGATAGCGATCGCGAACATGCCGCGAAGATGCCGGAGACAATCGGGGCCGTATTCATCATATAAATGAACGATCGCCTCGGTATCCGAGTTGGTATAAAACTTATGTCCGCGGGCATCCAGCTGCTCGCGAAGCTCGCGGTAATTGTAGATCTCGCCGTTGAAGACTATCCATTTTGTCTTGTCGGAATTGTGTATCGGCTGCTGCCCGCCGGCAAGATCGATGATCGCAAGCCGACGCATTGCTAAGCCCACATTCTCATTGACATAAAAGCCGTCTTCGTCAGGCCCGCGATGCTCGATGGCGCGGTTCATCCGGATGAGCAGCTCGTTATCGGCTGCCGCACCATTCGCATTTATAAATCCGGTAATTCCGCACATCGCTAGATCTTAAGTTCCGGTCGCCTCTTCGCACGGCTCTTTCTGTCCTCTTTTCGCTCCTGGTAGATCGTTACACCGACACCCAGGAAAATAAATAAAAATACCTGTATCTGCGTCCTCTGCCGGTAGGCCGTGCCGACATTCCCCAAAAAGATAGAATACGCTATGGTCAGCAGCAATGAAAAAATGAGGACCGGAAACGCCTTTCGGAGCCGGTGCCTGACCGAGAACCAAAGGCCATAAATGACCACCGGTATCATCGCCCACCACAGAAGCACCTCGGGCAAAGTGATCGCCGCACGAAAACTATTGATCTGCCACGGAAACGGGGCGAACATCAAATAAAGAAAACCAATCGGCAGAGCGCTCAATGCTCCACTCGATGTCGATACGTCGGTGTCTTCGCCGTAGCCAGATTCCGCCGAGCGTGCGAGATCCATTCGGCTAGTTTGAAGCACATCCAGATTTCCAAATCTTGTCAGATCGACATTGGCGTTTCTGGCCACCCCAAAATAGGTCAGCCCGACCCCGATCACTACGAGAACAATGGTCCTTCGAACGATCGCGTCAACCGAATTTGTCACGCCGATCAAAAAGCTGCCCGTCACCGCGATCGCCACCATGTAGAAAATATAGAATCGCAGGGACATCACACTGAACAGCGACACGACCAGAACTACAATACTAAGGTAGCTAAATCGAGATTGGAGCTGCAGGACCATTGTCATGATCAGCACAAGCAGAAACACGATCAATCCGTCCTTTAACAATTGTCCTGACCAGATAATAAATGCAGGAAAGACCGCAACACAGAGGGCTGAGATCTTGGCGACGCCCGTATTTTCAAACAGTCGCTTCGAACAAAAAAAGACCATGGGAGCGGTGGCCGCACCGATGACCGCACAGAACGATTGGGCAGCAAAAATATTCTGTCCGAAGACCGTGTAAAGACCGGCGACCAGGTAATTCATTCCCCAACCCGGTCCGCTGGGTGACGACGCCGTTAGCACGCTGGAATCAGAAGCCATTAGATGGCCCAACCAATACTGCGTCAACGCAAATCCGCGAAAGTCGTATGTATTTGCATCGCCGCCAAAAAAGTCGCGGAGGTCATAGACGTGAACAAAGATCCCGAACAAAAGACGAAGAAGTAGGGCAGCAAGAAATACATTCGTTAAAAATTCTTTTTCATCGCTGAACTGACGAAACAATAGAATTGCGGCCATTGACAGCAGCGAGACTATAGCCAGCGCAGCAAAGCCCTCGGGGTACGCTAGCGTAACCATCGCAAGAGCGACCAGGGCCGCAGCCACAATTAGAATAGACCGTTTCATCGGTTACGACAGATTCATCGATCAGATCTCATCAGGAAGGTCGGCCCGCGTCTTATACGTGGTCAAAAACTTACCGTCATCATCGAGCTGTTTAGCGACCTTGGCCGGTACGCCGGCGATCAACATATATTCGCCCTCAAATTTTTTCGTAACGACCGCCCCTATCCCGACAATGCATTTCGCCGGTATCCCGCTGCCCGGTGTCATGCGTATCTCCGATCCCAGATAACTGTAGTCCCCAACGACTATCGGGCTGGTCATCTGCCGGTTATGCGTCCAAAGAGACGAATTGCGTCCGCCCAGGATCACGCGTTTTCCAAACTCCACCCGGTCCGTAAAATCTATCTTATGCGATGCCGCGATAACGCTGCCGTCGCCTAAGATAAATCGCGGGTCGGTCGGATTGACCACGATCGGATCGGGGATAGAATTGATCTCGTTTTGCCTGAGGATCTCGATGTACCGGCCAAGATCAACCTCATCACCCCCGCGAATTATGTTCAGATGTCCGATCTTCGCATGATCGCCTATACGCAATTTTTGCGTGCCGATAAATAGATTGAGGTGCCCGATGGTGACATCGTCTTCGATCGAACAATCGCGTACATCGATTATCGAGACCCCGATACGCACCCGTTTTCCGATCTTGTAACCAAAAAGATGCCGGTAAAAGAATCGCTTAGATCCCGAAGGCAAGACCGCGATCAGGCCTTTAATTATCAGGCGAACTTTCATTTTTAACGGCGGAGTTCAGGACTGCGGCCAATCGGTCCGCCTGCAGATCCACACCAAAATTTTCCAGCGAATGGGCCCGCGCCTCGTTGCCCATCTTTGATCGCAAACCCTTATCGGCCAGTAGTGTTTCCAGCGAATTATACCAGTCTTCGTCCGAGGCAGCATTAAAGTGTGTATTGCCGGGCACGCCAATTTCTGAGCAAACGCCGACCGGTGTCATGACAAAGGGCACGCCCACCGCCATATACTGAATGGCCTTAAATCCCGATTTCCCCGCCAGCCATTCCTCATTGGCCGAAGCAATTACCGACAGGGGATAAAGACCGATGTCCATTGACTGGAAATCCTCAACCTCGCGATCCAGGGCCCAATCAACATTCTCGACCTCGACCCCAGCGATCGCTATTGACCGTCGGCCTGAACCGACGATCTTCAAGCGGAAAGTATGTGATTCGGCTAATTTCGCAATGATGGGAAATATGGCCTCGAGAAACGGATACGATGAATGGGTCCCGATCCATCCGATCACAGGTATTTCATTCGTGTGATCGGCCGGCCGGAAGATCTCGGTGTCCACGACTGTCGGTACGATAGTTGCTGCGGTGCCGAGCGATTCGACGTGGGCGGAAATAAATCGATTGCCGCATATAACGGTCGAAGCTCGTCGAATAAGCGCGTCAGTCTTGCCAAAGAATTTAAAAAAACTTCCCAATCTGCCATAAGTCGGACTGACGTATCTAACATAGGTAGCGTCGTCAAGATCGAGGACCATCGGGAGACTCCCGAACTTCTGATATAGCCATTCGAAAACCGCCGGTCCGAACAACATTGCTTCCCGTTGGACAAAAATAAGGTCGTACCTACGGATCGTCGGGACGTCAGTGAAACGCCTATACAGGCCGGACAAGACCCCCAAAACCTTTTTCGGGATCGAACCGCCTTGGTACATTGACTTAAATGATGGGCCGTTCAGGAAAGGACGAACGGTGATCTCTATCCCCTGCCTGCTAAGCGGTTCGATATACTGCTGTATTCGAAAACGCGTCGCCGCAGCTTCCTCTGGATACGAACAAAGAGCGAGGACCTTCATACCAGTTCCTCGCTTTCCAACAAACGGCTATACATCCTCCGGTATCGAATCCCGCCGACAGTTTCAAGATCGAACTCTCTCGCCGCCGTTTCACGGCATATGTTCGCTACATCGCCGAGCTCTTCAATACGCCCCAGAGCACTAGCGTATTTTTCTTCTTCGAAACCGTCCAGAAGGACCCCGACATCGCCGCCTCCCAGCTGCAGATCAATATCCCCGACACCGCGATTAGCAATTATCGGCAATCCGCACGCAAGATATTCGGCGATCTTGGTAGGAGACGAAGATTGCTTTGAGTAGCAGGCTTTGATAAACGACACCGCCGCGTCCGCCGCCGAGAGGTATTTCGGAAGTTCACCCGGCGTCACCGAGCCGACGTAAAATTCGCTGTCGGAAAACCCTTTCTCGCGTAAGCGCGCTTTGATCGATTCCGTGTCCCGCTGTGTAAAGATCAAGGCGAAGGAATTCGGGTCCTGCTTTTTTGCAGCGGCAAACAGTTCCAGCATCTCATCCGTCAAATACCAGCCCCCGAACGAACCTACGTACGCAATGACCCGCCGGTCACCGATCTCCAGTTCCGCTCGGGCTTCGCGGCGAGAAAACTCGTTCGCCGTCTTGAACTTTTCTATATCGACGCAGCAGGGAATAACCTCGACGGGCCGTTCAAAGCGGTCAAACCCTGTTTCCTTCGATTCGGGAAAAAGGATCTCGCGAGCTTTTTCCGTTAGAACGACAAACCCGTCCGCTTCTTCGAGGAGCCATTTCTCAACTCGTTTTGCCGAACGGTAAAGCCACCCGTTCTCGGGCCAGACACCGGCATCGGTATATTCCTCGGGAAAGAATCCACGTATGTCGAAAAGGAGCTTAGGCTTATGCTTTGACAGCTTTCGGGCCAACGCTCCTATCAGGGTCGGAATATGAACGCGGCCATGAAGGACGTCGTATTTCTCTTTACGCAAAAGCTGACCGATATACCACGCACCGCTAAAGATATCGTACGCCGTGGCCGGAACGCTCGGGCTCTTATGATAAGCACGGCAAAGCCAAGCGATTCCTTTTTCGGAAAGCTTCACCCTCTCCGATTCGATCTGCTCCGCCGTCCATTTTTCCTTCATGTTCGGCTCGAAGGTAAGCAGCGTCACCTCGATCTCGTCCTTTGCGATCTCAAGCAGATAAGGGATGACCTGCGTCTGCACCAGCGGCTCCCGCACGCCGAAATAACAGATGTAAAGCGTCTTCGCCACTGTTCCTAAAACTCCCCTCCTTGCCTGGGAGGGGCGGCCGGCTCTGCCGCAGGGGTGGTGGACGGTTGTGGATCAGCTTGCCGAAACAGGATCGCCTGTATCCAACCAACAAACGTCGCCAGATCGATCAACAATATGAGCCCCGCGACACCAAAAAAGATCACGGGGTTGAACAGCGTTCCGACCCCAAACTCAAATCTGTGAGCAAGAATTCGTTTTGCCGTTCGTGCCGCCAGCCACAACGGCAATCCTAACAACCACCATCGACTATGCACCGCTGCGAGGACGACGAATGGCACGAGAGCTACATAGAGCCG
>JBDTZW010000191.1:0-1854 GCA_040004905.1 Acidobacteriota bacterium
CTCCAGAACCACGGTGTTTGCTGCAAATTTACACTTGTAGTCGATATTTGGATGGATAACGGACGCCTCGCCAGGATTCAAGATGCGGTTATCTCCGTCATGGGTGGCAATTTCAAGATTTCCGCTGGTCACAAAGAAAAAAACGTAACGATCGAACTGAATACATTGCCCCGAGACGCCTCCCAAGTTCGTCCGCGAAATAAAGACATTCGCCAGGCCGCTCGTTGCCTTTGAGATACCTGTATCGCGGGACTCGAGTCCCTGGGTCTCCGACGCGATCCAATCGGCTTCGGACGCGATATGACGCACGAAACGCTGCCCGCTGAAATCGCGGTCGGGCTTAATCTCGCTGGTCGGCAGTTCCATCTCATGCTCGACCCAGGTTTCGTGGACGGCGGGCATTCCGATCTCGACGACCTCGGCGTGTCCGGTAGATTCGAGCACGCGATGACGGATCTCGGGCGGCTGCAGGACGCAATCGCCCGGCTCCAGCCAAAATGGCGGCCCCTGATCTTCGTACACGACCCTGATCCGCCCGCGAAGACAGTAGATCATCTGGAATTTTACTTTGTGATAGTGAACGTAATCGGGAACTTCGCCATCCTGAGTTAGCCGAATGTGCGAAGCGATCACTTTTCCGCCAAGGCGTCCGGGAATAAGATCGCGATACTCCATCCCCGCCCGACCGGTATGCCATTCGCCTTCGATGACTGGAGGGGCTGCTCGATGCACGCCGCCCTTTTTTGACCTTACACTGATTCGCCTCTCTTTAATGCAGACTCTATTCTTACCGTTGGTCAACCATGCCTCACTAGGGTGATCCGCTGGTTTGATCATTTCCAACCGGTATCCCAGCGAAAGCTCATTCGTGTAAGTGTCTATAGCAGCCTCAAGATCCGGCGTGCCAACGTAAGTTATCGGTAGATCGTCAAGAACCATTGATAGCCGCCTTCGAACTGATCGAATTCGCCATATGATAAATCTTTTACTGCGCGTCGCGAACGGCAGCGAATCCGCCGTCGAAGAAGCTGCGGGCGACGGACATTGCTGCGGGAACTGCGGTTAGGTGGTCGAGCGAGCTATTGCGGATGACGTATCTGCGAAGCTGCTCTGCTCCGATGCCTTTGGCCCGCATGGTTCGAAACGCTTTTTCGGTGTTAGCAGGATCGACGACCGCGTCGCCATCGAGGTTTATCAGCAGCATCGGCGTTTTCGGCGCCCAATCATAGATGTTGTTAGCATAAAGATCCGCGATCAATCTGTCCTTGCGATCGAGCGTTCGGATCGCACGTTCAAATCGCGGCGTGATCACGTTAAGAATTGAATTTTTCGAACGCATCAGGACGCCGGTCAATCCGAGACGAACCACGAGATCTTTATCCTTCAAATTCGCGTTGTAGTTCAGCCAGATCGAATTTGCCATCGCAGGCTTAAAATATTCAGTGATTTTGATGTTGTGATTCTTTCGCAGGTAAAAGGTCGAATACGAAAATAGATAAAGACGAACGCCAAAACCGATCTGATCGGTCGGCTGCTTGAGCATGAAATCGCGCGTGACTCCAGTCAGATCATACGGGCCGGACGCCGGTGCGGAGGCATTGACCTGATAGTAATCGCCCTTCATGTTCTGGAGCTCGCGGGTCAGCGCCATTGCGATGCCCCCGCCTTCCGAATATCCGGTTACAAAAAGATGAGGTCCGATGATATAACCTTTCTGTTCGGCCAAGGCCCGTGCCGGTTCGATGATATCCACGCCGGACTTGGCGTTGGTGATGTTTAGCGGATACGGATGAGCTCCTTTGTGATCGCCGAGTCCGATATAGTCAGGCATTACGACCGCATATCCGCCCGAGG
>JBDTZW010000373.1:0-6130 GCA_040004905.1 Acidobacteriota bacterium
CATTGATGTTGCCGCAAGTCAGCGGACCGTTCTTCATGCCAATCTGGGGTTTCTTATCGACGGTAAAGGGATGCCGGTACTAGGAACGCTTTTATCAACGGTGGATATCTTCTTTATCTGGGGTTGGATATTGGCGGCTATCGGGCTCCGGATCACCAACCGGCTTTCATCAAGTTCCGCTTGGACATTAACGATAATAATCGCACTGATCGGCATCGCCTTCCGAGTCATCGGAGCACTGTTCTCGGGTAACGTAAATTGAGCCGCAACCGTTAAGAATTTGGGCCGCCGTCAAATCGACAGCGGCCCATTGGTTTATTCGTACCTGAGCGATTCGATTGGATCGAGCCGGGCAGCCTTCCAAGCAGGGAACAGGCCAAATACAATGCCGATGCCGACGCTGGCAAAAAATCCCGCAACCGGCGCCCACCAAGGTACATACGATGGCATGATTAGTTTCACTAGAAGTGTTAGCAACCATCCGATCAGCAAACCTACAAGACCTCCGAAGCCAGTAAGAGTTGCGGCTTCTATCAAAAACTGAAGCAGAATGTCGCTCTGTTTTGCACCGATCGCCTTTCGAATGCCGATCTCGCGAGTTCGTTCCGTGACCGAAACCAACATGATGTTCATCACACCGATACCGCCGATCATCAGTCCAACCGACGAAATAACTATCATCGCGAGAGCGATCATCCAGGTGATCGAATTAAATTGATCAATCAGGCTGGCCGCGGTTTCCATCGAGAAATTATTAGGCTTGCCGGATTCCACATGCCGACGGACGCGCAGCAAATCCTGCACATCATCTTTCGCTTTTTCCAATTTTCCCTCACGAGCCACGGCAAGTATAAACAGGTCGTCCGCATTGGGTTTCAGTTTGAGAGCGGCACCCATTGGAATGTAGATTACGTTGCTCTGGTCATTGTTACCGCCTCCACCGCCAAAAAGTTGTTCGCGTTTCTCGAGTGTGCCGATGACACGAAACTCCGTCCCACCGATTTGAATCGTATCACCTATAGGCTTACCCATCGGGAAATAGCTCTCAACTACGGTCGAGCCAACGAGACAGACGTTCGCCTTTTCGTCGCTTTCCGATTGCGAGAACCACCGGCCGTCAAGCAGAACCTCGCTTGTAGTCTTCTCGATTTCTGGGAAAGTTCCCTGAAGCTGCACGGACGAAGATGTCTTTCCGTTCTTCCCGGTTACCATTATCTTTTGACCAAAAAAGTCATTCGAGACATCCAGAAAAGGAACAGCGGTCTCTATGGAGGAAAGGTTCTTGATTGCCTCAGCATCTCCTACGGTCAATGGTTTGCGCATACGCTCCTCTTGAGAGCGACGTCCAACGTGGAATCCAATATCAAACTTATACAGAAAAAGGGATCGTGTTCCGAAGGATTCGACCTGCTTCTCGACAGCAACTTTTACTCCGCTTATAAAAGATGAAATTACCATCACGGTGATCACGCCAACAACCACCCCGAAAATCGTTAAGAAAGAGCGCAGTTTGTTACTCCGCAACGTATCGATCGCCATCTTGAAGTTTTCGTAAAACGAACTCGTGAGTACTTTCATATCGAGTTTACAAACGTTATTCCATTCGCAACGCTTCGATCGGATCAAGCCGGGCTGCTTTCCAAGCGGGGTATAGGCCGGCCATGATACCAACCAGGGCCGATACACCTATAGAAATTACCGCTGCGTACCACGGGATCACGGTCTTTAAAAGCACTGCGCTGATTACAAAACCGATCAGTTCGGCCAGAATCAGGCCAAGAATCCCCCCTATGGCGGAAAGCATTGCGGCCTCGCACAGGAACTGTTTCAGAATGTCCGCCTGTCGAGCTCCCAAACTTTTTCTAATACCGATTTCCCGTGTGCGCTCCGTAACGGCGACCAACATTATATTCATGATAACGATCGCACCGACTACCAGAGCGATCATTGGAACAAAGAGGATAATCATGAAGGTTGGGCCTTTAATTCCGTCAATAAGCCCAGAAATCGCGTCAGGGGTTAAAATGCCGAAGTTATCCTTTTCACCGACGGCGAGTTTTCGCTTGATGCGCATTAGGGATCGAATCTCCTCAACCGCATCCTTGAAATTCGTATTCGATCGCGCGGATGCTTCGAAATACGGCGCTCGGTTCCTTGTGAGACCGCCGAAAGCGAGTCCATACGTTTTTATCGGCAGTTGGACAAAACTATCTTGGGGCTGTCCGAAAACAGTGCCCTTAGTTGTTTGAATTCCGATTATCCTGTATGGAATGCCGCGAATCACAATCTCATTACCCAGGGCATCACCAGCTGGGAAGAGCTTGTCCGTTACGTCCGTGCCTACGAAAGCAACGCGCATTGAATTGTTATTTTCTGCGTCCGAAAAGAATCGACCTTCCGCGATATCCGTTTTTTCGATCTGCGAGATAATTGGTTCGACACCTGATACGGAGACGTCGGAGAGTGTATCGTGGCCACGCTTAACCTCGACTGGTGCGCCTCCGGATTTGGCCCCTATTCTATCGATCAGTTGTGAATGTTCACGAAGAAAATCCAATTCGTCGAAAGAAAGCTCTTTATTTCGGCGCTGAGCCGCAGCAATCGTGTCAGTGTCTTTGAAATCATCAAAACTGAATCGTCGAACTGTAAACGAATTTGAGCCGATTCCCGCGATCTTTTCATCGACGTAAACATTAAATCCCTGAAGTATTGAAAGTACGACCATGAATGCCGTAACCCCGATGATCATTCCGAGAAGTGTCAGGAACGATCGCAGTTTATGGGCCCAAATGGCGTCTAAGGCAAGTTTTAATGTCTCGGCAAAATTCATCGCTGTTTAGATGGTAAGAGACCGCAGTTTGATACGCAAAGTTTCATGAATTTGTTTAGAAAGACGAAGTCTATTTTTCGCGCCTTTTTAGCAGATTCCACAATGCTGCAAGGTGGGCAAAAAGCACCGCCGGGACTACTATAGTCGGCAGCCAGATGAACGGGAAATAGGTTATCGCGATGTTCGGCTGAGCGAACGCGATTTGCTGCATCGGTGATTTGAACGAAAGAAAGGCGATGGTAACGACATTTGCCAGAAGACCAAGTGCGGCGAGATTCCAAACGATCAGCAGCGGCCGGTTTATCTTCCCATTTCGGAAAGCCAGGAAATAAATGATCGGAGCCGTAAGTCCGGAAAGAATGTCAAGATTCCAACCTTCAAAAGTCATTTGTCGAGGGACCTGACCTGATTGGAAAAGCCAAAGCAGAACAAATTCTACCGGGATTCGAACAACGTGCAGAATCGTCAAGACCTTTGTCGAAAGACCTTCGACCAGTTTCTTGCGAAAGAACGCAAAATAAACAGCGATCAGGAGCAGAACCGGAAAAACGCCGAACAAGAACACCCTCGGTGGAAAGGTATCTGTGTAGTGATAAAAATCGCCTATACCCAGGACTCCCTGAAGAATGAACCAGAAAGGAATGAGGAAAAGCAGGAGGCGTGCCGGAAGTGATGCCGCTTGGCCGGGACCTAATGACTTCAAAAAAAGCCAGACCGTTAGCAGTGCCGTGACTATAAAGATCAGCGAAACATACAACGGAAGCTGTTCGATCATTTGATCTTTTCGTCTTTCTCGATCACACCGTCGCGAATTGTGATAACGCGATGCGCACGCGCGGCGATGTCCGGCTCGTGCGTAACGATGATTATGGTGTTGCCTTCGGCGTGAAGCTTTTCAAAGAGTGCCATGATCTCAACGCTGGTTTTTGAATCGAGAGCGCCGGTGGGTTCATCAGCAAGCAGTATCGACGGATGATTTACCAACGCCCTCGCGATCGCAACACGCTGTCGTTGTCCGCCTGAGAGCTCGTTTGGGCGGTGCATAACGCGATCGCCCAATTCTACCGACGCTAAGGCAGCTTGAGCCTTGTCGTGCCGTTCACCCGACCGCATCCCGGCATAGATCAGCGGGAGCTCAACATTGTGAAGAGCGGTAGCACGAGCAAGCAAATTGAAGGTCTGGAAAACGAAGCCGATCTCCTTGTTTCGAATACGGGCCAGCTCGTCGTCAGTCATGTCAGAGACAAGGTTGTTATTGATCCAGTATTCGCCCTTTGATGGGGAATCAAGACATCCGATCAGATTCATAAGGGTTGATTTACCGGAACCTGACGGGCCGATGATAGCCAGATATTCCCCTTTTTTGACTTCAAAGGAAACGTCGCGGAGGGCGTGAAGCTCTTCCACGCCCATCTGGTATGTCTTCCAGATATTGCTCATGGAGATCAGCCCGCGGCCGGTGGCAGGTGATTCTGCTGTTTTGACAGCGGTTCCGTTTTCTTCTTCCATGAATCTGTACATAACCTATGACTTAGGAGCGGCATCGCCCTCTTTCTTGGTTTGCTGCTTTACTACAGCTCCGTCTTTTAGCGTATTCAGGATTCGGCTCGGGCCCGTGATGACATCCTGCCCTTCCTCCAAACCGCTTGTGATCTCGATATCGGATTCCCCCGTTATCCCGGTCTCGACCGCGACGAATTTCGCCTTCTTCCCATCAAGAATATAAACGCCTTTAATTGGTTTTGGTTTATCCGCCGAGGCGATCGATTTTGATTGGATCGTCGGAGCCGGCGTGCCTTCCTGCCGTTTTTCAACAACGGCCTGAAGCGGCACGGCAATTACATCGTTGACGGTCTTAGTGGTGATCGTGGCCGTCGCACTCATTCCGGGACGCAACCCGTCTTTGGCATCGTCGGGAATGTTTAGGAGCTTGATGACGACCTTCAGCTCTTTAGCCTCCTGGACGTTAATAGTTGTGGAAAGACCCCCGCTGGTTGCCGATTTACCGACTGCAAGGGGCGTTTTGTTGACCACTTCGCCTTCAAATTCCCGATCGCCAAAGGCGTCCACCTTGATCTTAGCCTTCTGTCCTTTTTCAACCTTGTCTATCTCGGTCTCGTCGACCTTTACTTCGACGTTGATCTCCGACATGTCCGCGATCGTCAGCAGAGCAGTAGTAGAAAGGCCGGCGACTGCAAACGTACCGACCTTCGAGGGGATCTCTGCGATAACACCGTTGATCGGAGCAACCTGAAGCGTCTTATCGCGCTGATCCCTCTGGCCGCGAAGAACAGCGGATTGCTGGGTCGCACGAGATTGGCTGCTGCTCACGCTAAGGTTTGCGGTATTTACCGCTCTCCGCGCATCCGTTACCGCGACCGCCTGTTGGTTCAGCCTTGCCTGCGCATCCTTGATCCCCAATTGTCTCGACGCCAGATTCGCCTTTGCCGTGTTGACCGAAGCTCTTGCACTATCGACGCGATCCTTTGCCTCATCGACGACCTGCCTTGAAATAACACCGCTTTCGAGAAGCTGCTCGTTACGCTTTTGCTCACGAAGCGCCGCATTGAGCTCAACCTGTGCTTTATCCACATCCGTTTGCGCGGAAACTACTTGCTGCCGGGCCGTATCGATCGCAACCTGAGCAACGTTTAACTGCTGCTGAGACTGTGCGAGCTGATTCTGGGCTGCGACGACCTGCGACTGTGAGACGCGGACCTCATCCTGAGCGGATTGAAACGCAGCTACCTGCGCGTCGGTGCTGGATTGAAGCTGGTCAGGATCGAGGCGGACGAGGGGTTGCCCTTTTTTAACCAGATCGCCTTCCTTTACATATATTTCCTCGATTCGGCCCTGTACCTCACTTGTGAGGTTCATGAACTGGATCGGACGCACTTCGCCCGATGACGTAACGGTCGAACGCAACTCATGCCGTTTCTCTGTCTTTACGACCGTTACCTCTGGCGTGTCCGTGCGTGTCGCCAAGATGCTTATCGCAATAATGGCGATCAGCAGTACAACTGTACCGGCTCCAATTATTATTTTCGATCTACGGCTTAATGCCATGCTCTATTTGTCCTCGCAATGGTGAAATAATAGTTTAGTTGACGTTCCCAAGGCAAAATTACGGGTGCTCCGGCGTCAAATCCTTACTACGACGGGATTTTGCCCGTTGTTTCAAAAAACTCGCGCGAAGACCGAACGCGATTGAAAAGAATACACTGCACTGCGTTTGACCTTGGAATCTCTTGGATTTACGATTTACGAACCACGAATAACAGGTTAATATATGTAAGTCTG
>JBDTZW010000443.1:0-20587 GCA_040004905.1 Acidobacteriota bacterium
GATAACGAAAATATGGATAAATTTACGAAAACGTAAATTATTCTTATGGCTTGGCTATGGTAATCTCGAAAAAATTTAGTATGAGAGGAAGGACAAGTATGATGAAAAGGACTTGGTTTTCGATTCTGGCCGCAGCAGTCTTCTGTTTGTTCCTCAGCGCTCTAGTTGCAGCGCAGGAGATCACGGGCTCGATCTCTGGAACAGTTCGCGACTCAAACGGAGCGGGGGTGCCGAACGCGACTGTAACCATCACCAATAGCGATACAAAACTCGCTGCTCGTACGGTAATCACCGGTAGCGATGGTGAGTTTTCGGCACCTACTTTGCCCGTAGCCTTTTATGACGTTTCAGTCGAAGCGACCAACTTTAAAAAGAGCATTACGGCACGGGTAAAACTCAACGTCAATGAGCGTCACACGGTAGACGTTACGTTAGACGCGGGGAACGTCGCCGAGACGGTGACGGTGAACGCAGACCCGCTGCAGGTGAATACCCAGTCTGCGGTCGCAAGCAATGTTATCAGTGGCGATCAGGTGCGCGAACTTTCCTTGAACAACCGAAACTGGGCGCAGTTAATTACACTTTCGCCCGGCGTTTCGCCCAACGTAGCCGACCAGATCTATGTGGGTTCGACCAATCCAGGTGGGCAGTCGAATGCGTTGCAGATCGCGGTCAACGGTGTGCGTTCGAGTTCTAATACATATACCGTGGATGGAGCGGACACTACCGATCGAGGCGCTAATTTGACGGTGCAAACGTACCCGTCGGTTGACGCGATCCAAGAGTTCGCCGTCCTTCGCAGCCTTTATCCAGCTGAGTCCGGCCGAAGTGCCGGTGGGCAGGTTAACGTTGTGACAAAGAGTGGAAATAGCAAGTTTCACGGCGACGTATATGAATTTTGGCGTAATGAAAAACTGAACGCCAACCCCTTCTTGACGAACAGAACGGCCCCACTAGGAATCGATTCAAATGGGAAGGCGAAACGTCCGCCACTTAGGTACAACAACTTTGGCGGCACGTTTGGCGGCCCGTTGGTTTTCCCGCACTTTGGCGAAGGCGGGCCGATGTTAGAGAAAGGAAATACGTTCTTTTTCTTCTCGGAAGAGGTGCGAAGGGTTATTGTTTATCCAAGCTTCACCTCGACGGTTCCGACTGCAGCTCTTCGTCAGGGAAACTTCGCACAACCCGTTTGCACAGGACCTGCGGCTAATCCCTGTAGTGTCACCGCGACGTCAATTCCACAAGCTAATTGGAGTCCGTTGGCCGCTGCATATGTTCAAGACATTTACAACAAGATGCCGCTCCCGGACGCGAATGGAAATCTTTTCTTCCCAACCAGGGGGGTATTTAACTTTCGGCAAGACCTGATCCGGATCGATCACAAATTCGGCGACAAAGTATCAGCATACTATCGATTTGAAAACGACGATATACCGACGATAGATCCGAACGGCACGTTCGGCCAGGGAGGCGGACAGCCCTTTATTGCGACGGCAAAAACCAATTCTCCCGGCCGCACGCACGTAGGTCGAGTGACTTGGGTGCCCACGTCGTCATCGGTCTTGGAGTTTGGAGCATCGTACTCCTTCGGCGATGTTCCGAGTCAAATTATCGGTCTGGACAACATTGCAAACTCACCTGACATCGCGGCGCACTTGCCGACCTTTGCCTTCCCGACAACCAGGGGCAGAATACCCACCATCACGGGTAACGGCTTTTCGTCCGTGACGGCCTTCGGGCCTTACAGCGATTTTTCATTTAACAAATCAGCGTTTGTTACTTTTTCAAAGATTTTTGGCTCACACACGACCAAGTATGGTGCTAATGTTTCCAAGATTCGAAAGCATGAAAATTCCCTTGGCGGTACCAATGAAGGCACCTATGGTGCGGTTACCGCGGCGCCAAAGGGCTGTGTTCTACCGTCGGCTGATCCTACGTGCGGAAAACCATCAACAACGAGCAATACTAATCAGTTGTGGGCGAACTTTTTGCTCGGTAACACTCAGACATTTACGCAAAATCAATTTGACTTGACCGCTGACCTACACGCTGCCAGCGTTGAGGCATTTGCACAGGATGAATGGCGATTCAAGTCTAATATTACGCTCTATTACGGGCTGCGCTTCTCTCGTTTCGGCCAGCCGTGGGATGGTAATGGCCGTATGACCAGCTTCGATCCGGACTTTTTCAATCCCAGTCAGGCCTTCCAGATTGGTGCCTTTCCAAGCGCGACTTCGACTGCTAATTCTAATGATGGTGCTCGAATTCCGGGAACTGGAAATCCCTTAAACGGCATCATCGTTAATAGCCAAGCGTCTGTTCCTGGCGCCACGGTTTCTCCGTGGGGCAAGTCCGTTGCTCCGACTCGCAATAATTTCGCACCGCGCGTCGGCATTGCTTGGGATCCATTTAAAAAAGGCACGACCTCGATCAGAGCTGGATACGGTTTATATTACGATCAGCTCTCGTTCAGTTTCGAAGAAACAGGACTGGTCGCTACAAATCCCCCGTTTCAACAGCAAATAATAGTTAATCCGACGACTCTCGATAACCCGCTTGGGGGAAGTTCATCCGTTAGCAATGCTGTTCAGAACGTGGCAGGAATCGACCCGAATTTTAAAACTCCTTACGTTCAAAGTTGGTCACTCGATGTTCAGCATCAGTTCGGCGCGAAAACGCTTGTGACAATCGGCTATTTCGGTTCACGGGGTGTCCATTTAACAGGTCTGGTAGATCTCAATTTGCTGCCTCCGGGATATGCTCTCACCCAAACATGTGTAACCAATACGGCGACTGCAACAACGGCTCCTTGCCAAGCTCCGGGTCAGGTCTTTACGAGTAATGCGGCTCGTACACCTGCTAATCTCAATACTTCGGAGATTCTTCTTAACCAGATTCGTCCCTTCAGAGGTTACGGGGCAGTTCGTTTCCTGGAAACGGCTTTCGACTCTAATTACCATAGCCTTCAGGTCACGGCGCAACACAGATTCAATGATAGTAGCCAGGTCAATTTGGCCTACACTTGGTCAAAGAATCTGACGAACAGCCAGAGTGAATCTGGAAGCTCACCCCAGAATACTTATAGTTTCCGTGACGAATGGGCTCGGGCTAGTCTCGATAGACGCCACATTTTGAGCGTTAATTACATTTATGAGCTGCCGTTTTTCAAGGATCAGGCGAACCTAACTGGAAAGCTGCTAGGTGGATGGCAATTCTCCGGAATCACGTATGTCTATACGGGACTCGGGTTTAGCGCCGCGACATCGTCGAATGATCCGGCCGGACTCGGGTTATTGGGTTCGTCGCCATCCGGCGCTCGTCCGGATCAGACTTGCGATCCAAACAGTAATGCCCCGAATGTGTTCGCGCAATGGTTCAATACAGGCTGCTTCTCGAATCCGCCGGCCGGCGTGAATAGGGTTGGCAATGCATCTCGCAATACAATCTTTGGGCCGTCAACCACACGGTTCGACGCCACGCTTTCTAAGAACATTCGTTTTGGCGAATCGAAGGCTCTTCAACTGAGATGGGAGGTTTTCAATATCTTCAATCACACAAACTTCGCGACGCTGTCTAGCTTGAATATTACCAGCTCAGCCTACGGTATAATCGGCACGACACGCGATCCAAGAACGATGCAGCTGGGAGCAAAGTTCAGCTTCTAACAAAGGTGTAAACAAACTCTTTGCCCCGCGTTGCTATTGAGTGGCGCGGGCTTTTTTCTTTTCTTAGATAACTGTGGAACAATTTTGTCATGGAGATAGTTCTGATCAAGAATGTGCGACTGGGGGAACAAGGTGATACTGAACGAACCTGGATTCCCGTAATCGACGGAATAATCAGAAAGACATTTCACTCGGAAAATGAATTTGACTGTGCCACAGCTATCGATGTAGCGGAGTTGCTCCTGCTTCCGGGATTTATTGACATTCACAATCATGGGGCGGTTGGGGTGGATGTGAATGTGGCGGATGTGGATGGGTTGTTGGAGATCGCGGCGTTTTTGGCGAGGAATGGCGTGACGGCGTGGCTGCCGACGTTGGTGCCAGATTCGGATGAGAATTTCGGCCGAGTGATCGCGGCGATCGATCGGTTGGTGGAGATTCAGGCGGGCCGACCGGTTGCTCAGGCTTTGGGTGTACATTACGAAGGCGTTTTCGCGAACGAGAAGATGTGCGGGGCGTTAAGGCCTGAGTTTTTCAAGAACGGTAGTCAGTTATCAGTTGTCCGGGAGTTGCCGCGACTAAAAAAAGGTGTTCACATGACGACGCTGGCGCCGGAGGTCGAGGGCGGAATTGCGTTGATCACGGAGCTTCGAAAACAGGGATGGATCGTTTCGATCGGCCACACCAAAGCCGACTCGGAAACTCTCGACCAAGCTTTCGTTGCGGGAGCTCGCCACATGACGCATTTCTTTAACGCGATGACGGGCGTGCATCATCGCGAAGTCGGCGTTGCCGGCTGGGGACTGGCGAATAGTGACGTGACATTCGACATCATCGCGGACGGCATCCACGTTGATCTACGAATTCTCGAATTTGCATGCCGTACAAAAACGCCTGACAAAGTTTCGCTTATCAGCGATTCTGCGGCGCCGACCGGGCTAGGTGACGGTTCTTATCACCTCTGGGGCGAAACGATCACAGTCGAAAACGGCCGCACCCGAAATGAGCGCGGAAGCATTGCGGGTTCGGTGATCACGATGCTCGATGCTGTCAAACGAATGAGATCGCTAGGTTTCTCGGACGCGGATGTATCGAAAATGGCCTCTGAAAATCCCGCTAAGCTGTTGGGGTGCTTCGACGAGCGAGGCTCGATCGAAGTGGGCAAGCGTGCTGATCTTGTCGGTATCGATGAGAATGGCGATCTGAAATTCGTTATGATCGGCGGCCTCGTCGTAATGCAGGCACCTATCTAGACAAAAAGCCCCGCGAATAATCGCGAGGCCTTTCATTACCTTCCCTTGTTCGTTCGGTCGAATGGCTAGAATTCAGAAGGCTTGTCGGTGTCGACTCCGGCCTTGCGGTCTTTGAACCGGTCCTGCATTTTCTGCTTGAATTCATCGCGCATTTGCGCAGCCTTGGCTTTCTGCTCATCGGTGAGGAGCGCGTAAACCTGCGATTTGACACGTTCCTTCTCGACGATCATTTTAGCCGTCAGATTACCCTGCTCGGTCGCGAGAGCCGTTACCTGGGCCTCGTCAAAAGCCCCGTTCGCTGTCAGGTCTGCCATCTTCTTACGGTTTTCCTTGAGCGACTGCATGATCGGTTGGAAATTGGCCTTGTTCGTTTCCATGATCGTCTTGACCTTCGCCTTTTGATCGTCGGTGAGGTTCAGCGCGCGAAACGCCATTCCCATACCCGGACCATGTCCAAAACCATGTCCGCCGCCAAAGCCCCTGTGGACTGCTTTCTGAGCAAACACGAACGCGGCCCCGAGAACCAGAACGCCGATCGCTAAAATTACAATATTTCTCTTTTTCATTACCTGTCTCCTGCTCGTCAATTACTACGTTTTTTAGACGGGAGCTTTATTACTCCATGAGCGTTAGACGAATTCTGCACCCGAACGAATGTTTAATTTCGTGATTAAGTGTAAAGAAGTGTAAAAGCGAGGCAATTGGCACTCTTTTTAACGTAAAATCCTTGCAATGGATAAGATACTTATCATCGACGACGACGAAGAGCTTTGCGACCTCGTGTCGGAATATCTGACCGTCGAAGGATTTCAGACCGAGGCGGTCAACGATGGTATCGCCGGCCTTGAAAAAGCAAAGTCGGGCAACTACGACATGGCGATCCTGGACGTTATGCTCCCGCGAATGAACGGGTTCGAAGTGCTTCGCCATTTGCGCGAACAATCAAAGCTTCCCGTCCTGATGCTCACCGCGCGCGGCGATGATATGGAACGCATCGTCGGCCTCGAGATCGGTGCGGACGATTATCTGCCGAAACCCTTTAATCCACGTGAGTTGGTCGCCCGTCTGCGTGCGATCATGCGACGGAGCGGCGGCGAGGATAACGGAGCCGTGGCCGCCGAAAAGCTGCAGGTCGGCGATGTCGAACTATCAGCATCGTCAAGGTCGGCTAAACTGAACGGGGAGGAGCTTACTCTGACGTCGGTAGAGTTCGACTTGCTAACGGAATTGGTAAAGCACGCGGGCAAAGTTGTCCGAAAGGAAGATCTGAGCGAGAATGTCCTCGACCGCAAACTCTCGCCTTTCGACCGCAGTCTCGACATGCACATCAGCAACCTTCGTAAAAAGCTGGGCAATCATAAAGACGACAGCGAGCGCATAAAAACGATCCGATCGGTCGGTTACATCTACACTCAATGAATTTGTTCCTGAAGATCTTTCTCTGGTTCCTGGCGGCTATCGGCGTAATGGTTGGCGTTGTAATCTTTGTCAACTGGTCGGTGCAAAGCGAGCCGGTCGTCAGCCGCTGGCAGATCTCGGTGCGCAACCAGATGTCGATCTATGCAGCGACCGCCGGGCAGATCCTTGAAAAAGAAGGCGACGCTGGGCTTCGACAATATCTGACGCGAATCCGTCAGGCCGATACGATCGGCGAAGTCGATCTCGTTGGGCCGGCCGGCAAAACGTGGCTGGACGAGGGCATCGATCCCGCGAAATACAACGACCTGGTCGCGAGAACAGCGGCGAGCGGCAACGTCGAGCTTGACTCGGCCCAGCCTGAAAACGCTCTGGCGGCGAAACAGGTGACGCTGCAGAACGGCGAAGCCTATACTTTGCTCGTCCGATGGGAGCGGCCTCGGCCGGTGGCCCTTTTGGGCGATTCGCAGCTTCGATATTTGCGGCTGCTCGGTCTCCTTCTGGTTGCGCTGATCCTTTGCTACGCTCTCGCACGCTACATTTCATCGCCGATCAAAAAGATACGAGAAGCTACACATCGGCTAGCTGACGGCGACCTCGACGCTCGCGTGGCGGATCGAGTCGGCCGCCGGGGCGACGAACTGGCCAAGCTCGCACGTGATTTTGACGTTATGGCCGAGCGGATCGGGTCGCTCATTACATCTCAGCAGCGGCTCACACGCGACGTCTCGCATGAACTGCGGTCGCCTCTTGCTCGTCTCGGCGTAGCTCTCGAGATCGCCAAGCAGAAAACCAACGGTGCCGCCGCGCCGCAGCTTGACCGGATCGAGAGCGAATCTGCCCGGCTGAACGAGATGATCTCGCGCATTCTGACGCTTTCAAAACTCGAGAGCGGTTCGACCAATCTCGATTATGAACGGATCAATCTTCGCGAAGTCGTGACCGATGTTGGTGAGGACGCCGATTTTGAGGCCCGTGCCAAAAACAAGCGGGTCGAGGTCCAAGCCGAATTCGATTGCTACGTTACCGGCAACGACAACTTACTGCGAAGCGCCATCGAGAACGTCATCAGAAACGCGGTTCGTTACACCGACGAGGGCACCGCGGTCCATGTGAGACTCTCACAGGAATCCGACGGAGCCGTTGTGCGAGTCAGCGACTCGGGCGGCGGCGTGCCTGAGGACGAACTGCAGAATCTTTTCGTGCCCTTTTACCGCGTCGGCGAAGCCCGCGAGCGAGCGACCGGCGGCATCGGCCTCGGCCTTGCGATCGCCCAGCGGGCCATTCATGCTCACAACGGCACGATCACGGCCCAAAACCTGGGCACGGGCCTTTTGGTCGAAATTCGGCTCGCGTGCGGGCCGCGACAAACTACCTAATAAATTTTCAAAGAACAATGTCGGTAGCGAAGCTTTAGCCGACCGAGCGCCGCGCCGCTATGAACGATCTCACTGCCAGTACGACAAATATCAGGCAGACGACAGCCATGGCGATCTGCGAGACCACGGCTGCGGACAGCGCTATAGAACTGATCTTCGAAAGCAATCTGCCGAGCGGCAGGATGAACCCGAGCAAAGCGATCACGACCGCGGCGTGCATAAGATGCTTGGTCAGATCGGGTTTTGCGACGGCGAGATGGCCGAGCGCCATTAGCACGATGCCGAACGCGGCCGGGATGAAAGCCGTGAGGCTGGCATTCCCCGCGTAAATTCCGTACCCATAGCCGACGATCCCGATCAGGACGAGCAGACGGCCAATCCAAATTGAAGTGTTTGCCATAAATTACTTCTTCTGTATCGGCAAAACGATCGCCGACATGTTCTTGCCGCCATAATATACACGTTCACTTGCCTTGCGAAAATCCGCCTGCGTCGCTGTTTGATAATTAGGAACGAACTCTTGCGGGTTTCTTGCGACCAGCGGGAACCATGTGCTCTGGATCTGTACCATGATGCGGTGGCCTTTTTGAAACGTGTGCGTGATGCCGGGCATCGTGAAGCTAAGCGGCGTGACCGCATTCGGTTTTAGAGCCTCTGCCGTTTCAAAACCATTTCTGAAACGAGCGGGCATCGGCTCGCCGCGGAGCAGCATTTCATAGCCGCCGGGTTGAAAGACACTGCCTGCTGAATCGAGAGGCGGACGCATTCTTTCAGGCTGGCCATTTGGCATCTTGTTGCCAGTTTCCGGATACTGGTAATCATCCGGAAAAACGTCGATCAGCTTTACGACAAAATCAGAATCGGTGCCGCTCGACGAAATGAACAGGCTCGGTTTGATCATGCCCGCGACAGTCACGTCGTCTGTGAGCGGTTCGGTCTCGTAGGTTAGAACGTCAGGCCGGGCGGAGGCGAAACGCTGATCTTCGCTCATAAAGTCGCGCGGATAATTTCGCGTGACCTTTTGCGTGTAGGGCACTGGGCGCATCGGGTCCGAAACATACTCGTCAAAACCGTCGCCGGTCGGACGGGTGAACGAGAGGCCGCCATTGGGCGTGAGATAAAGCGCCGTGTCCGTTCCGTTGGTCGGTTCCCAGTTGTCGAAATTTCTCCACTGGTTCGTGCCGGTGTCGAAGACATTAACCTCTTTTATGTTCGCGATGTCGCCCTTGTCTTTTAGAAAATGATTGAAGAAGGGCAACTCCATATTTACGCGATAATACTCGGATGTTTTGCCGCCGAAATACGCGGTGCCGAGCCAGTCGCCGTCGGCGCGAGCCCAGCCGCCGTGAAACCATGGGCCGAGCACAAGCACATTAAAGGTGCCAGGATTTTGTTTCTCGATGTGGATGTAGGTCTGCTGTGCGCCGTACGCGTCCTCGTTGTCGAAAAGCCCGCCGACGGTCATCGTCGCGCATTTAACGCCGTTGAGTTTGTCGAGCACGTTGCGGTCCTTCCAATACTGGTCATAGTTCGGATGGGGCATCATGTCATCCCAATACGGCTGCCGGACGCCGATACCTTTTTCGTAACTATCGGCTATCTCCTTTAACCCGCCCGTTTTTAGAAAATAGTCGTAGCCGTCCTGCGTATTTCTACCTTTCCAGGCACTTCCGGCCCGATCGCTCGATGGAGTTGTGAATGGCTGAAATCCGGTGTAGAACCAATAGTTTTGCGCGAGAAACAGTGCTCCATTGTGGTGCATGTCGTCGCCGTGGAACCAATCGCTGACCGGTGCCTGCGGCGAACACGCTTTTAATGCCGGGTGCGAATTGATCGAGCCGGCCGAAGTGTAAAATCCCGGATAAGAAATGCCGTAGGTACCAACCTTGCCGTTGTTGTTATCGACGTTTTTGACGAGCCAATCGATGGTGTCGTAGGTGTCGGTGGATTCGTCGAGCGTACCTTTTTTGTATTGGGCGGTCTCGGGCCGTACATCGACAAACTGACCTTCGCTTTTCCAGCGCCCGCGGACGTCCTGATAGACAAATATGTAGCCTTCTTTTGCGAACTGGTAATCGGGCCCGAGCGATCCCTTGAATTTATCCGGGCCGTAGGGAGCCACGCTATAAGGCGTCCGACTCATCATGATCGGATATTTTTGCGTCTTGTCTTTGGGCTCGTATATCGACGTGAACAGCTTGACGCCGTCGCGCATCGGGACCATCACCTCTCGTTTCGTGTAGTTGTCGGTTACGTATTTCGCAAGCTCAGCATCGGCCGGAGCCTGTGCAAAGCATGGCAGAGCGGCGATCGCGAACAGAAATAGAGCGAGAATTATATTTTTGATACGCATATTTTTCCTAATAGCAACACCTCTTTCTGCCGAGGCGGTCGAAAAAGTTCAACGCCATGCATGGCTCAATAAGATCAGGCTGGAACAAACTCATTTTCTCGCAAATTATTGTAAAAGCAAAGCGAAGTGCGCTATCTCTTTTCGGTTTCGACCTTATTTCAAATAGTCTTTAATCATAGGTATCAGTTGTCTTTGGTCCGTTGCCCGCACACCGACCACACGCAGGCTTCGATAACTCTCCGCTCCGTCATATTTTCTGGCCGACACCTTTCGAAGAACTTTTCCTGACCGTTGCGAAATGAAAACCATTTCAAGAAATTTTCCGGCGACTTCCCGCGACCGGACGATCACACGACCATTGGCCGGAAGGTGAACAAGCCGCGTTTCAACGACCTTTGCAGAGGCAGGAGCGACAAATAGCAGAAGAGCCGCTAAAAGAAGCCACTTTCCTTTTATAGGAGGACGCATACTGATCAGAGTCACCATAAAAATTCTCCCGGTCTCCACGACAGATGGCCGAAATGCACATTTCGATCTCGTCATATTAGAATTCCATCAAGTTTCGGACAACGTGGAATCCCACAGTCGATTGCTGCCTGTCCTGCTTGTCCCATAGGCGTCGGGACAAGATCGATGCGTGTAACTCGTTGATAAATTGTGTGTCGCGTCTTTGAATTTCACTTTGTGTAAGGACTGACGCAAGCGGTGGCCGAACCGGGACAATAAAGATAGAAGATCATCGGAAAAGCACAGCTTTTCCGCAAATAGAGCGGCGAAGCCGCGGGATGGTTTTCGGACGTGGGCGGTGTGAACGTGATCGGGCGTTGAGCCTATTTCTCGGCCGAAGGATTGGGGAATGCATCGGATCGGTCTTCGCCGGGACGCGGATGGAGACAGGTGAAATCTTTTTCGATGATCAGACGGAGTGAGCGGCCGCTGTCGGTTGGCTGCAGGCCTTCGATGCCGACCTCCTCGGTTTGGATCCAGTTTTCGGCGAGCGTTCTCGGTACATGAACATTGATGCGTCCGCTACCGGAAGTTGAATACACGTCCTGCCTGTCGCGATCTATCTGCAGCGAATAAATAAACCGGCCGCCGAATGCGGACCCGAAATCGATCGTTTCCTCGACGATGCCGTTCTTGGCAAGCTGCCCGACCTCGCTTTGCGTTAGACGCAGCCGGATCGAGTTCGATCGCATTCTCAGTTTCATCGCTCCGATTCTACATCAATCGCAAAGCCGACAAACACCCAATACGCGATACATCTACCTGAATCAAAGTTGGTCACTTGGCGAATTGCTCAAGGTGAAACTGGATCAGGTCGCGTACGTTCCGAAATGCGGTGAGCCTGGCCTCTTCGTCACCAATGACCGCGGCGGGGTCCTCGAAGCTCCAGTGAATGCGGATCGCTTTGCCGGGAAAGACAGGGCAGCTTTCTTTGGCGTTATCGCAGACGGTGATGATGTAGTCAAAATATTGATCCCTGAATTCGACGAGCGATTTCGAACGGTGGCTCGAGATGTCAATGCCGATCTCACGCATCGCGTCGACCGCTTCGGCCCGAACGTCCGACGGAGCAACGCCGGCACTTTCAACCTCGAATCGGTCACCCGCTATATGCCGGAGAATGCCTTCGGCCATCTGGCTCCGGGCGGAATTGCCGGTGCAGAGAATTAGAACGCGTTGCTTAGTCATGATCGTGTTTTGGAAAAAGCCAATTGAACAAAATCGCCGCCGTAATACCACCGGCTATCTGTGATCCCATGAACGGTGCGACATCGATCGGACGAATACCCGCGAATGTGTCGCTTACACTGCGTGCGATCGTCACCGCCGGATTTGCGAACGACGTCGATGACGTGAACCAATACGCGGCCGCAATGTAGCATGCAACTGCGGCCGCAATGATGCCGATATTCTTTTGAGTACGGGAAACTGCGATGATCAAACCGACAAGCCCGAAGGTTGCGACAAATTCTCCCAACCATTGCCCGAAACCCGTTCGGACCTTTTGCGACGCGAAGAACACCGGTAGATCGAACATAAGATCGGCTATTGCAGTTCCAGCCAGGCCGCCGATGATCTGAACAATCGAATAGACCGCGGCTTCACCCCACGAAAGGGAAGAAGTGAAAGAAACCACCGGATTGAAATGCGCTCCCGAAACTGGCGCAAATACGGTGATCAGAGCGAACAATGCAGACCCCGTCGCAATGGTATTCGCTAACAACGCCATCGCGGCGTTGCCGCCCGCGAGACGCTCAGCCATAATTCCCGAACCGACAACGGCACATAGCAGAAGAGCAGTACCGACTAATTCCGCAGCGAGCCTTTGTCGAAGCGATGCGGGCATTTTAGTCGGCATAGACGGTTTTGCTGCGTCGTTCGAGAAGAACGGTGTCGCGCCAAACACCGTTCATTTTTCCGATGCGTTCGCGATGGCCGACCTCGCGAAATCCGTTCCTGAGGTGAAGCCCGATGCTCGCTGTGTTTTCGGGGAAAATGCCTGCTTGGAGTGTCCAGATACCGGTTGCTTCTGACGCATCGATCAGTGCTCTCAGAAGACCGTTCCCGAGGCCTTTCCCGCGTCCGTTCTCGGCGACATAAACGCTGACTTCAGCAACGCCGCCATAAACACAGCGTCCTGAAACAGCGCTTAGCGCGGCCCAGCCGATAACGTCTTCGGCATCGCGTGCTACAAGACGCGGCTGTTTCAAATGCCCGGAGTCCCACTCTTCCCAATCGGGTGCTGTCTGCTCAAACGTCGCGTTTCCGGTAGCGATGCCTTCGAGGTAGATCTCGCGAACCCGCCGCCAATCAGAAGGCCCCATCGTCTCGATATTAATTTCCATCGTCGTTAGTTAGCAGCACGGAGTAGGAACTTCCTGCTCTCCGTCGATCCCCACAAAAGCCGGAACGCAGCAGGTTTTGTCCGCCGCACCCTGCACTTCCTCGGAAAGATTGTCTTCAAGAACCACGAAAACCTCCCACTCGTTACCGTCAGGGTCGTTGACCCAGGCCTTGTCCTGAAGAGCATAGCAGCAGGTTGTCTGCATTTCGTCGCGAGGGATCAAGCCCTTTTCTTCCCACGTTTTGCGGGTCGCGACGACATCGTCGGTCGATGCGACCTGGATCCCGAGGTGCGATAACGCTCCGCGATCGTTGAACGGAACCTGATTCAACGTCAGATTCAAAGGGGGATTTTGTAAGTCGAACTTTGCGTATCCGGTGCGAATCTTGCTCGGCTCGATGCCGAGCATGCCGCGGTAAAAGTCTATACTGCGTTCGACGTCGCGAACGTTCAAAGCCAAATGTGCCTTCAGGGTTTTAATCGAATTATTCATGATGTAATTACCTCACTCTAATATCAATTATGCTTATCCGTAATTGTATTCCGAGAATACCTGCATGAAACAATTATGTCAAGCCATAATTGTTATGCTACAATATTTTGTAGTGAAAGCGTTTGATACCGAATTATTTTTTTCTGCTCTGGCCGACAGGACGAGGCTGAGATTGCTAAACCTAATGCGCGACGGCGAGGTTTGCGTATGCTTTTTTGCAGAGACGCTAGGGACGAATAATCCGAAGATCTCGCGGCATCTTGCATACCTCAGACGAGCGTCGCTGGTCGCGGCCCGACGTGACGGCAAGTGGATGCACTACAGCATCAAACGCCCTGTGGATGCGGCTGCGGCCGAGATCCTCGATGCGACCATGAAAATGCTCGATATAGACAAGCAGATGAAGGAAGACCGCAAACGTCTCGTGGGATTCGTATGCGCTCCGAACGCGTTGGTGACGATTCTGGGCAGAGCCGCAAAGGTCGCGTAGGTTTTAGGCACCAAACTGGGTCAGGTGATGATCGACGTGCTTGTAGAACATGTTGTTCCACTCTGTTCTGGATAGCTTTCCGAACGAATCCGAAACTTTTCCGTCAAATTCGTCCTCGCCTAATTGCTGAGTTCGAGTTATAAATTCGATCAGCCGGGCTTTCTCCGGTTCGAAATCCTTGTCCGTTTTCATGATGAACTGCGGTGCCGTTGGATTGTTTTTCTTGAACGGCTTTTCGCCCGTCACCACACGTTTTACAAAGAGTTTTAGGATTAGTGCCATCACCGGATTCGGTTTGGGATGCTTGCCCGGTTCGTAAACCATCTCATAGGTCACGCAGCAGTGAGCCAGCATTTTTGAGACGTCCATTTTGCCCCATTGCCGCTGCGACTCAGGCGTCAATTTGTTGATCCTATCGATAAGGCCGTCCGAAACTTCCCTGGTAAAAATATTGGGTAAGGGCATAGTTCGCTCCGCTATTTCCGCATTTCATCGATCATCGCCTCGACGGTTTGTTTTAGATGCCGGGTAACTTGCTCGTAGATCTGCTCGCGATCTGCCGTTGGATGGTCGGCCGTGGATAGTTGATCATTGGGCGTGTCCGTGCCCGCTAGACCGACAACTGACAACTGACTACCGACAACGTCTTTCGCGTAGAATGCTTTGCCGAAACGGATCTTCACCTTCGCCGGCCGGATCCGCCACGACTGGCGGGGCCAGACCTTGTAGAGGCCGTCCATCGCGACGGGCAGGATCGGCAGATCTAGTTCGCTGGCAAGGATCGCGGCGCCTTTCTTAAAATTGTGCAATTCGCCGTCAAAGGCACGTTCGCCTTCGGGATAGATGTTGAGTATCTTGCCGTGTCTGAGCCCGATCGCTCCGGCTTTCATTGCTTTCATCAATTCGGTGTCAGGGTTGATCGGAACGACTTGGAGCATCTTTGCCACCCAGCGCATGAATCCGCTATTAAAAAATTCGCTGGCGCCGACATGAAAGATGTTTGTAAATATTTTGAACGGATAATTTGATGTGAGCACGAACGGGTCGAGAAAGCTCTGATGATTGGGCGCGATGATGAACGCTCTCAGGGGCTCGCCTTTTTTCGGAATGAACGCCTGCAGATTTTCCAGACCCTGAACATCGAGGCTCATAAAGCTGCGGCAGAAAAGATTGAAGCATTTGTAAACCGAATACGCGAACGGGCCAAAGATCGGGCGTGTTTCCAGAACCGATTTGAGTTCGGGCAGATCGTCATCGGTACTTCGCAATATCTCGCCCCAATTCAGATCGATAGAGACGTCTCCCGCCTCGGCCCCGCCGTGTTTGTTGACGAGCTCGATCACGTTGGCGACCGTCAAGGCCTGCGCGGCCTCGTCGCCGTCGTACTCGGTCCCAAAGGCTTGCTCAAGCGCGGCAAAGGTCTCAGCGCGTGCAAGACTGTCAAGTCCGAGGTCGAGTTCGAGATTCATCGCCGGATGAACCACGTCGATGTCTTTTGAGTTTTGCTTGATGGCAGCAACAACCGCCCGGGCCGTTCCGCTATCGAGCTGGTCCTCATCCGTCGCGGTGAGCTCCCAGGTCTTCTTTTCCGGTGCGTCGGATGCAATGACGCCCGTCTCAACTTCCTTTTTCAGTTGGAATCGCTTGATCTTGTTAGTCGCGGTTCGCGGGAGTGGCTCCTGCCGGATCATGTAGTCGCGAACGCGTTGGTATTCGGGCAGCTCGCGGCCGAGATTATCGAGTGCGTGCCGGATCGCCTCTTTGGAATTGGAAACGCTCGTTTGTTTCAGATAGGCAAAGTCGGGCACGACGACCGCCGCGAGCTTTTCGGCGCCCGCACGTGATTCGCTATCATCCTCAACCCCGATAATGGCGAGTTCAGAGACGAGCGGGCACTTTAGATAGTGGACCTCGAGATCTTCGGGATGGACGTTCTTGCCAGACGGGAGGACGATCACATCCTTTCCGCGTCCGACAATAAAGAGATGTCCATGCTTGTCGATCTTTCCGAGATCGCCCGAGCGAAACCACCCGTCCTCAGCGAACGCTTCGGCTGTCGCAGTCGGATTTTTGTAGTAGCCGTCAAAGACCATCGTACCGCGGATCAGTACTTCGCCAACGCCTTCTTTGTCCGGATCGAGAATTTTGATCTCGGCCCCGCGCATCGGTTTGCCGACCGAGCCGACAACATTGTCAGTTTCATACGTCGCCGTTGCCGCTCCGCTCGTTTCGGTGAGGCCGTAACCCTGAATGATCGTGAATCCCAGCCGGTGAAAATCGTCCGCGACCGCTTCGTCAAAGCGCGAACCGGCGGAGATCGCTACGCGGAGTTTCCCGCCGAATGATTCGTGTACCTGGCCGAAAAACTTTGGCCCGAGATTCAGCCCGAACGTGTTGCGAAAGAATCCATTGGTCCGAAGCATCGCCCGGAAAAGCATCTGAACGACCTTCGGCTTTGCCGCGACCGTATCGAATATTTTCTTATGAAAGATGTACCAGAGCCGCGGGACCGTCGTGAGGATCGTCGGCTTAAATGTCTTCATCGACTCGCTTAACTCGGCTGGCGTCAGCTCTTTTAGATAACCGACCTCGCAGCCGAACGTCGTCGCAACCCAAAGATTTACGATCTGAAGATATGCGTGGAAGAGCGGAAGCAGACTTAAAATACGGTCTTTTTCGGTGAGCGTCAGCACCTCGTTCACGCCGGATAATTCGCCGACGATGTTCCCGTGAGTTAGCGGAACGCCTTTTGGCGTTCCGGTCGTGCCGCTGGTGTACATCAGCAACGCGATGTCGGTGCCGGCAGCTTTGGGGACCTCTTTCGCAAAGGATTCGGGAAAATCGGTCGTCGCCCAGTCGTCAAATTTCTGAAAACCGTTCGTTGAATTTTCGAGACTCCACACGACGGCGGGAATATGGTTCCCGAGCTTTTCTTGCATCTGGCCGAATCGCCCGGTCTGGTCTGGCGAGAGAAAGGCGACCTTTGCTTCGGAGTTTTCGAGAAAGTTTGTGATCGTTTCGATCTCGCCATGCGGGTCGAGTGGTACGCAGACGGCTCCGTGATAGAGCGTTCCGAGATATGCAATTGCCCACGACGGGTGATTTTCGCCGATCAGAGCCACGCGGTCGCCGAACTGCACATTCTCTTGGCCGAGGCGATAGGCGATCGAACGGATCCGCTTGAGCATCTCGCCGAAAGTGTATGTCGCATCGTCGCTGCCGACAATGCGCATAGCCGTCCGATCGGGCCGTGCATTGAAGGCATCGATCAGCATTGAACTAAAGGATTCGGGCATAGGCGTGGCGCTATTTTGTATTAAGAACGAAGCAATTTCAAGGCGAGCTTGTTTGCCTGGACCCGGATCTCGGGTATTGCGGTCGATTCCCAAAGCACACCTCTTAGAGCCGTGCCGAGCGTGTGAAGCGTCGCCGATGGAGCTCCGTTCGTACCAATTATCGAACCGTCCGGCGTTGCGTCGAGCCCCATCGCGAGGTCGTCGTTTCGGATCGATCCGTGCGACATCAGATTTTTGACGAGCGGGGAATCGACGTTTGAGAAGTTCGATTCGGAGCCGATGCAGTTGATCAGGACGTCGGCATGGATCTGGTTCGTCATGCCGTCAGCCGAGTACTCGATGTCGAATTGATCACGGTCGAATTCAATCTTTCGCAGACGGCCTTTAAGAATTTCGAGCTGGCCAGCCTCCTGCATTCTATTCAAAACCTCCGCCGCTTTAGCGGGCATTCGATGACGGGCGACGTTCCAATAACGGCTGAGGTGCTGTTTGAAATATTTCTTCTCGGCAAGGGGAAGATCGAGCCAGATCTGCTGCGTTACGGGACGGAGACTGTCGATCACGCCACGCCAGTTGCTGCCGTTAGCTTCGGCGACGGCAATGTGGCGTCGGACGGCCTTAAGCATCGCGGTGATCTCACGTATCGGCTTGAGCTCATCGTAAAACGCGGGATAAGTAAACCCGAGCTCGTGAACCGCTGGAAGCAGGCCGCGAGTCGAAATCGCATGGATCTTACCCCGGTGATCATGTGCGTTCAGATGCATCGCGACATCAACCATCGAGAGGCCGGTGCCGACGATGAAAACTGAATCGTCCGCGCCTAAGCTTTCATACATCTCTGTCGTCCACGGATTCTGAAAATACGTGTTGGACGTAATAAAAGCCTGGTCCTCAACACTCGGATGGGGCGGGAGAAAGTTGCCGAATGCGAGAACGGCGTGATCGGAAACGATCTCGGTTCCTGAACTCAACGCAACGTTTAAGACACCATTACGCTCGATAAGATCGATGGCTTCGTCGTCGATTAGATTTAACTTAGCGTTCGGCGGAGCGGATCCGTTTTTCGATTCTTGAAGCAGATCACCTAGATACATTCCAAAGATCTTTCGCGGAACAAAACTGTTGGGTTCGTACGAGTAGCCTTTTCCGCCAAGCCATTTGTAGAAATGTTCGACGTCATCGTGAACCCCCCCCATCTTAGCGGCGGGAACGTTCAGAAGATGCGTTTCGTATTCCGTTCCAAAGGCGACGCCGCGACCGACATTTGCACGTTTCTCTATCAAATTTACTTTGATCGGAGTCTGGCCCGCGTTGCGTACCAGATTCACGGCGAGCAAGGTCCCGCTCGCACCGCCTCCGATAATTGTTATCTTCTTCATTAGATCGATCGCGGCCGATCAGGCGGCTGCATTCCTTCCCTTGTTCATTTTGGTATTGGCTACGGCAGCGGGGTCACGAAGGATCCTGAATCGAACTACGCCGGCCGTAACGCTCTGGCCCGCCGTCAACGGAAACGCGGCCGTCTCGGTCTTTGGCCGGGTGACGACGAACGTAGGCTTCTCGGGCAAATTCATCTTTACGAACACGCGTTCGAAGGCGCCGATAAAACTGACTTCCTGGATCGTCCCGTCCACGAGCTTTTGATACTTCTGAGTGAGATTTTCCGGTTTTCGCAGAAAAAGGTCTTCTGGACGAAAGACCAGCTTTGCCGATTCGCCGTCGCGGATCTTTTCTTCCGGATCAATGTCGATCGAAACGTCGCTCGAAACAAATTTGCCGCCTTCGATCCTTCCGGCAAGGATATTGGCGGAACCGAGAAAGCTGGCGACGTATTCGGTCTCGGGATTATTGTAAACCTCAAACGGCGTGCCTATCTGCTCAAGCCTGCCGGAATTGAGAACGGCGACGCGATCGCCGAGTTCGAGGGCTTCTTCCTGGTCGTGCGTGATAAATATTGACGGGACCTTGATCTCCTTGAGCAGAGCACGGATCTCGCGGCGGAGCATCGCGCGGATCTGAGCGTCGAGAGCTCCGAAAGGCTCGTCGAAAAGCAGCACTTCCGGATTGTAAGCCAACGCCCGAGCGATGGCGACACGCTGCTGCTGGCCGCCGGAGAGCTGCGACGGAGATTTTTTTCGGTGTTCTTCTAAGTGAACGAGCTCAAGCAGGCGGTTCACGGTTTCTTTTATCTCTTTTCGTGCCGTGCGCCTTATCTTTAATCCATAGGCGATGTTTTGCTCGACACTCATTTTGGGGAACAGAGCGTACGACTGGAAGATAACGCCCGTGCCGCGTTCGCGAGGAGGAAGATTTGTAACGTCACGGTTGTGCAGAATTATCTTGCCGGTGTCGGGTAATTCCAGGCCGCAGATTATGCGAAGGATCGTCGTTTTGCCGCTTCCTGATGCACCCAGGAGCACGACGATCTCGTCCTCGTCTACGCTGAAATTGATATTTTGCAGCACTCGCGTCTCGCCGAAACTCTTGCTCAGCCCGAGAATGGTGACGGCGGCTTTGCCAAAATCCAGAGGCGTTATATGGATGTCCATAAATTAGTCTACCTCCAGCCAGTCGCGTGCAAAGAAAAGAATGCTGAAGATCACAAACGAGAATAACGCGAGCACGATGGCGATCGCGTTGGCGGCCTCGACCTGTCCCTCGTTAAATTTGGCAAAGATATAGAGCGGTGCCGTTTGGGTCCGGGACGCAAGATTTCCCGAAACGAGGATCGTCGAGCCGAATTCACCCACAGCCCGGGCGAATGTCAGCAAGGCGCCCGAAACGATCGCACCACGCAGAGAGGGAAGCGTAACATGCCAAAACGTCTGCCACCGGGAGGCGCCCATTGTTGCAGACGCCTCTTCGAGCGAGTGGCTCATCGTATCGAAGACGGGTTTGATCACTCCGAATGCGAGCGGGAACGTGACGAAGATGTTGGCGAGAATGATCGCCCACGCCGTGAACATAAGGTGAATCCCTTGGGGATCGAGCAAACGCCCGAGCGTTCCGTACGGCCCCCAAAGAAGCAGGAGAGCGAACCCGGCGACGGCCGTCGGGATAGCCGTCGGGAGCGAGATGGTTACGATGATCGCGTTGCGTCCCCAAAAGCTGTATCGCGAGAGAACGTAGGCGGCAAACAGGCCGAAAAGGACATTGAACGCGGTGGCCCAAAAGCTGGTGACCAGCGAGAGCTTTAGGGCAAAGATCGCTTCTGGTGCGGTCAATGCGGCCCAAAAACTAGCTAGGCCATTACTAGTTCCAAAAATGAAGATCGACGCCAGCGGCAGCAGAATGAGCGGCAGCATCACGGCGATCATTACCGTGACGCTGAGCGGCTTGACGATGTCGAAGCCGCGAACGTGCCTGATGCTGGAGAGATTTGTGCTCACGA
>JBDTZW010000152.1:0-20549 GCA_040004905.1 Acidobacteriota bacterium
AATCACGCGACTGTCGACCCCTCAGACACCGAGTTTAAATGGGCTTCGTATCCCGATGCGTCGTACTATGTTTACTCGCTTTCGTCTGAAAATAGCGTTTCCAAATATATGAATGTTCGAACGGATCAGCCGGCATTTAAGGTGGACGCGCCGATCCCAAGCGATACCTATCAACTAAAGGTCGAAGCTTTCAATTCGAGCGGGGTCAAGTTAGCCGAATCCCCCGACGACTATGGCTTCTATCTGAAAAGTTTCAGTAAGTGACCAACAACTGATTTAAAGCATCTCGCTTTAACCGACAGAGCTTGTATCGCTGGTAATTCAAGACGAGAAGGTCTTCCGCCATCCTGAAAACAATCTTGCTGGGGCATTTAAACGATATTTGCAGATTGGTTTTTGGCGATCCTCTATGAACGAACTATCGATACCGATCTATATAACCCGGTCAGGACAACGTTTCGGTCCCTACACTTTGCGAGAGTGTCAGGAGATGATCGAGACGGGGCAGCTTCTACCGTCGGATATGGCATGGCGGCACGGAATGCCGAATTGGCTCCCGCTTAGCTCTTTCGTTCCGATGAACGCCAAATTGTATCTGGCTCCTGTAACCGTCGCGACAGAGCCGTCCCCCCTTGATCGGCAACCTTCCGACGAAGAAACAGTGGCAGAACTCATCGGCCAGATGGGTTGCGGCTGCGTACTATGGATCGGGCTGCTTGTCCTTGCACTGGGAGGCGGCGTAATATTCCCGCTGCTCCTTATTCTACTTCCGATCGCCCTTATCGGCGGGATCGTTGACATGGTCAAGAAGATCGTTCGTCTTGTTAAACGCGTTAGCAAAAACGGTGACCTGAGGTAAGGCTAAATTAGTTTTTTAACTTTGCTATCTCAAAAACAGCGGTGTGTTTGGCGCCCATAGCTTTGGTCATCTCGCCCGGTTTGGGGCTTAGCCTGACGATCTTGATCTTGTAGCCTTTGTATTCGATCGTCGAGGGTTGAATGCCCGTGTTCAGCTCGAACTCCTTTCCATTGCGTCCTTTGCTGAGCTGAATCTTGATCTTGGCATTGCCGGCCCAAACGCATGTGGCGCTAATCGGGCAGCGGGAGTCATCAACAACCGAGAGAAACTTCACTGAAAACTTGCCCAGCACCGAAGGCTTTTCTTGCGTTACACGAACACTCACGCGTTCGGACTGAGCGTTCGCTGTCACCAGGCCTACGAAGACCATCAACGCCGCGAGTATCAAGAATCTTTTTATCAGCATACCTTTCGACCCTCCTAAGGCCCACCAGTTGGAGGAAAAACTCTGGACTTTCGTTGCAATAAAAGATGGGCGTTCAGGCCTTTATTTTGTTGATGATGGCATCGGCGAATTCAGCGGTGTTTGCCATCCCGCCGAGGTCTTTTGTAATACTCTTGCCTTCGGCAAACACAGCTAACATAGCAGTTTGGACCTTGTCGGCTGCGGCGATCTCGCCTATGTGACGAAGCATCATGATCCCCGACATAAGGATGGCGGTCGGGTTCGCGATTCCCCGTCCGGCAATGTCGGGGGCCGAACCGTGGACCGCTTCGAAGACGGCGCCTAGCTCGCCGATGTTCGCACCGGGGGCTAGCCCGAGGCCGCCGATCAATCCGGCGCAAAGATCTGAGACGATATCGCCATAAAGATTTTCGAGCACCAGAACATCAAACTGCTCGGGTCGCATGACGAGCTGCATGCAGCAGTTGTCGATGATCTTATCGTCGGCTTCGAAATCAGGGAAATTTTTTGCGACGTTGTAAAAGCATTCGAGGAACAATCCGTCGGAAAGCTTCATGATGTTCGCTTTGTGCACGGCCGTGACTTTTTTGCGGCCGTTAGCCCGGGCATATTCAAATCCGTATTGCGCAATTCGGGTTGAGGCCTTTTCCGTGATGATCTTGATGCTCTCGACCACGCCAGGGACGACGATGTGCTCGAGACCGGCATAGAGGTCCTCAGTGTTCTCGCGCATCACTACCAGGTCGAGTTCGGGATAGCGGCATTCGACGTTCGGCAAGGCCTTGACCGGCCGGACGTTGGCGTAGAGATCGAGCCCTTTTCTCAAGCCTACATTGACCGACGTAAAGCCCTTTCCGATCGGTGTCATTTGCGGGCCCTTGAGCGCGACCTTGTTTCGGCGGATCGATTCGAGGGTCGATTCCGGTATCGTAGTTCCGTACTTTTCCTGTGCCAGAGCACCGAGGATGTGTGTTTCCCATTCGATATCGACGCCGGTCGCCTCAAGAATGCGAACGGTCGCTGCGACTATCTCCGGGCCTATTCCATCGCCGGGGATCAATGTGATCGTATGCTTCATAAGTTCACGAGTTCGAATCGCTTATCCTATAATAAAATTTACAACGGGCGAAGACGGAGAAACAAATTTGGGCGGAATGAGATCAGATGTATTGATCATCGGGGCTGGCGTAATAGGCCTGAGCATTGCACGTGAATTGCGAAAGCGCGGTGCGGGCAACATAACAGTGCTGGAAAAAGGCCGGGCGGGTCGCGAGGCGTCGTGGGCGGCGGCAGGCATGCTTGCTCCGCAGGCTGAGACTGACGCGATCGATAATTTTTACGAGCTTTGCTCAGAATCGCGCGATCTTTATCCGGAATTTGCTGATCAACTCTTAGAAGAAACGGGCGTCAATATCGAGCTGGACCGCAGCGGGACCCTGTATCTGGCTTTTACCGACGAGGATGTCGAAGCGATCGAGGGACGGTTTACCTGGCAGCGTTGTGCAGGTCTGTCGGTTGAGAGTTTGAGCGCGACGGAATGCCGAGTCCTCGAACCGGGCATTTGGGAATCCGTGAAAGGCGGATTGCTCTTCGCGAACGACTGGCAGGTTGAGAATCGAAAGTTGGTTGAAGCCCTTATCGAATTTTCTCGTATTAGTGAACTTGAGATCATTGAAAATACAACAGTTACGGATCTCGCGATCGACGGTAACAAAATAAGCGGCGCACGAACTAGCGACGGACAATTTTTTGCGGCTGGCGCGGTAGTTCTTGCAACGGGTGCCTGGACATCGCTCATCAAAATCGGCGAACTCGCTCTGCCTGTTCATGTTAAACCGATCCGCGGTCAGATGATCTGCTTTCAGCAGTCGGAACGGCGGTTCCAGCGGGTAATTTACAGTCCGAGGGCTTATATCGTGCCGCGGACGGACGGACGGCTTCTGGTCGGAGCGACGGTCGAGGACGTGGGTTTCGATACATCGAATACCATGGAGGGCATCGACGCTTTGAAGGCAAACGCCGTAGAGATCGCACCGAGTCTCGCCGATCGGCGGGTTTCCCAGGAGTGGGCGGGCTTGAGGCCGTTTGCGATGGACGGATTGCCGCTGATAGGACGTTTTCCGAATGTCGGGAATTTGTTCCTGGCGACCGCACATTACCGAAACGGCATTTTGCTGGCACCGCTAACAGCTAAACTTGTCGCCGAATCGATTGTGTCCGGCCGGGATAATTCGCTTCTCGAGCCGTTCGGGCCGCAACGTTTTCTCGGACGGACGATAAATGTAATTTGATATGAGGAAAAGCCTACTCTCATTTTTCGTCGTCATTCTGACCATTAACTCATTCGCCCAATCACGGCGCGTCGTTCCTCCTCAAGCATTAAAAGCGACCGACCCGGTGCCGGCTTCCATAAACCGACCACTCAAAGAAATGTTTGAGGAGGCGAATGGTTACGCCAAAGCCCGGGCTGCTGAGTACGAACAGAAAAAGGTCGTTTACACCGACAGCCTGTACAAGCAGATCCGCCTCGAGCAAAAGCAGATGGCGGCGAAATATGCGGTTCTTGCCAAACAGGGTCGGGACCTTGGCGGTGAAGATCTTTATTACCTCGGCATGCTGCACTGGGTCGCTGAAAACCTTGATGGCGCGACCGACAGCCTCGGAAAATTCATCGCCTCCGAAGATCCGTCACCCGACAAGGTCCAGACCGCCCGCTCAGTCATTGTCATAATCCGAGCAAAGCAGAAGGACTACGCAGGAGCCGAATCTCTTTTGGCCGAATATCTGAAAGCGCCCCAAATAAAGCTGAGCGAACAGGCGCGGATGGAGGCGGAACTCGGCAAGGCTTATATTGCCGCAAGGGCACCAACCAAAGCCGCTCCCCACGCCGACGCCGCTTTTCGGGCGATGAGAACGATCTTTGCCGATACTGCGACGCGACCGCGGGTGGCCGATGAACTATTGGACGACGGGATGCTGCGGTTCGAGGCTTATCGCGATTCGGGTGAGCAGAACAAGGCCGACGCCGCGCTCGACGACCTTCGAATTGCAGGTGCAGAGATCGGAGCAACGCCTTTGTATTATTACGCCGTCGATAGTTTGATCAAGTACATGATCGATACCGGACGAAAGCCGCTCGCTCTAGACATGTATTCGCTCAGCCTGGAACGTGCGAACAAGGACTTCACATCCAAAGAATTGCAGACCGACGTGGTCCAAAGGTTAAAAAAGCGGGAAAAGCATTACAAGATGCTGGGCGAACCGGCACCCGAATTGGAAAAAGTCGAACAGTGGTTTCCGGGCCAGAAGACGACGCTTGCGGAAATGCGGGGCAAAGTGATTTTTCTTGATTTTTGGGCAGCGTGGTGTGCTCCTTGCATCGAGGCTTTTCCGTCGATCAAGGAGCTGCAGCAGGACTTTGGACAGGATGGCTTGGCGATCCTTGGAGTCACGCGCTATTACGGATACGCCGAGGGTTTTCCAGTGGATAACCCGAACGAAATAGAGTACCTTAAACGTTTTAAGAAAACATACGCCCTGCCGTATGATCTGGTCATAACAAAGGATAATACGACGCAGAGGGATTTCGGAGCTGCTTCGCTTCCCACGGCGGTGCTTATCGACCGCAAAGGTATAGTAAGATTTGTCGAGTCCGGTACTAGTCCGAACAGACTTGAAGATCTCAGGGAGAATATCCTAAAACTCTTGGCGGAAAAATAACGGATGGCAACTGCAACGAAGCGGCTCGAGGCTAAGAGCAAGACCCAAAATTTCTACGACCGCATCGCCGATGTTCACAACCTCGCATTAAAGCTTAATGGCTATCGGGAATCGGTGGCCAAATACCTGCGTTCACTGGACCTCGACATCAAACCGGATTCGCTGGTGCTCGACGCGGGCAGCGGTACCGGGATCGTTACGATGAGCCTCCATGATGCCGGCTACCGGCCGAAGCGGATCATTGCATTCGATCTCTCTTACAATTCCCTGCTTCTTTCGCGCCAGCAATTCAAAAAGGATAAAACAACCGACGCAAAACGTATAAGCACGACGCAGGGAAACGTTCTGAAGCTGCCCTTCGCGGACGAGACGTTCGACGTGATCATCACGTGCGGCGTTCTGGAATATGTGCCGCTCGATGACGGGCTTCGCGAACTGGCTCGGGTGCTGAAACCAGAGGCAAAGCTCGTGCTGATGCCGGTAAAGCCGTCGCTGATCGGAAACATCCTGGAATTTCTATATAACTTCCGCATTCATCCTATCAAGGATGTAAAAAAGATCTCCCAGCAATATTTTAAGATCGTCGGCAATCATCAGTTCCCGATGATCGAACCTATCTCGTGGTCGAAAACGATTTTCCTCCTTGAAAAAAGCTAACCCGCACGATACTCAGAAAATTTAGATGTACGACCTTGGAAGACAGCCGTTGATAGTGGCCCATCGCGGCGCAAGCGCGTTGGCGCCCGAAAATACGTTAGCGGCATTCCGGATGGCGATCGATGTCCGAGCGGAAGGGATCGAGTTTGACGTGCGACTTTCGCGCGACGGGCGACCGGTTGTTATACATGATTCGACACTTGAAAGGACAGGACGAAAAGCCGTTAGTGTTTCGTCGCTGACAGCCGAGGAACTCGGACGAATCGATGTGGGGTCGTGGTTTAACGCCAACCACCGAAAGAAAGCTGACCCGAGGTATTCGAACGAAACCGTTCCCACGCTCGCTGACGCTTTGGCGGCTCTGCGCGATTTTCGGGGAGTTATCTATATCGAGTTGAAATGTAAGGACTCTGAGGTCAGACAACTTTCGAGCGCTGTTTGCTCAGCGATCTCTGCCTCGCCGCTAGTGCCGCAGATAATTGTTAAGAGTTTTAAGCTGGCAGTGATCCCGCACATTCGATTCGAGTGCCCGGGAGTCAAAACCGCCGCGTTATTCGCGCCTAAGATAATGCGGTATCTTCGTAAGGGAAAACATTTGGTAAAGATAGCTGAAGAGTTCGGTGCCGATCATCTGTCGCTGCACTATTCGCTCGCGACACACAAACTGATGAAAAAGGTCGAGAGCTCGGGTATAAAGGTCGCGATCTGGACAGCAGACAAGCCGCGTTGGGTCGACCGTGGGACCGAACTCGGACTGTTCGCAATCATTACAAACGACCCGGCAAAACTCCTCGAGGCAAAATACGGTAGAAAAGTCGGTCGAAAGACCTGATCTTGTCAGACCTCTCAACCATTTCGGCCAAAAATTACGGAGTGATCGGCAGGATCCAGGTCCGGCTCGGCGTAACCGCGATATTTACCGGAAGAGCGCTTACACCAGCCGTCACCGTGAAACCGACGCCGACTATCTCGGGCGTCCATGTTCCGGTTAATGCTGGCGGCCAAAGGCTGACAGGCGGTGCGGTCATAAAGATCTGCCCGCCCACGGTCACGGGCCCGATCTCCACATCGACCTCGAGCGCAATAATGTCTCCCGCTAAAACTGTCGGAGCTTTGTCAAAAAGATAGGCAAATGCGTCGCCTGCACCAACTCCTATATTGCTGATCAACCCTACGGAAAGGGATCCATAGAGGCCAACCTCGCCGCTCGGGCTCTTGTTCCAAAAATAAACACCAGCACCGGCACCGACTGAAACGACGGCTCCTGCGGATGCTGTAAATCCGGCCGTGATCGTGAAATCAGAGCTTCGCCGGATAGGGATACTTCCGACCATACCGACTATGTTCATGACAGCCCGCGGCGGCGTCATGAGAGCCAAAAGCGAACGAATCGTCGGAGCCCGTCTCGAGGATGCCACCGCGACGCCCTCGAGTCCCGTCTTAATAAGGGTCTCCTCAAACGTACCGGGTGCGGACCTCGCCGGAACCTTAACTTTTACGGATCGGGATATATTGGCCGCGACGTTCTGATTGTTAAATCCCCGAAAGGTTACTGTGATCTGACCTGACATTATTTTTTGCTCCTAAAAATTGTCAAAATAATAGAAAGGGCCGAGTATTCGGGCCCAACTAATGACGCTGACGGAGGGAGGGATTTGCTGACCGATGTCGCATGCCATTCTTGCCTTGAAACGGCTTTGCGAATAAACTTCCCATATATAATTCAACAAAAATGTGTCCGCGCCAATCGCGGATCCTCGAAAAATGAAATTTTACGACAACGTTCTCGGCTTGATCGGCAATACGCCGTTGGTCAAGATCAATCACCTAGCGAAACAGAACGGAATAAAGGCTCGGATCTTTGCAAAAATGGAGAGCCTAAACCCGGGATATTCGGTCAAGGATAGGATCGGGGTCTCGATGATCGACTGGGCCGAAAAAGAAGGCGTCCTGAAAAAAGGCGGAACGATCATCGAAGCGACGAGCGGCAACACGGGAATTGGCCTTGCGCTGGTAGCGGCGGTCCGAGGCTACAAGTGCATTTTCGTCCTGACAGAAAAGGTTTCGGTTGAGAAAATGCGGTATCTGAAATCGATGGGCGCGGATATCGTCGTTTGTCCCGCCGCCGCCAAGCCGGGTACACCCGATCATTATGTCGCGACGGCCAGACGAATCTCCGAGGAAACTCCTAATGCGTTCTATCCCGACCAATACAATCATCCGGCCAATCCCGCCGCGCACTACAGTTCTACCGGACCCGAGATCTGGCGGGACACGGATGGGGCGATAACCCATTTCGTATCAGGCATCGGAACCGGCGGGACGATCTCGGGGACTGGACGATATCTGAAAGAGCAAAATCCGCACGTAAAGATAATCGGTGCTGATCCGTACGGTTCGATCTTTAAGACGTATAAGGATTCCGGACACGTTCCTGAAGCCACACCGTATCTTGTCGAGGGCATTGGGCAGAGCTTGCCCGTCGGCAATGCCGACATGAAGATAATCGACGAGATCATCAATATTACAGATCGCGATTCGTTCGAACTGGCCCGCCAGCTTTCTCGTCGAGAGGGTATTTTTTGCGGCGGATCGACGGGCACAAACTTTGCCGCGGCAATAAAAGTGGCAAAAGATCTAGATGAAAACGGTCTAGTTGTGTTTATTGTTTGCGATACGGGTGAGCACTACCTGACCAAATTCCATTCCGACGAGTGGATGAAAGAAAAACTGCTGCTCGAACCGCAAAGGATAACGGCAGGACTGATCGCGGAGACAAAGAATGGCGGAGCCCCCGAAGACCTTATATTTGTTGGGCCGGAGGAAACTGTCAGCGCCGCGATAACTCTTATGAACGAGGGCGGCGTAACGCAGATCCCTGTCCTAGAGGAGCATCGCTCGGTCGGCAGCCTTCGTGAAAGTCATATTTTGGCGAAACTGCTCGACGACCGCGATCTGCTGAATGCCAAGGTCAGCGCGGTGATGGACAAGAGTTTTCCAGTGATCGAGATGGACGCAAGCCTCAAAGAGATAAAGGCGAAGCTGCAAAAGTCCCCCGCGGTACTAATAGAAGATTTCAAGCGCATTACGGGTATAATCACCCGATCGGACGTTTTGGACCTGCAAAAATAGGCTAATTTAGTGAGGAAAGGACGATGAACGACGCGAAAGAGCCAGACACAGGGCCCGCATCCGCGGCTCCTAATACGTCGGAGAATATCGAGGTGCCGAGCAACAGCCCGCCCGGTTCCTGGGAAATGCCGACACCGGTCTTCAAACAGTCGACCGGCTATCTGCCGCAGGGATTTCAGGCGAAATTCCCGGCCGAATCGCAGGGCATGGCACCTGCCAAAGAGGTGCCGGCTCCGGTCGCGGCTGTTCCGCCGCCGCCGGCGGTTGATATTTCCGAAAGTCCCGATATTCAGCCCCAGCCGAACTTATCCGAAGACTTTACCGTGGGCGAAACGGCCTTGCCACCGCCTTCGCCGATTAAGAAAAAGAGCTCTGGCGGTCAGGCAATTTATGTCGTGCTTGGAATATCGGCGATGGCGGTTATCGGCCTAGGGTTTCTCATACTTGTCTATTATTTGTTCTTTTATCACCCTGGCGATTCGCAGATCTTGAATTAAGACGAACGCCTTACGCTTCCAGCCAACCGCGGAGCCGCACAATTAGATCAAAGGCAAATGGCCGGAAATAGCTTCGTCCTATGAGGTGTAATGCCGGCCATGGCCGGTAGTAGTAAACTTGTTTGGATAAAATGTCGGACGGAAAGCTCAAATACGATGGCGGCGAGATCGATCTGGCTGGAGGTGTCGTTACCATCGGCCGCGCGTCGGACAACTCCATCGCCTTTCCGTCAGATTCAAACGTTTCCCGTTATCACGCGGAGATCAAGGAAAGAGGTGGTGAATATTGGCTGATCGATCTCGGGAGCAGCAATGGGACCACCCTGAACGGCGAGAAAGTCGAACGTGATCAGAAATTGAGTGACGGAGATGTGATCATGCTCGGCGGTTCGAGCAAGATCAGCGTCGAACTCGACGAAGAGTTCAACGAGGGCGATGAAGAAGACAGCGACGTTGCCGGAATCGGCGGCGGCGGAATGCCGAATGTCCCGATGGGTAGCCCCGGCGTAGGCGGTTCTCCTTTTTCCGGGTTGGGTTCCGGAGGCGGCGCGGCGGCATCGTCCGGAGGCGGCGCGGCGGCCGGAGGCGGGGGCGGCGGCGGTTCTATACTGTTGGTGGCAGGTGTCGCGGGCGGACTCGCTTTGATCTGTGTCGTAGCAGCCGGAGCTTTTTACATGACGCGCGGTTCGAGCTGTGCAGCAAAGGCGACAATCTCAAAGCCGGAAAAGGGTGAAACGATCAGTCAACCCACGGACATAGAGGTCGATGCCGAAGACGCCGAATGCGTGGACCATGCAGTGTTCACTCTCGACGGAACTGAAATTGCGAGTGCAAAGGACCAGCCGTTCACGGCGAAACTAAATCCGAACGAATTTCCCGAGTTAGCCGATGGATTCGAACACAATCTTCAGATCATTCTCGTCGACGCCAAGGGCCAATTGATTCCGCAGTCTGGCTCTGTCTCGCTCGCGTTCGAAACGGCGAAGGTTAAAAAGGTAAACCCGACACCCGAGGTCGCGGGCACCAATACGCAGCAGCCTACGAACAAAAAAGGAACCGCCGTCACGATCGTCGATATACAGGAAATGTCGGTTCGTTTTGCTAAGCAATTTCCTGGCAGCACGAATTACAACGTTACAAACAAGCAGTTCCTCGCGGCGGTCCAGAAGGCTGCTGCCGATTACGCGCAGGATGGGTATTATCAGCGAGCGTCCGCATATCGTGATGCGATCAATGTGGCATACACGCAGGAGCAGAATCTCGACGCCGGCCTCGGCTTCACGCTGGCAATGAGCCGAAGTAAATTCAATCCTGCAAAACAGGGCGGTAATGAAGGGCTGTGGCAGATGTCGAATGACTTCGTCGTATCGAACGGCTACAACGGGTCGTGCGGCACCGAGGTACTTTCGGACCAATCGCAAAATTGCGCGGCCAAGGCGTCCGCGGTCTATATGAAGGCACTCGTCTTCAGCGTCTTCGACGGCGATGTCATCTACAGTGCCGCCGTTTTTGGGAAATCACCTGCCGATGCCGGTGCCTGGAAAGCCACACTTCCGTTAAATCGTTCCGATATTTGGAACTCGATCCGCACTCAACCGGAGCGCGATGCGATCGTTAAATTTTTCGCCGCCGGAATCGTAGCCGAAAATCCGCAGAAATTTGGCTTGACCAAGGACCGTCCGTTATCGGAACTTTATAAGGTAACGTTGTAGTTTTTTCTAATGCTCGAGATCTCGCTGACATATCCGACGCCCGAAGGCACTCAGACGATCAAAATTGATGGCGAACGCACGTCGTTCGGCCGCGGCAGCGAAACCGATCATCGCTTTGACGACGAGGGCCTGTCACGGCTGAATTCGACGATCTATCGCGAGGGCGATAAGGTCTGGGTCGTGGATGAAAATTCGACCAACGGCACATTTGTGAACGGTGAGAAACCCCCTCCTTCTGGCAGGCCGCTGCAGAACGACGACTCAATAAAGATCGGCCACAAGACCGTGCTTACAGTGCATATCGCCGAAACCGCTCCAAGATTCACCGCGTCCGCGGCTGCAGCATCCTCGGGATCTACCGTTGTCGCGTCCTCGGCTGGAAATACTCCATTCAACTGGATACCGATCGCCGTGATCGCGGGTGCGTTTTTTGTCATCTGCGTCTCGATGGTGTTTATCGGAATCACAGTTTTCGGGGGCGGCGGCGTTGAGATCGCAAAAAACCAAGACAACGCGGAGTCCGGAAACGATGATCCGATCGACACAAAGCCGACGCCCCGTTCGAGCAACGAGGTAAATAAAGCCACAAACGCAGTTATCGACAATTCCCTGCCGCCTGATACGCCAACCAATACGAACGGCAAATCGCAGATCCAGCTTCCGATCGGTAAAAAATACCTGGAAATGTCAGATGCCGAGCAGCGGCAATATCTGGAAGCCAAAGCGATGCGGGTTGCTCAGGTAATCGGAAACAATAATAGCGACAGTATCCCTGCTGCTGCGATCGACAAAATAAAAACCTTTGTTCAGGGATACGCTTCGCGTATCAAATCATCGAAGACCGACGGATGCACAACCATGCGGCCGTGGAGCGACAGCCTTCAGTTCACTTATGAAAAGGCGAGCAAGAATGCTCCTTTCATAATGAAGGCATTCAACGAAAAAGGCATGGATCCGCGGATCGGCCTCTATCTGGCGATGATCGAGTCGGAACACTGCACGTGCCTCCAGAGCGGTACGGGACCGTTGGGGATGTTTCAATTCACTTACGCGACCGCCGCCCTGCATTTCAGCCCCAGCACCGGCGTGGTCAAGGGAGCGTCGCCCTCTCATCCGGATGTCCGCTGCCAGCCGGAACCGGCGGCACACGCTGCCGCGTCTTATATGAAGGCACTTGCCGGCCGCTATGGCACCGGACCGTCAAGCGTTCCGCTTGCGATCGCGAGCTACAACAGCGGCGAAGGCGGACTGAGCTCAAATCTCGAAAAGGCTCTTAGCAGCAACCCGACGCTCCAGCGCGATTTTTGGTCACTGATCGCCAATATGGAGCTGCTTAATAAACAATTCCAGACCGAGAATTTCAAATACGTGCCGAAATTCTTTGCCGCTGCGATCATTGGGGAGAATCCTCAGGATTTTGGCCTCACCCTTCAACCTATATCGACGTATTCGAAATGAAGAAGACACCGGTACAGGAACTCTGGCTTAAATTCACCGACGCGACCGGTCACGAACAGCGCCTTAGACTTGACGAAGCTGAACTAACGGTGGGCCGTCATTCAACTAATGATGTTTGTATTCCCGATTCCCGATTATCCCGCGAGCATATCAAGATAGAAAAGGTCGGACTCGATTTTCTGGTCTCGGACAGCGGTTCGACCAACGGAACCACGCTAAATGACGAGATCCTATCGGGACAGGTAAAGTTAAAGGCGGGTGATCGCCTAGATCTCGGAAAAGGGATTGTGATCGAGCTTTCGTCGAGCGAGTTCGATGCGGCCGCGGCCGCGGAGAGTGATGATGGAGCCGCTGATGCCGGAGTTGCTCCTGAAAGCGTAGCACCGCCTTCGCCAGGGCAGTCTGCCGGTGCCGTCGCTTCGCGGGTTCCCGCGGGCGGTGACGGCGGTATTCCTACCAGCCTGTTTATTATCGCTCCAGTTCTGGGACTATTCGTTCTGCTTTTTGCCGGTGCGATTCTCTATTTTCTTGTTGGCGGCAGCTCATCAAAACCGGGTGGCAATGAGTTCGTCTACTCCGGCAATGATCCGATCGAAAACGACAGGCCGACAAGGACCCCTAAAGACGATCCGGCTTCAAAGGGGACAACACCGACTCCGGGCGGAGCTCCGACACCCACGACAGTCGATCCGCCCGGCAACACAGGTGATCCCGACCCGATCCCTACGCCCGCTGCGAAGGACCCGGGCTCAGATGCCGGTAAATGCGAGCAGAATGGTTCGGCGTTTCTGCGTCGAATTGCCCAAAACGAGCCGCGAGCTTTTCTGACCGGGGAGCAGGCACTAATAGTCAGCGGCAAGGTCAAGCAGATCAGCTCATCGTCGGCGGTGGCGGACAATATTAATTCAGCCCGGAAAAATTCGGCGCAAATAAAGGCCCTTGCCGCGGCAAAAAATCTGAAGCCGCAGCTTTTGGTAACGGCCGCTCTTGCGAAACTCGGCACGACGAAAGGCGATGCTCTTCAGACCGCCCAGGCAATGGCAGAGACGCTCGATAAATTAGGTACTCAGCTCGGGAGCGAACTCGCAAACGATGCGCTTTTGATGATGGCCGCGTATGATCAGGGAGCCGGTGGTGATTTCATGAAAATGAGAAACATGCTTCAGGACCTCGCGACAAAAGCCCCCGAAAGCGCCAGGGCGATCCGGACGATCTGGTACCTCCATAAAAACGGCAAGATCAGCGACGGCGAATACGATTTTGCCCTTCGCTTTCTTGCGATCGGAATAATTACGCAAAACCCAAAGGATTTCGGCGTCAATGCCGAGGCTCTTACATTTTAGGTCCGACATCTTTTCGCTGAATATTACTTAGCTATGTATGGATCTAGCGAACGAGTGGCAGGCAAGATCAATCTCGCGATCAACGGCGTACCCATACAGATGGATTTTGCGGCGCCGGCCGGCCCCGTCAAACCACACCGGATGCTGCCGATCTTTCAGGGAATGTCGAATATGTTCGTTGAGATGGGTATCCTGGGGGCCGAAGCGCATGGTAAAAAGATCTCGTGCGGGCCCAAGTGCACTGCATGCTGTTTTCAGCCAATTCCTATTCTTGAGTTGGAAGTTTATCAGATTTCGGAGTTGGTCGAGTCGATGCCCGAGCCGAGGCGATCCGAGATCAAACGGCGATTTTCAGATGCGGTTGCCCGTTTTGTCGGAAGTGGCTGGCTCGACAAATTAGACGCGTTATCGAACACCTATGGAAAAGAGCCGGTTGAAACAGTTACTAAAGGATTGCAAACCTTAGGCACCGAGTATTACTACGAACGGGTCGCATGCCCTTTCCTCGAGGACGATCTTTGTTCGATCCATGAGAACCGTCCACTCTCGTGCCGCGAATATCTTGCGACATCGCCGGCAGCGAATTGTTCGCTCGAGAATGGCGGACCGATCGTAGGCGTCGACCTTCCGGTTGAGGTGTCTAAGGTGGTGGGGCAAATTGCCAAGTCCGGCCGGATGGCCGATTTTGGCTTTGTTCCGCTAATACGGGCCTTGGAACAGGCAGAAAAGCTGCCCGAACGGCTCGAAGAGAAGAAGGCGACCGACTGGATAAACGAGTTTTTCAAAAAGTTCGCGAAATCTCGATCCGTGAGTGAAAAGCCCGGCGACCCCCCTGATGGGGGACCGGCGCCTCCGTCGGTCGGCTTAGATTTCGGCTATACGGCCATTAAATGAACTTTGTGTTTCGGCTGTTTACTAATTCGGGCAGTCGTTTTACTATCTATTCTCAAACCCTGTATGAGCAAATACCGCAAGATCGTTTGGAACGAAGGGATGCTTCTCACGCCGCATCACTTTCAGCAATGGGATAACTACCATGAAGACCTGCTGAATTCTCGCGCCCAGTCGATGATGCAGTACGAATACGGAGTGTTGGATCTCGCCATCAACAACGAGGCTATTGCCAATGGAAACTTTCAGATCTCGAACTGCCGCGCCGTACTTACGGATGGGCTGATGATAAATGTTCCAGACGCCGAATCCGTACCCGACCTTCGGCCTGTCGGCGACCATTTTCGTGCGGAGGCCCAATATTTAGGTGTGCACCTCGCTATACCGGCGCGGAAGATGGGCGAAGCTAATTTTCAGGCGAGCGGTGCCAAAGCGACTTCAAACCTGCGTTTTCTCCAGGAGGGGGCGCTTGTCAAGGATGAGACCAGCGGGACGAACGAGCAGCCGTTGGCTCTGGCTAAAAGCAATCTTCGAATAATCTTCGATGACGAGCTTCGCGATGGCTTTACGTCGATCAAAATAGCTCAGCTCGAACGCACGGCAACCGGTCAGCTAAAGATCTCGGACGAATATATTCCGCCCATCCTGAAGGTCGGAGCATCGCTCTGGCTGTCGAATCTACTGCGGCAGCTTGTCGAGATACTGATAACCAAGAGCGGCAGCCTCGGTGAACAAAGGCGGCAGACGAAAGCTTCGTTGGCGGATTTCACCACCTCTGAGGTCGCGGTTTTCTGGCTTTTGCATACGATTAACTCGTCCATCCCGACGATGGCCCATTTTTTCCGGTCGCCGACGCTTCACCCAGAAAGGTTTTATCTTCAAATGGCCGAACTTGCGGGCAAATTGATGACCTTTTCGGTCGATCATCATCCTAAGGACATCATTAAGTACGATCACGACGATCTCTACTTCACTTTCTATAATCTTTCGAGCCAGTTGAAGGACCTTCTCGAAACGGTGATCCCGAGCCGCTGCGTTGCGATCCCGCTCGAAAAGACACGCGACACGCTGTATGTCGGCCGGGTCGAGGACGAACGACTGCTCAAGGAAGCGGCGTTTTACCTTGCGGTCCGCTCACAGATGCCCGAAGCGAAACTTATCGAAGGTGTTCCGCGTGTAGTAAAAATAGCTTCGAGGGACGCGATCGATCAGGTTATCGGAGCGGCTTTGCCGGGCGTTGTGCTTACGCACGCGAATCCTCCGCCGGCCCCGATACCGACGCGTGTGGGATTCAAATACTTCATGCTCGATACTATCGGGCCTTACTGGAACGGCATTAAGGGCTCAAAGGTACTGGCGGTGCACGTACCGGACGAAATACCAGACGAAAAGCTGGAAATGTACGCTGTGAAACCGTGATTTTTTTCTTAAAATTGTTCAATGAGCGAGCGAACTACCAATAAAGACATTGTTACTTTTGCGGGACCGATCCTTGATCTCGTGCTTAGGCTAAAAGCGGGGATCGTGACGCCGTCGAATGAGTTGCGGCCGCAGGTCGCCTCGATGCTCGAGGAATTTGAGAAACGCTCCGAGCGCTATCGCTTTAACCATAAGATCGTCCAGGTTTCCAAATTTGCCCTCGCGGCATTTGTCGATGAGACCGTACTGATGAATAATTTCCCTCTGCGGGACCAGTGGGAAAAATACGCGCTCCAGCTTGAGCTTTTCGGCGAACAGCTAGCCGGCAACAAATTCTTCGAGAAACTCGACGCGATGCTTAAGCAGATCGAGGTAACGCAGGACGCCGTCGAGATCTATTACATCTGCATGCTGCTTGGCTTTAAGGGGCGATACCAGGTCTATGAGCAGGAAAAACTCTTGGCGATAATGCAGGATACTGCAAACGCCCTGGTCAAGGTCGGCAAGATAAAAGCCGTCGATCTTGCACCGAATTGGCTCGCCAACGACCAGCCCAAGCCGCCGCCAAAGCGCGGAATGCCTGTATGGGCCAAGATCGGGGCAATGGCGTTTATCGGCCTCGCGGTGGTCGTCTATTTGGGGATGTTTCTCCTGTCAATGTCGTTCATACAGGGGACACTTGAGGTCCTGCAGTTTCAGTAAGGCAAAAATTCGAGTAGCGGAACGTCTAACCAGTTCGTGTGGAATCTGAATTCTGGATACTATGAGTTCGTGGCAAGGTAGTCAACTAAAATTCGCCCTCGGGCTCGGCGGCATTATGTCATTTTATGGCATAGTTTCGATCATCGTATGGATCGGCGGCACGAAAATGCACCTGCCGATCAACTATCAGATCGTAACGATCGCGTTGATCCTGCTTACCTTGCCCTTCGCCTTGGTGATTGCCTTTGTCATATCCCGACGAGGCAAGAAGAAGAGGGCTGCAGCGGAAGCGGCCAAGCAACCCGCGACCCAGGTGGAGGCAGCTACTCCGGCCGCAACGGCCCAAAAATCCGCACCCGCGGGTACCTACGGCGACTTGTCAGCCGGAGTAGAGGAAGTCGTCCAGTTTCTTAAGTCATCAAGCAGTGGCGACAGGCTTTATTCCCTCCCCTGGTATATCGTTGCCGGAGCACCAGATTCGGGCAAGACGTCGCTCTCCATCGCCTCAAATCTAAGTTTTCAGAAGTTGCCGAGTCAACGTGAATCAGAGCAGCGAGTGATTCGCCCAACGCCGAATGTTGACTGGCGAGTCGCGAATGAAGGCGTCTTTTTCGACACCGCGGGCCGCTACCAGACCGAAGGGCCAGACGCTGAGGAATGGTCAGGTTTTCTCGAAGCGATTAAGAAAGCGAGGCCCAATCGCCCCTTGGACGGGATGATAGTGGTCGTAGATACCGAGCGGGTCCTAAAATCTGATGAGCACCAGGCTGAAGAGATAGCCAAGGTAATGCGCTCGCGTATTGACGACACGATCCAGCGGCTCAAAGTGCGTTTCCCTGTATACGTCGTGTTCACGCACGCCGACGCGATCGAAGGCTTTCGAGACTCGTTCTCAACCTCGAAAGGCGAAGACAAATCGCTTGTTTGGGGCACGACTATTCCGCTTGAAAAGAGCGAGAACGCCCAGGCGATGTTCGACGGCGAGTACGAGATACTGCACGATGCACTAATGAAGCGCCGTCTCCAACGGCTTTCGGCACCTTTTCCGCCCGTTCGCCAGCTCCGCATCTTCAATTTTCCTCTGCATTTCGGATCGGCACGGCGAAAGCTGGGCGCGTTCATGGGAAATCTGTTCCGCCCGAACCCTTTCAGCGAAAATCCGTTTCTCAGAGGCTACTATTTTACTGCGGCGCCTACTGCAAAGGCAGCAAGCGGTATCAAAACAGCCGGCGGCTCGTATTTCACTGAGCGTCTCTTCAAAGACGTAATTCTTCGCGACAAGGACCTGGTTAGCACCTTCCTGGCGCAGCGGCAGAAGCCGCCCATCTTTGGTTGGTTTCTCACGCTGACAGCTCTTCTCATAACCTTCCTACTTCTGTTGATGTCGGTTATCTCCCTGGTAACCAATCGACAGATGCTAAATGAAGCAAAGGACCGAGGCGACAAGTTTCTAAACGTCGCGAAGTCTTACAAACTTCCCAATGTCCTCGACAAGAAAGTGGATGAGGTCAACGTCGAATTAGGGGCGACCGACAATTTGCGTGGGCTTTTAGAGAGACTCGACGACAATGACAGAAAAGGGCCCCCGATCTATATGAGGTTCGGCCTTTACTCGGGCGACAAGGTCTTTCACTACTTGTTGCCGAGCTATATGTCAGCGATCGAACAGCGGTTCAAAAAGCCGACTGTAGAAAAGATCACCGCCGACCTAAAAAAATTCGCGTCAAGCCAGCCTGTCGTGAATCCGGCACAGCTTACGGATGCGGAAGAGCAGAACCTCGGTCACAATTACGATCTTCTCAAGGCATATTTGATGCTTTCCGGCGAGAAGGAATACAAGGATAGGGGCGAAGCGTCGCATCTGGTAAACACGCTTAAAGATGACTGGGTTACCGTATCCAAGGTACCGGACGATCAAAAACTGGTCGCAAAGGCCCAATTGGAATTCTGGGCGAAACAGGTGGACAGGCAGGAGAATAGCGATTTTCCCCGCATCCAGATCGACACGAAACTCGTTACGCTTGTTCGTGAAAAACTCAAATCATTCCCGGCATGGCAGCGATATTATAAGCGTCAGATCACAGATATTTCTAAACAGATCGACGAAAAGTACGGTCAAATGACAGTTCCCGCTATGATAACGCGGGCTGGCGGCGACACCAGCATTATCGACGGAACTTATTCGGTGCCGGGGGCCTACACGCGTCAGGGTGTCGAGTTAATGAAACCGGCCATCGCACAGGCTGCCATAAAGTTGAGCGAAGACGATTGGGTAATGGGTGAGTCCGGGAAAAACGCCGTCACACAGTCGACCGACACCGCCAATATCGAAGCCCGTTACTATCGCGATTATGCCGATCAGTGGCGAAGTTTTGTAAAAGGCGTAACCATGAAACCCTTCAAGACTAAGGACGACGCTGGCAATGCGCTTCAGATACTTTCGTCGGCCAATTCACCGATGAAGCTTCTGATGATCGACATCGCGAAGAATACTAATCTCTCCGCGCCGCCTGACGGTCAGGGCTTGATAGCCTGGTTATTAAGCTTTTTCTCTTCCAGCCAAAACAATGGCGGCGGAAGTACGCCTCCCGAAAAAGAATTCAGGGCCTTGTTCACGTTTGTTGGGACCAAGGAGCAAAAGAATTCGGCTCCGGTCGATAAATACGGATCGGAAATGGGCGTGCTTTTCCAGAAGTTCAATGCATCTTCGCCAGAGCAACTCAAGTCGATCGCCCAAGACATGGCTCAGGACAAGGATCCGCTGGATATAAAGAAACGCGAAGGGAACATCCTGGGCTTGACGGGCTCGTTCAAGGATACGAGTTCCGGCCAGGAATTGACCCTACTGCTCCAGAAACCACTGTCGAATCTTAGGATTTTCCTAGGTGTTCAGGACATTCTGGCCAAGAAGTGGGCGGATGAGATCTTGCCCGCCGGCAAAGATATGGCCAGCGGATTTCCGTTCGCTGACGGACAGGGCGATGCGGACATGACCAAGATCACGGCTTATCTGAACCCGGTCGATGGTAAGTTCAGCCAGTTCTATAAGGACAACCTGGCGAAATATTTTGAGGAAGCGAACGGCCAGTGGAAGGTCAAAGACACGGCCGACGTTAAGTTCACGCCGGAGTTTGTAGCGTATGTCAACGGGGCTCTTTCGCTGCAAAAGACGATGTTCGGCACGGGGGCCACTCCGAAATTTGAGTACGAATTCAAATTCAACCCGGTCAAAGATTCGACCATCGCCGTGACCATCGACGGCCAGACGACCGACAGTGGCGGTACCGGTTCGCTGAAGGGCATGTTCCCTGCTCCGTCAGGAACGCAAACTGGCGTTCACCTAGCACTTGCATCGGCTGTTTCCGCTCCGGCAGCTCCTGCACCGAGCAATTCGACCGCGAGTGCACCCGGAAAACCTGCGGGCGGCGGCTTAGATCAAACGTTCGACGGAACATGGGGCCTGTTCCATTTCGTTGACAAGGGAAATGCGGTCAAACAGCCCTCGGGCGAGTATCTCCTCACCTACAGCGGAGGCGGCAAGACGGTGACGGCCACGATAAAACCTAACGGCGGTGACCTGTTTGATAAGAATATATTTAAACAGCTAAAGGCCCCGCAGACGTTTTTGAAGTGATCTTGTAAAAAGAGAAAGGTTTTGGCCGAAATGCTTTTGGCGAAAGCTCTAATTGAATAAAGAATATGAATGACGCGAAACTGCAGCTCGATAAGGGCGATCTCTCTGCGGCCGTTGAA
>JBDTZW010000159.1:0-6043 GCA_040004905.1 Acidobacteriota bacterium
TCAGACCAGGGAGGTTGTTATGCGATATTTGAAACGAATTTCCGCAATTATTTCTCTGATGGTAGTTATCTTCGCTGCGGGTGCCCTTTGTTTGCAGGCACAGGTCCGGGGTGGACGGCGGGTAGTTATTGTAAGGCCTGCTTTCCATGGCGGATTTTACAGGCACTACGGGTTCTATGATCCGTTTTACGATCCATACTATTGCGATCCGTATCTACAGGCACAGCGTGAAGAATAAGATTGGCAAGATGCTTGCGGAATTGAAAAATGTAGACCAAGGTACGAACCAGAATGTAGATGCATCGAAGATCACATGAGGCTCATCCGTCCTTTAATGTTTCTTGCCGTCTTGCTCCTAGCTTATCCAGCTTTGAGTCAGTGCAAGATACGCAACTATCGATACAACTCGGTTTACATAACCTACGTACGCGTAGGAACAATTACGCTAAACGGCGAACCGCAGGCGGGTATTGTGCTACGCCTAATGAACAACTCAAGCTGCGCGATCATAATATCGATCGAAAGTGACGAAGCGTTCGATCTGAGCCGCGAACCTGTGCTGCCTGACGTTCTGCACTGGCTCCGTGTAGACGATCGAAAGTACGAGAATCATGGAGATGCGTTTCAGACCGTGACTGTGCCGGGCGGCAGAAGCGCTCTCATCGGAGTTCCTTTCAATTACTTAGATGAACCCGATGGACTCATTGATCTTCCGTTCGGATATAAATGGGAAGATAGCGGCCTGAAGGATGGCTCGCGCACTACCGTCGAACATATTACCTATTTCGCCATCTCGCAGTTTCCGCAGGACGTAATTGCGCAATACACTGCCCAACGTAATAAGCGCTACCCAATGGGCTGGTTCGCGCCGGTCAACGACTCAAACAAACCCGATTGGGAGATTCTGCCGCAGGAGGCGGTACCCGGCGAGGTTATTCTGTCAAAGCGGAATGAGCTAGGCATCTTGTCGAATTTTGCCCCGACGCCTTTCGTTTATCACGACAAGAAATACGCGAGTGTCGAGGGTTTCTGGCAGATGATGCTCTACCCCGAGGGGCCGGACGATCCGCGGCTTAAGGACAAACGCGTAACCTGGAAATACACCCGCGAACAGGTCGCGCAGATGACCGCCTTCGAAGCAAAGGCTGCGGGAACGCTCGCCGAGGAGAATATGGAAACGCTCGGGATCGACTGGTGCACTTTCGATGGCAAGAGGTTTCCGTATCGCTTCGCCACGCCCGGCGAACACTACCTCCTCATCGTCGCCGCAATGCGTGCCAAAGCCGACCAAAACCCCGAAGTAAAACGCATTCTCCTCGCGACCGGCGACCTCATCCTAAAACCCGACCACCACGGCGAAGAAAACCCGCCGCCCGAGTGGCTTTACAACGAGATCTGGATGCAGATCCGCTCCGAACTCCAAAAGCCTGAATTGCAAGAACTCCCAATGCAGAAGGCCGCGCGTTAGCAAAGGGTGGTGCATTCAAGGAGCCCCTCCCTATTTCCCGTTTCGTCCCAGAGTTAACACTCATTTAACACGTAGTTCACGCGCCGTTAACCCTCCGCCACTATCCTCTCCTTTGCACGCACGAAATTTAACAAATTATTGAAACCAGGGTGGCGGTTGTTATGGCGAGAGCTGTATCCAACCGCTGCCCGCTATCTCAAAACGATTCTATCTCTAAGGAGTGATCATGAAACCGAGTTTTTTACTCAAAGGAATCTCGCTGTTTATTATTTCAGCGTTTTTTACAATCGCCGCCTTTGGTCAGAGCGATGGCCGCATATCCGGCCGCATTGTTGACAGCAATGGCGCTGCAGTGCCTGGCGCGACGGTCAAGCTAACCGACGAAGCGACCAATCAGGGCCGAAATATAACAGCTACCAATGACGGTACGTTCGTCATCCCGGCGCTTAAGGCCTCGCACTATACGATCGAGGTGAGCGCAAGCAACTTCGGCGCATCCAAGAAGACCGGTATTGAGCTTCTTGCCGGCCAACCGCTCGATCTCGAGTTTACGCTTGGGGCACAGGGTGTTAGCGTAAGTGTTGACATCGTTTCTGGCGAGGATTCAATTGCCAACACGTCCTCGGCCGCAATGAGCGCTAACGTCAATCAGCGTGAGATCGAGAACCTGCCGCTCAACGGCCGCCAGCTTTCGCAGCTTGCTCTGCAGGCCCCCGGCGCACAGAACACCGGCTCGGGCACATTCGTCGACCTTCGCTTCAATGGACGGGCTAACGAGCAGAACGCCGTTCGTTACGACGGCGTAGAAGGCTCCGCGATCATCAGTGCTTCGCCCGGCGATCTCAATGGTGAGACGCCCACGCCTTTCCGCCTGCAATCGAGCCTCGAGAATGTGCAGGAATTTCGTGTAGATTCCAGCAATTTCCCGGCCGAGCTCGGTACCGGTACCGGCGGCCAGATCAGCGTCGTTACCAAATCGGGAGCAAACCAATTTCACGGATCTGCATTTGAATACCTTCGTCGCGCCTCACTCGATGCCGCCAACTTTTTCGACAATCTCTCTCCGATAGGCCTTAAAAAAAGTCCGCTGCAGCTCGACCAATTTGGCGGCTCGATCGGCGGTCCTATTATCAAGAATAAGCTTTTCTTTTTTGGCAGTTACGAGCAGTATCGCGGCCGTTTCGGTTTGAATATTCTGCAGGCCGCTCCGGCTCTGAGCCTAGCCGCTCCCGGCGCGATCATTCCTGGTTCGATCACAGCGGCCAATCCGGCCGGCACGCTCGTGAATTCGGCTATTCAGCCGTACATCGCTGCCTTTCGAGCACCGGGCTCGGTCGTCCTTCCGAATGTCGCTACATCTTTAGGATTTGAATCGGTTCTGCTGCAGGCGCCGGAAAAAACGGATGAAAAATCGTTTGCGGTTCGATTTGATTACCAAGCTACCAACTATAATAAGTTCTACGTTCGTTTCTTCCGCGATCAGGGAAGAGACATTGCTCCAAACGGTGTCTCTGGAGCAAATATCCAGATCGATGACATTCCACAGAACGGGATCTTTGACTGGCAGAGCATAATCCGGAAAGACGGATCGCTGATCAACGATTTCAAATTTGGTTATAACAGCTCACTATCCCGTATAACCGGTCAGGCCCCAATCGTTAACGGCCTTGATTTCACCGGCATATCGCTCAACATCGGCGGCACCGTAGCTGTCCAGGGTCTTCCGGGACAAGGAACCGCTTCAGGTGTCTCCAGTCCTGGCGGCCTGATCCGAGCAAATAGTGCTCAGAATGGCCGTGGTCAGCCATACACGCCTTATACTTTGAGCTATATAGACAGCTTGTCCTGGATCAAAGGTAACCACAGCATCAAGTTTGGCGGTGAACTTCGTCAGGTCCGTCTCTACACGGATCGTCTTGGCGGCACAACGTACACGTTCAGCAGTCTTAACAACTTTCTGACGAACACTTTGGCGTCGGTCCAGTATCTTGGCGACGTAAGCGGTCCCGATCCATTCACCACTGGTCCGGGCGGCATCCGGTTCGAAAAATCTAACTACTATATCGCCTACGCTCAGGACGAATGGAAGTTACGGCCCGGCCTGACCTTCAGCTACGGCCTGCGATATGAATACTATAGCCCGCTCCGCGAGGCACACGACCAGCAGGTACTTTTCAACATCGATACTGGAACGCTGAAGGACCCAAGCAGTGACCCGTATAAATCATCCAAAAATAATTTCGGGCCCCGCGTTGCGGTAACTTGGTCACCTGATCAGGGTGGTGATGGATTCTTTGGCGGCGGTAAAACGGTTGTCCGCGGAGGTTTCGGCATCTATTACGGTCCAGGCCAGACCGAAGATCAGGTTCAGCCGATCGACAGCGACCGTGCCAGCTCGACCATCACTGGCCCGACCTGCAGTACTGGAGGCACGACGTGCGGCGCCACCGGCGTACAGCTTTTCGCATTCCCCGCTCCGGTCTTGGCAAACTCCGCGACCATAAGCGATTTCTTCAAAGCCAATCCGAATACCCGCAGCTATCAGCCGCGAGCCTATTCGAATAACTACGAGGTGCCCGAGCGGATCTATCAATATTCATTCTCGTGGCAGCAACAGTTGCCATACAAGGTGACTTCGACGGTCGCTTATGTTGGCTCAAAGGGCCGCAACCTGTTCCTTCGCAGCGTTGCCAACCAATTCCGGCCTGGCCAGACAACGATCGTTGACGGAACGCCTCTGCCGACGAACTTCGGAATCGTCAATCGTACTGGTCCGACCGGGCAGGTCATCGGTGTCAGCCAGATCCGTCAATTCAGCATCATTCCCACGGGAAGCACCTCTACTGTGCAGAATCCCTTTGCGGAGATCGACTACAAGACCTCGGGCGGACGTGACAGCTACAACGCCTTGCAGGTATCCATCCAGCGCAACCTGAGCACTGGGCTGACAATGAACGCCCAGTACACTTACGGCAGCAGCAAGGGAACGAGCGCCGGTTCGAACGAAGCTCGCACGTCCGCTCAGCTCGAAAACTTCGAGGCTGATTACGGACGCAACAACTTCGACGTCCGGCACAATTTCAACTTCAGTGCTTTGTACGAACTGCCATTCGGCAAAGGCCGCCATTTTAGTATGGGCAAGACGGCCGATCTTATCGCTGGAGGCTGGCAGCTCGGCGGCATTGTGAACGCACGAAGCGGTGTACCGGTCGAGGTTTTGATCGTAAGGCCCGATGTCGTTATCCAATGTCAGCTTGCGGCTGGTTGTCCCAACGGCACAGCCACCCCGTTTGCAAATGGCTTTACGGCCCAATTGCCCGCATTCAACGGGACGACTTTTCCGGCCTTACCGACGGGCTTTATCGCAGTGTCCAACACACCCGGTGGCGGTGCCTCGCGTAACGTCCGCCGTCCCGACCTGATCCCCGGTGTCGATCCTTTCGCTTCGGTTCCCGGTGTGGATCGTTCATTCATCAATCCGGCGGCGTTCGCGGCTCCGGCTGCGGGACAGTTCGGGAATCTGACTCGCAATGCTCTCTCGGGACCGAGCTTCAAGCAGTTGGATATTACCTTGGCAAAACGGTTCAAATTTACCGAAACGATGAACTTCCAATTTCGTGCGGAGTTCTTCAACATTCTGAACACGGCTAACTTCGGCAACCCCGGGACGACGCTTAACCTGGCTCTGCCGACTTTGACCTGTGTCACTCCTGGCGGCGGAACTTGTGCTTCCTACACTGCGAGTGCCTTGAACTTTCAGCCCGGCACCGCATATACCCAAGGAGCCGCCGGAAGCACCTTTGGCGTACAGACTTCAACGGTCAACCGTACCGTTGGACTTGGTGCCAATCGTCAGATCCAATTGGCGTTCCGCTTTAACTTTTAATTCAAGGGGGAAGCAAGGGGCATTGACTGGCGGGTCCGAGGGGGCCCGCTTTTTTCAATTCCCGGCAAAAATGCTCGCAATGAACTGTCTTATTTGTACTACAACATCTCGACAACGGCACTAACCGCGCTGAGACAGATCGAGCCGTTTTGCTATCTCTTACAATGCAAAGCGGTGGTAACTGGAAAGTGAGTGGGACAGATGAATCAACGGAAATTCATATAAATATCCGTGGATTCCTCGAGTTTTGCCACCGGATTTCCGTTGATTCATCAATTTGACCGAGCTGGAAAAGATCGCGGGACACGCGGCCCTAGGCGCAGAAGGTGCTTAATTACCTTTGTCTCCAAGGAGTTACAACCCGGATCCGGTGGTCCGTTTTAACTTACCCCGGACCGCCTCGACCAGCGTTAGCTCGGTAGGCTTGCGTGTAGCAGGCTGGGACAGTGGGACATGGGACAAAAAATGAAGTCGTCGCTGCAAATAAAGTGTTTACCGTCTCCGTCCTCTGCTCGTGCACCTTGAGACAGTGCTGGGAGACGGCGAACGGGGCAGTAAAAGCGCGAAAAAAGGCGAGCTCGAAACGAAACTCGCCTAACGATCTTTGAAAATCCCCAATTACTTTACCGCCGTAGTTTCCTTCTGCGTCGGGTCATATGGCGTGGCCATGAACTTCTTGACGGAATCCT
>JBDTZW010000214.1:0-6029 GCA_040004905.1 Acidobacteriota bacterium
GACACTGGTCGGCATTGATACCGCCATTTCGAACATATTCCGTGTTTACTGTAATGACATATACCTTCGAGATCTGATACTTAAGCAATTCCACTACGTATTTTTGAAAAGCTACGTCTTCAATGTGTTCGGGCTTAACCGAAGCGTTGGACTTGACTTCGTAAATCTCGATGCTTCCATCCCTAAGATTCGTGACTACAATGTCGGCCTTGGCATATAGCTCATCGTTAGTAAATATCTTAGCGAAGGAAACGCTCCGGTCTTCTGACGGAGTAAAGATCGCCATCTGTCGAGATAGGTTCTCAACATCGTAACCTTGCTGACGGAGATGAGTGTCGCCGAGGCTGAGTTCACGCGCCGGCAGTTCGATGTTTTTTGACATCCAGAATTCATTTGGACACGCGAGAAAATTGAGGTAATCGGATTTTGTGAGCATGAGAATTTCCTTGGGAATTTTAGACGATTGTAGAATACCTCCTGTAATATTCATATCTCATATCTTAAATACAATATAGAAAAACAGACTTATTGGTTGACTGTCGATAAAACTTCGCACTTTACTGATAAGTCGGAACGATATAGAAGAGGTGTTTGCGACGCGTATGAAGAGGCGGTACAAGTTGCGAAGTCAATGGTCGAAAAAGACAATGAATCCTATGACAGAACGGCATACCGCCGATGAACTTACCAGCACTACACGATGTTTGGGATTGACCCTTTCCTCGTACCGGACGACGCCAACGACTTTTTCGCGTGGGACTACGCAAAACAACTCTGCCATGAAATCTGTGATGTGTAACAAATTTAGCGCGGGACGGTCGCGGAGCGCAGTTTATTCAGCAGTGGGCCACGTACGACTTGATTTCCCTCGATCCTTTGTAAATTTCGCGTCCTGGGTAACCAAGCCCCCCCAGCGTCCAGCCGTGTGTGTCTGAGATTGACTCATAAATGACTCCCGGTTACGCTTACGGAATATATTTGTGCTGCAATTCTAATTTGCGGAGCAGGGTCGGTGACTGATCGAGGCTAGACAGCAAATCCGAAACAACCGTAGATAGTATTGCTCCATACCATGCCGCCCCAAATGCTTGATTCCTCCATCTTAGCCAGTGACCAATTTTCGCTCGACTCGTTTTTCCAAAACAATCGTTCCTATTTTGGAGTTGAAATAAGCAATTAAATTTACGGTTATATTTCCCTTGATGGTATCCCGGCACCATTGGTACTGTTTTACTTGAGCTTGTGTTAAATCCTGCCAATATAGAATATCCTTTACATTTTCGGTACGTGGAATTTCAATTGGTTTTAATATCCACCCAACGAATGTTGGCTGTCCGAACCAGACATCCAAATAAACCTTTTCAAGAACAAGATTGAGTGAACTTCGGTTTGTAATATCGAACCATAGGGAAACATGCGGAACTTGAGCCGAGTCGACGAAGCCAATCGGACTATCCCGCCGTAGATCAACGTCAATCTTGCCTTTTAGTTTTGCGGCTGGAATTAGACGCCTAAGCACAAATGACGGTGTCGATTCTGCACCTTTTTCAATTATGTAAAAAACAATCTCGTTCCACATAGAATTATGATTCTCGGTTGAAATTTGAGTGGGTTTCGACTTCAAGAACGTATTTTCCGATTTCAGGTTGTTTATTGTGTTTTCAACCTTATAGTAAAACTCTTTGGAATCTGGAAGTTACTGGTCTTAAACAACATAATCGGCTCCGTCCAATCAGGCTCCAATGGCGAAGCCAAATCTGCAAAACCATTCGTGGTTAACATAAAAGTCTGATTTTACAGCCATTCTTCAGGTACCAATTTAAGACCGTAACGCCATTCTTCGACCAGATTGATATGTTCAAGGTCGTTCCATAATCGATCGGGCGCATGATCCAGCACCATTATTTGAAAGTTGGGGAAATTACTCCCAACCACCTGCGAGAATACCTTGAAGACTCTGTGTAGAGCTTCGACATCATCGTCTTTCCAGTCCGGGTGATCTCTTGTTTCGTCGAAATCCTCTTTTAGATGCTTCGGGAAGTATACTTGGCTCGGTTGATCGTAAACGATAAATGTAGGAACAGGCGTTGCGTCCAGTTCGAGGAAAAACTGATGCAGAGCGAGCGTGATCGCAATATGATAGGCGAGCCAATTCGAACCGCTCCCGATTTCCCACAGATAATCGCTTCGCGAAACTCCGTTAACTCGGAGTGTCAGGTCCGTAGTCATCAATTCGACCGGGTCATCGGGCCGCTCGACGTCTAACAATGGCAACAGCCGACCCGCATTGAGATTGACGGACTGCAACGCACGGTCAATCTTCGCACGAGCGGATGTTTCCGTAAGACTTGCTTGCAACGATTTCTCCCGGTCCTTTAACTCGACGACCTCGGTTGCCAGCTCACTGTCGGTTCCAAGCTGAGCGTAGGTCTGGAGAGCCTGCTCGACATTTCCGAGAAAACGGGAAACTGCCAAGCTTGCGTACTGAAGCTTTTTTGCTTCTTCCGATGAGCTTTCTAAGGACTTGATCCTAAAATTCAGAGCTTTCAGTTGTTCGCCAACCCGGTCACTTTCTTGTCTTACCCTTTGGAATTCCCGATCGAACGATGCTGGTATCGCCTCGAAAATACCCGCTTCCTGCTCTATTTCCCGCAATGCATTCTGAAGTTCCGTTACTGTACCGGTTGCTGATTCAAGGGAATTTCCGCAAACCGGGCAATCATGGTCACGATTCTGGTTGCCACTGATCCAATCCGAGATACCAAGTCGATCGCGTTGTATCTGCAATGCTCCTCGATAGGCAACAGCACTCTGCTGCAACTCGATCATCTCGGTTTGTCGTTTTCGGAGTGAGGATAGCCGAACCGAGAGTTCTCTCTCTTCCTCATTCAGCGCTCGGAGCTCCTCTAGAGCGTCGGATATGGTTTCATTGCTGGCCCGCAAATCGTCGGTTTTTGACTCGACGATTCCTTGTAGGATCAGCACCAGTTCCGATCGTGGGGCGTTCATTTCCGGCAGATTTTCGATCAGACCAAGTTCCCGAGCCTCCACGACACGCGCGCGAATGTCAGCCAGCCATCGCTCGGTTACCTGGCGCACGTTTGCGAGCTCACTTTCTTTTTTCCGTAGATCGCGTCGTACCTGTGCTAGTTCGTGCTGGCTTGCGAGATAGTGCGGAGTAACCGCACCTAGAATGTACGGAAATATCGTTCGCAATTTTTCGCGGTGTTCATGGGTATCAGCTTTGTAGAACAACACATTTGGATTCGCAACGATATTCTGGGGTTGAAACAAAAAGGCACTCAGGTCTCTAAAACTCGGACGAGCTCGATAGCCGCTCACGCTTCCCTCAGTATCAAAATCGAGGGCCGTCAGATTCGACAATTCGTCGAGTTTGCGTTTTACCCCATCGACGGTGAAGTTCTTATCGGGTATGACTTTTGGAATCTTAATCCCGGAACCTTCCAATAGATACATATCCCCGGTAGATTTTTGTTCGCCTGGTTCACGTCTGGCAAAAAGTTTTTGCCCCTGCACAGTGTCCACCAATACACCGAACCATCCGCATGCTTTTCTGATGGTGTTAACCGGGATCATGCACCGATCTGCTCCAAGGCAATAATCGATGATCGGAATGATGGCAGATTTCCCGGTACGCGAAACGCCACTTATCACGTTGACCATTCCCACTTTGAACTTGAGGCGTCGTGGCTCTTGCGAAGGATCCTTTGACCAAAGAATGATTTCTTTAATTTGGAAGTACATAAGCTAAAAGCGGATCTTCAAGGCGATCGAGATTTCATGAAGCGTAAGTTTTGAAAACCAGACTCCAAGCTTCTCGGCGTTTGTTGCCAATTCCCGTACGGATTTTGCGATCGAATATTTTGCCCCGGTGGTCGAAAGCGGTAAAACATTTCCCGAGGCTGAATCAATAGTTATTAGATCTGCGGCCACGGCCAGGGCGATCGATTTCGCCGTCAGCTTTCTAAGCTGGAGAGCTCGCGGGTGAATCGCTGTGATAAGGTCATTTTTCGAATTTTTCGACTCGTTGAATTTCCCGGCAAAAGCGCGAAGCCCAGAGTTTTTCTGGGTCGATTTTATAAATGACGCGGTGTCCTTATGCATCAATAACGGAAGCACGACAAATGTTAGCGGCAGCGGCGCGAATGAGGCTGTTTCATGCATTTCGACATATGCAACCGCAAAACGCCATAAGAGCAAGGCCCCCAGGGCTGGGTTTTGGACATTTCGAGTTTCTTTGCTTAGGGAGCTCATTCAGTTTCGTCAGATTCATCTGAATCAGATCTTTTTAGTTCGTCTTTGTAATTCGGATGCCATCCGACCATTTTCTGATCGGATAAGGCATGAAAGCTACCTGGAACAAAGTGCCCAGGAACCTCCAAACTTTCGAGCGTGCATTTTTGCAAAGAGCATCGCGCGAACAGGCTCTTGCCTTGAACGATCGGCCCCTTTTCGGAATGTTCGATATCGCTAAGAGTCTTCTGGCTTTTCCAAATTCGAATCAGATCCGCCTCAAAATCATCAAAGCTCGATTCGTGGACCAGTCCGACCTCGCTCCAAGTCGTGCGGTCCGCCGATGATAAAAGGAAATCCTTTACCGCAGTCAACTTTTCGTCATAATCGCTCTCGATGAGATCGAGCTGTCGAACATAAGTCCTGAAACTGATATCGGCCATAATCTGTTCGGGGCTCGGAGCTGGCGCAAATGTCTGAAGGATCGCGCGACGATCGATCTTCTGGATATACGCCGTTATTTCCGTGTGGAAATTCTCCTTTCGGATATATGCCGGCTGTTCGGCCGCAATTAGTTTGTCTGTCTCTACCTTTACCCACCCGTGAGCATATTTAATCAGGTGCGATAAATTCTGGTCACCGATAAATACCCTTCCGAATTCGTCCTCGACATCGTTGATCGGATTCCCGCTGCCACATTCAAGCGAAAATCGGCTTATCAATGTGCAAACAACTCTTCTATCCGCATTAAGCACATGATCTACAAAATCTCGAATCCCCTCAGAAACTTTTGACCTCTCCGGAAACCCTGGAGGCTTGCCCCACAAGGCCTCGCGGGCATTGTCGAGAGCCACGCTCGCAGAACTCTCATCACGCGCCGACGAAAATGAATCAACGATCGGTCCGCCGACCTCCTTTGAGACATAAATCAAAAAATGGGTATTCGAAACATTTAGCAGACCTTTTTCGATCGCATTTAGCCAGTTACTGAAAGTTTTCCAGAGGTCGATCGACCGATCCGAAACGGGATTTCCGCCTCGCGTGCTCTTTGATTGTTCAGCTATCTTTGAACCACTTGATAATTCGACTCCGACATCGTCAAAGACCTCAAGACTGACGGTATCGTCGCGTGAGACTCGCATTAGATAATGGAGGAAACGAGTAGCCTGGAGGGAATATCCTGCGTATTGCCCGGGAGCGGACGGAGACCTTCGTTGGGAATGTTTTTTGTCTTCCATCAAATATCTGGAGACAGATCGCTGTTACTGTTTATGCACTCGGACACGATATGTTATCGCAAGAATAATCACTCAGAATCGGCCAATAATCAACTGAAAAGATTGCGAGAGCAACTCTGTAAACCTAAATTGGAAACTGGCTCGTGCCTTATCGAATGCATTTCGCGTGTATTTTGCGTTTCCGGTTATAAGTTGAGCGATCCAAACCCGAGCCCCAAGAGGGGGGAGAAATCTCGATTCCAGTCCACGAAAATCATTCCAAAAATCACTCAAGATTCAGTTTCAAAGTGCTCCTATTTTCGTAATCCGATGCCAATACTTCCTTCGCCCAGGATTCCGGTGGCAAGAAGATGATCAACAGCGTCACCAATCGCATTTTGCAAACTCCCGCCCGTGGGACTAAACCCGAAAACGGTGCGCCCCCCCCCCGATTACCAGGGCGGGCCGATTGAACACGCAGCAACATTCGATATGAGCGATACAACAAACTTCGTTGACCTACAGAATCAGATCGTCGATCCGCGCTTTGCTGCGAAG
>JBDTZW010000293.1:0-6025 GCA_040004905.1 Acidobacteriota bacterium
GTCAGATTTCGCGATTCGGCGCTCGGCTTTTGAGCGTTGAACGAAACCTTGACCACCTCATAAAGATTGGTCGGACGAAATTCGAGCCGGATCTTGCCGGAGGCGACGCGGGCGGAATCGACGAGATCGTTGATCAATTTTGTCTGCACGCGAGCACTTCGTTCGATGGTTTCGAGAGCGTTTCGCTGTGTCTCTGCATCGACTTCTTTTGTGAGAAGGATCTTTGACCACCCGAGGATCGCATTAAGAGGCGACCGGAGTTCGTGCGAAACGAAGGCGAGAAACAGGTCTTTTGCGCGATTGGCCTCGACAGCTTCATCGCGAGCCCGGCGTTCGCGGTCGTAAACAAGGGACAGTTCTTCGGCGGCGAGTTTTTCTTCGGTGATGCGGCGAACGACACTGGTCATTTTCTCGGGTTTACCTTCGGCGTCGAGAAAGGACTTGCCCTCGGCGGCGATCCACTCGACGCGGCCGTCGGAATGGACAACGCGATACTCCTCGGAATACCGCGTGCCGTTCAGATGGGCCTTTTCCAGCGATGCCGCGATACGCTCGCGGTCGCTCGGGTGGACGGCATGCATGAAGCGGTCATAGGTAAGCTTGTCGTAGGCCGGCACCTCGAACATTTCGTTGCACTTTGGCGTTGAATAGATCTTGTCGTTCGCGAGGTCCCAGAACCATAGCCCGATATCGGCATTCTCGGCGGCGAAAAGCAGCTCTTCGATCTCCTCCTTGTAGTACTCGACCCGCGATCCGCGATCTGTAGCTTGCTGCGCAAACAGGTAGATGTTTCCGCCGTTGTTCGGAGCCGGAAGAAGAGTAAGCTCGACGACGATCTTGTTATCGGAACTCGCGCGAAAATCGAGAAGAAGTTTTGAACGGCGTCCGGCTGCCGCGTCAGCTATCGCGGCCTGAAGCATCTTTGCGGTGTTTTCGGACGATTGCCAAAAGACTGTCTCGGAAAAGATCTGCCCTTTCAGCAGAGAAGGATCAGCGCTGGCCTTTTCGAAAATGCTTCCGTCCAGTTCGACGACCTGGCCCTGATGGTCGAGGGCTCCATACAGGTCGAATGCACTATGGAAGAGCATTCGGGTTTCAGGCCGGTCAAAAACACCGGCGTTATTTATTTCGGTTGACTGCGAGCCGTGGCTATCCATATGCTGTGTCGAAATGAGCTTCTAGAATAGCATTCCAACACTTTCTTCTTTCAAACAAGCCCAAAAATAAAAAACCTCGCTGCGAGTTTCCGCAGCGAGGTATGGTGCGGGCGTTATCAAATGATTAAATAGGAACGCTCCGCCAAGTACCGCGGGAAGTCCCCCCCGGGTTACGCAATTCTCCTATCGGTGATCAACCGATATGCAAACATCACAACCGCCACTAAAAGTAAGGCGTGCCAAATACTGCCAAAGGTCTGGCCCAACACCAGGCCCACAAGCCAAAGGACGAGTAGAAAAACGACTAATATCTCCATGATCATCCCCTGTAACCCTCCTTGAATCGGATGCTGTCGGGGCATCCGCAAACGACGAAATCAACTCTCGTGCCAAAGGAATTAAACGCTGTAAACAGGCGGTTTAGACGAGTCGTGAGACCTCTGTTTATCCTCCGGTGTTCGGTATCGGTACGGATTTGGAGCTAACTTTGGTGAGATATCTTTAACTATAAGAACGCCGGAAATTCTTGTACCAAAATAATACATGCGATTACCTGAGGCGCTCGGTGCTACAACCTTAGCCGCGTAAATACTCGAAATTAAGGAGGCTGGCATAATGTTTGCGACAAACCGATACATAATCACGCTGATCGGGTAAGACCGACATTTATCGACTAGGATGACCGAATAATTCTGTGCTCATTTAGAGAGAAATAGGGAATTAACCCAACACTGTCTGATTTTGATACAATGGTATCAAGCAACCTTAGGCGAACTTTAAAAGATTATGGCTTTCAAGGCATTGGTCGTCGATGACGACAAAGTAACATTGGAACTACTTACCTTTCAGCTGAACGCTGAAGGCTTCGAGACGCTGTCGGCCGAAAATGGAACGGCAGGATTAGCGTACGTTAGCGAGAACGATTTCGACATTATCCTTACCGACCTCAATCTGCCCGACATGAGCGGGATCGAGATGGTCAGGAAGTCCAAGGAGATCTCGCCACAGACCGAGATCATCATGGTCACGGGTTTTGGTTCGACCGAAAAGGCGATCGAAGCGACCAAGGCGGGAGCATTTCACTACGTCGAGAAACCGATCGATTTCGACGAGCTTTTCCTGCTCGTTCAAAAGGCGGTCGAGCGCAAGCAACAGACTCGTGAGATCCAGGAACTGCGGGGAAAGCTGGCGAGTAAAACCTCATACGAAGGCGTCATCGGCGGCGCACGTTCGATGCAGAATATTTACGAGATAATCGAGAACGTCGCACAGTCGGACGCGAGCATCCTGATCCTCGGTGAATCAGGTACCGGCAAGGAAGTCATCGCGAACGCGATCCATTACAAGAGCCGTAGGGCTACCCGGCCGTTCGTTAAGGTCAACTGTTCGGCGCTTCCTAAAGACCTGATCGAATCGCAGCTTTTCGGACACGTTAAAGGATCGTTTACCGGCGCCAACGCTGACAAGGTGGGTTATATAGGACAGGCGAACGGTGGGAGTTTGCTGCTCGACGAGATCGGCGAAATGCCTATTGACCTGCAGCCTAAGCTGCTTCGCATACTCCAGGAAAAGGTATATTACCGGGTGGGCAGCGACAAACCGCAGGACGCCGATTTTCGGCTGATATGCTCGACCAATCGGTCACCTTTCGAAGCGATCCAGGACGGTGCACTGCGTGAGGACCTTTACTACCGTATTAACACGATCGAGATAACGATACCGCCGCTGCGTGACCGCATGGAAGATGTGCCGATGCTGGCCGAACATTTCCTGCAGGTTTACGCCGAGAAATATAAGAGCGCCGCGAGCAGATTCGCGCAGGCCGCGTATGACCAGATGCTCAATTACAACTGGCGCGGAAATGTGCGAGAGCTCGAGCATACTATCGAACGCGCGGTGCTGCTGAGCAAAGGTGAGGCGATCGAGTATCTTAATGTGCCGACGGACGGGGCTTCGGCCGTTCCGGCGCAGCACTTCGCCGCTTCGGCCTCTGCATCGACAGTTCGAAGGGCTCCGGAATTTGAGCCGCAGACATCGTCAACTGCGGCGTTTCAGAATGAAGGTCCCCAGTCGGAAAATCCATCTGTCGAAGAGGCTGAATCGATCTTTGACCAGTTCGGCCGCATGATAGTTGATCAACTGCAGGAACCGGTCGATGGCGTCGAGCAGAAGGATGTTTTCAATGAGATCGAGAGCGGTGTGGTAACGGCCGCACTCAAACGGACCAAGGGCAACAAGCAGGCCGCAGCGAATCTGCTGGGATTGTATAGGCCGCGGCTTTATGGAATGATCAAGCGGCATAATATTGAAAGCAAGTAGTTACACGATTGTAACGCCGAGTCGGGAAACAGATTGTGGTTTGCGGAGTTTAGGAGTAAAAGAGAGATACGTTTCAATAAAGTCTAGGTGAGGTAAATGAGATATTATGGGAATTATTTGGCAACTGATCGTCGGACTGATCGTTGGCGTGCTTGCACGAATTCTGCTTCCCGGTAAAGAAGCTTTCCCTGAGGGAGCCCTCGGCTGGCTGCTGACAGCTGTGCTCGGCATTGCGGGTGCATGGGTCGGGACCTTTATCGCGGGTTCGCTTTGGGGCGGAGCGGGTTACACGGCGGGATGGATCATGTCTATCCTCGGCGCGATCCTTCTGCTGGTCATTTTCAGATTGATCATGGGAGCGAGAAACTCAACCTCGGCGTAAATCGAAAACGCCTATCCGGAGCGGCTGGTCGAGGTTTTATTTTCCGAAACGGACGACGAAATTGAATTTTCGACGGTCTCGGGTGGAAGTTCCATCTTTACTAGACCGTCAAACTCAACATTGAATCCAACGCCTTTGACGGGAATTGACATTTCGGCCTCAGTTTTTCCGTCTGCGTTTGCGATGCCTACGCTTGCGAAATAGCATGACGCCCCGTGCGCCATCGCATGACCTACCAGCTTCTCGAACGAAACCTGGCCCTCGTCGAACCTTCCACGGCCCGGATAGAGGCCCGTCCGCACAACAAAAAATGCCGTCTCGCCGTCCTTGTGAGCAGTGATCTGAGGCTCGCTTTTGATGTCAGATTCGACATCAACTGAATCGATCGTCCAACCGTCTTTTTCCAGCTGCTTAAAAACGATCTCGATGCCGAACACGTGAATGTCCCCGGGCGTCAATAGTTCTCGATCTTCCATTCAATAAATTATCGCTTTGGTGTGAGGGTCCAGGCAATCCGCCAGCACACTATTTTCCCCGGTGAGATCGGGTTCCAATTGCCGGACTGGATAAAGCTCGCCAGTAGAATGGATGACCATGGCCGGGAGGTTGATGAGTTCGAACCAAACTTCTTTTCGACCCGTCAAGGACCCGACTAAATATAGCCTCCGCTCTCGGGGCATCGTCCGAATTCAAAGCGGCGTGGCCGGTCAAAAGAAGTATGTCGAATAGGTGAGCGTTGTAGGGCCGAACATTTTCGCGTCGATCGTCAGCGTCCTAAAATAATCGTTAGCGTTTATCCGGTCACCGCGATCGTAGGTGATCTCGCCAAGCATGTCGAGATCGCATGCACCGACTATTGTTTCGGACTGGTCTGTTCGTTTAAGAACGTCCAATGAGTGAAGGATCAGGGGCTCAGCGCCCTAGGGATCACCTTTGAATGCACCTGAGGGTGATCTTTTCCGAGCAGCTTCTCAGTTATTTGCAGAGCCCGAATTCGGATATCGATCGCGGAGCGCTTTTTGTTAAACATAAAAATGTTTCGCTAGAACGCTGCTGCGTGTGAATTCCAGCGTAATATCTCATATGACGCCGATGACGAGAAAAAATATGCAAAGACGATAATACCCGGCGGGGAGAGCCACACGCCGGGTATTTTTATAGTTGAAAAGTATGTATTCGTCCTAACGAAGCCGGTCGCATTCGCGGCGGCGGCGTTCGAGCTGGAAATCGCAGGCCGAATTGTGACGGCGATCCCGTTCACGGCATCGTTTCCATTGACGCTTGGCCTCATCCCGGCAACGTGAGCGCGGGCTGTATTCACCGCTCATGTTGAAATTAACTGCCGGCCCGGCCGCGATAGTCTCGGCGCGCGGGGCGGCGTTTGCCGGCACGATCAATATCGTGAGCAGCATTAGATACATTGCGAAAATAACTACCAATTGATGTCTTAGTCTCATAACTCTCCTTAAGAACTCCTTGATATATTGGAAATTGGCCCGACGCGCACCTGTTAAGTGAAAAACGGTCCGGTTTTTAGACGATTGAAACGGCGTCTAAGTCTTTGTTTTTAATGACCAAAAAATATTTTCTTGGACGTGTGAAATGTTTTCATTCGCATGTCTTATGTAGTTGCTAGTTATTTAGGGAACTGGAGGAACGCATCAAGGTGGGTTTGGATTCGCACTGGGTTTTGGAAGGATTGCTTACTACGGGTCAGGCGATAAACGTCTGGGACATGGAAGTGGTCCGCGAACAGGACGACGAGCCCCTTTCGTATTATCGATTTCATATCGAGATCGACGATGATCCGCAGCTATGGATGTATCTCGACGCCAAACTTCACGGACCCGTAGAATACTTTGACCGCGTGATCCTCATGCGGGAGGATCGGCGGGGCAGCTCGCAAAAACACGTGTACACGTTCCGAAAGCCTTGGCTGTTCTCGCTCGAACGAAACTCGAGATACAGCGGCCGATCAAGGAAAAAGCCCGTGCTCGGTATTGCCTTCGAAAAATCTGCGGTTCACAAGGCGGCGGTGGACCACATAAAAAAGCTGGGGATTTAGAGACATACAACGATCTCCGCAGCGGGAACTTGCTGGGCAGGTGTGTTCCCGCAGAGCTACGGCTTCGGTTTTGCTCCAATCGAAGCCGTATCGCTTTTTAAA
>JBDTZW010000339.1:0-1813 GCA_040004905.1 Acidobacteriota bacterium
TAGTCTGCCTCTACGGCCGAAAGCGCCAGTTCTATCGTACCGAGATCAAACCCGCCCAGATAGAACGCGAGATCCGCCGCTTCCGGGCCGCGATCCGCCTCGCTCTTCGCCAGCTCAAATCGCTCCAAACCGCGACCGCCGCTCTAGTTTCCGGCTCGGCCGTCAGCATTGTGGACGTTCACCGCATGCTGCTCGCCGACGCCTCGCTCCTGGCCAAGGTCGAAGAAACAATCACCGCCGATTGCGTCAACGCGGAATGGGCCGTCAAGGTTGTTACGGACTCCTACGTAGCCAAATTCAAGGCGATGCCGGATGAGCATCTCCGCTCACGCTATGTCGATATCGAAGACATCGCCGAGCGCATGCTAACCGCCCTCGGCGGAGGTCGTAATTCGCGGATCAAACTCGAAAAAAACTCGATAATCGTCGCCAAGGAGATAAACCCGTCGACCTTGATCGAGCTCGCGGCGAGCGATCCGATCGGCCTCGTCACCGAACATGGTGGTTGGACGTCGCACACGTTCATCCTCGCCCGCGAGATCCGAATTCCCGGGGTTACAGGTGTCCGGCAAGTTTTAAGAAAGGTCCAAACGGGCGACACGGCGATCATCGACGGCTTGAACGGCCGGATGATCCTGAACCCGTCTGCCAAGACCCTCGCCGAATATCGAACGATCGAGAGTGACTTTCAGCGATCCGTCGATCCGGGCAGGGCGGCGGACGATTCCACGGCGAAAACCCTGGATGGGCGTGAGATCCGGATCCGGGCGAACGTCGATTTTCCCTCCGCGTACAAATTTGCCCGCCGCCAGGGCGCTAGAGGGATCGGGCTCTACCGGTCGGAGTTTTTATTCAACCAGTTTCGCGGCTTTCCGACCGAGGCCGAGCAAATTGAGGCGTATTCGAGCATCGCCGACATGGCAGGGGACGATCGCGTAAAAATTCGAACGTTCGATCTCAGCGCCGATCAGTTAGCCGACCAAAATTTCGAAAAAGAGAAAAATCCAGCGTTGGGCCTTAGAGCGATCCGCCTGAGTCTTGCGTTTCCGACGTATTTCCGGACACAGCTTCGCGCGATCCTCATAGCCTCGCACGGCCGAATGATCGACATCGTCCTGCCCATGATCGCCGATGTTTCCCAAATACGAGAGGCCCGAAAATTTCTGGATGAAGAGACTCAAGAACTCGAACGAAAAGGAATACGGGTTGGCTCACCTCGGCTCGGAGCGATGGTCGAGGTGCCGGCGGCGGTATTCGTGATCGACGAGATCGCGTCCGAGGTTGAATTTTTATGCCTCGGAACAAACGACCTGGTCCAGTATTTTCTCGCTGTTGATCGAGATAACGAGTCGGTAGCTGATTGGTTCCAGACGCTTCATCCGGCGGTAATTCGGGCTGTAAAGGCCACGCTCGATGCCGGAATTAGGCACAAGATCCCGGTCATTGTCTGCGGAGAAATGGCCGGTTCCCCCTTTTACACTCCGCTTCTCATCGGTTTAGGGGCAACCGAATTGAGCATGAACGTCAATTCGGTCTCCCGCATCCGAAAGATCATCAAGGGCATTTCCCACGCCGAAACGATCCCGCTCGGCGAATCGCTCAATAAATGCTCGACCGCCGAAGAGTCTCTTGCCGCCATGAAACAGGCCTTGAATGAAAAATGGGGTCATTTGGTGCCCCCGGACCTCGTAAATTCCCGCGGGCGGTAAAAATGTAATATTTTTATAACTTTAATTTAATTGTTCAACATTATTTTGTTATACTCCTGTCTGCCGTGCGAAAGGAGCAGGCTGGGCAGTCGCTTGTGCCATTG
>JBDTZW010000437.1:0-20252 GCA_040004905.1 Acidobacteriota bacterium
GAATGCCAGAAAGAGCATATTAAAATTTTCTTAAAAGATACTAAATATAGAGCAACAATCGCCCGATTCTCAAAAGAGTTAAGGTTATCACGCGCTATTTTAAGGGTCAAGCGGGATGCTGACGGCTCGCCGGCGTTCCAATCGCAAATGCTCAACTGAAAGCCGCAAAAACTGCGACAAAAGACGAGATCGTATCTCGAGGGTTCATGGACAAAACAGCGCAGAGAATCGTTCGGTAAGAAGGCCGCCGAACGGACAGCGTATCGAACGCCGGCGACGCATGCTAAACTGCGGTCTGCAAGATGACGCGTGCTCCAAGAAATCGGACGATAGATCTGACTAGTGCTGAAAAAGAGCAGCTGCGGCGAGAGATCGTCCGGAGCGATTCGATCGACGCATCGTCGGTGCCTGAAGGCCGGATAATTTGCGGCGATGCATTCGAGGTGCTCCGGAAACTGCCCGAAAAACAATTTGATCTACTCTTTGCCGACCCGCCGTACAACCTAACGAAAGAATTCGGCGGTGAGAAATTTCGCCGGCAGTCGATCGAAAAATACGAGGCGTGGCTCGATTCGTGGGTCTCGCTGTGCGTGCCGCTGCTAAAGCCTACGGCGAGCATTTATATATGCGGCGACTGGCGTTCGAGTTCCGCGATACAGCGGGTAGGAATGAAATATCTCCGGCTGCAAAACCGCATCACATGGGAACGCGAAAAGGGCCGCGGTGCAAAAGCGAACTGGAAGAATTCGGCGGAGGACATCTGGTTTTTTACGATGTCGGGTAAATTCACGTTCGATCTCGACGCCGTTAAGATCAAACGAAAGGTCCTCGCTCCTTACACAAAAAATGGAAAGCCGAAGGACTGGAAACGGGAAGATGGGGGCGACTTTCGCCTGACGCATCCATCAAATATCTGGACGGATATCAGCGTGCCTTTTTGGTCGATGCCGGAGAATACAGACCATCCCACGCAGAAGCCCGAGAAGCTACTGGCAAAGATCATTCTCGCCAGCACAAACAACGGCGACCTCGTCCTCGATCCATTCGCCGGAAGCGGCACGACAGCCGTGGCGGCAAAGAAACTCGGGCGTAGGTTTGTCGCCATCGAGTCGGACGAGGAGTATTGCATGCTTGCAATTAAAAGGTTGAGCTTGGCGGAAAATGTTAGATCGATTCAAGGCGTCGATGACGGCGTATTTTGGGAGAGAAACTCTCGGCCAAATCTATGAAGAGGCTTGCGTGGCACCGCCGCGTGGCGTACAATTGACTGCCAGATGGCACTGAGTGAGGAAGCTGAGTATGATCAAAGTAAAGACCCGTTCCAGGATGTCGGAGGCTGACCTACTCGGAATACGGACGAAAAGCCCACTTGGTTTGACCCAACGTATTGAGTCGGGGCTGCCCTTTGATTCTATTGAACGGGTAAGCAAGAAAGCCGGACTGCCGATCGACGTCCTCAGGTCGGCCGTGAGGATAACGCCGAGGACCATGGCTCGGCGTCGAAATGAAGGACGTTTATCGCCCGACGAATCGGACCGTCTTGTTTCGGTTTCAAGACTGCTCGCGTTAGCGATCGGCCTTTTCGGGGGCAGGGTAGAAAGTGCGACCCGTTGGCTTACCGCGCCGAACCGAGCGCTCGGAAGGCGGTCGCCGATCGAAGCGGCAAGAACCGAGATCGGCACGCGTGAGGTTGAGAATTTGATCGGGCGGCTCGAGCATGGAGTTTTCACCTGATCAAGAAAAGAGATGTTTCTCGCCTATCGGATCTTCCAAACGGTTCACGCTGCCAAATGGAACGATGGTGAAGGAGCGTTCCGATACGGAGGTCGTTGGAATTCGCCCGGGACTCGCGTACTGTATACATCCGCAAGCCTTTCGCTCGCGGCGCTCGAAGTTTTGGTTTATCTGGACGATGAGAAAGTTCTTGCCGAGTACTCGCACGCGACGGTCGGCTTTGATGAAAAATGGGTAAAGAATGTCGAGGACCTCGCCATTCTGCCCGCAAACTGGCGGGAGTTTCCGATACCCGACACAGTTCGAAAAATTGGCAACGATTGGATACGACAAGCTGATTCAGCAATACTACGGGTTCCCACGGCTATTCTTCCGGCAGAATTTAATTACGTGGTCAATCTAGAACATCCCCTGGCCCGGGAGATCGTTTACGGAAGCGTCACCCCTTTTGTATTTGACGCAAGATTTTCGAAGAGGACTAATAAACGTTGAAGATCGCGACCTGGAACGTAAATTCTATCAATGTTCGGATGCCGCAGCTTTTGGGTTGGCTGGAACGGGCGGACCCGGACGTCGTTTGCTTTCAGGAGACGAAAGCGATCGACGACAATTTTCCCGAAATGGCGTTGAAGGCGGCCGGATATGACTCTGTTTTTATGGGGCAGAAATCGTACAACGGTGTCGCTATCATCTCGAAATTTCCTATCGAGGACGTTCAGAAAAATTTCCTCGACGATGATGACGAATCGCCAAAACGCTTGATCGCAGCGACGATAAAAGGCGTTCGGATCGTCGATACATACATACCGAACGGGACGGCGCTGGGCACGGATAAATTCACGTTCAAGCTCGACTGGCTGCAGCGGCTTCGGCATTTGTTTGACGAAACGTGCGATGTCAATACGGACGTTCTGCTATGCGGCGATTTTAATGTGGCGCCGGACGCTATAGACGTTTGGAACCCGCCGGCGTGGGAAGGCAAACTACATTTTTCAAAACCTGAACGCGCCGCGATGCACCACGTAAAGCAATGGGGCTTTGTCGATCTCTACCGCAAAATGAACGGCGATGTCCGCGAGTTCTCCTGGTGGGATTATCGCGAAGGCGCCTGGCAGAAAAATCACGGCCTGCGGATCGATCATATCTGGACCTCGCCTTCACTTGTAGAAAAGTGCACCGGTTGCCGGATAGATAAATCTACGCGAGAACTCGAAAAACCTTCAGACCACGCCCCCGTGATTGCCGAGTTTAGAGTCGATTAAGAAGGTGAAGATCGCAACTTGGAATATTAACGGGATCAATTCGCGGCTGGATCAGGTGCTGAATTGGTGCCGGACTAACGAGCCAGATGTTCTGTGTTTGCAGGAGACCAAGACGGTTGACAGCAGGTTTCCTCATCGGAAAATTCAGGTGATCGGTTATCCGTATGTCGCTTTTTTAGGCGAGAAATCTTACAACGGCATTTCAATCATATCTAAATATCCGATCAACGATCTTCAGCTGAATTTCCCGCGTGACAAGGATGATGCGCCGAAGCGCCTGCTTGCTGCCACGATCAACGGCGTGCGGATCGTAAATGTTTACGTGCCGCACGGAACGCAGCTTGGGAGCGATAAATTTGATTTCAAACTGGATTGGATAAAGCGGCTAAGGAAATATTTCGACAAGAGTTTTTCGCTCGATGAAAATGTGCTGCTGTGCGGCGACCTGAATATTGCACCGCACGAGATGGATGTCTGGAAGCCGTCGTTCTGGAAGGACCGGATGCACTTTACCAAACCGGAACGTGAGGCGATCCAGGACCTGAAAAAATGGGGATTCGTGGATGTCTTTCGTCAGTTGAATGAGGATGTGCGCGAATATTCGTGGTGGGATTATTTTCATCACTCATTCGAAAAGGACCAGGGCCTGCGCATCGATCACATCTGGACCTCGCCTCCGCTTGCCGAACTTTGTACCGATTGCTGGATAGACAAGGAACCGCGCGGATGGGAACACCCGTCAGACCACGCTCCAGTCGTCGCTGATTTTCTGATTCGATAACCAGCTCGCCAGTTCCGCAGCCAGTCTAATAGACGAGGGTTTGGATCGCTCGAGGCGGTATCTCGACTTCGCTGGCGATTCCCTTTTCCCAGAGATAGTAGGTGACCGCCTTTTCGCCCTTGTTCATCACGACCACGGCGGTCGAACCGTCGGCGTTGGTGAACGCTGTCGACAGGAGCGAGCTGCGGCTAGGCGAGCCGGCGATGCGTTTTGCTCCAGGGCGAATGAACTTAGAGAAGTGTCCGATGTAGTGGAACGAATTGAGGTAAGTCAGTTGGCCTGTTCGCGTATCGGCATGAACCGGAGCGAAACAGTAGTTTCCGACGTGATTAGGTCCGCCTTTTTCGTCAAGCAGGATATTCCAGTCGGTCCAGCCGACGGTTCCCGCGTTCAGATCGTGGATCATCGAGTCGCCGTATCGCTCGCCTATCGTCCAATCGTTCACCTTTGCGGGGTTGTATGAGTCGGCACAGCCCTCGGTGAACATCAGCGGCTTGTCGGGATACGCCTCGCGGACCAGACTCACGTTGTCGAACATCATCTCGCCGCCGCTCCATGGTTCGTACCAGTGGTAGCCTATGCCCCAGACGTATTTTGCGGCGGCCGGGTCGGAGAGGATAGTGCTGACACGCTGATAGATCAGGTCGCGGTTGTGGTCCCATGCGATGATCTTTACGCCGCCGAGGCCTTCGCGTTTAAGGGTCGGGCCGAGAAAATTCTTTAGAAAATCACGCTCGGCCTCGGCCGAATAAATGCAGGATTCCCATTTCTGGGTAGCCATCGGCTCGTTCTGCACGGTAGTCGCCCAGATGGGAATTCCCTCTTTCTGATATGCCTTGATGAACTTGGCGTAATAGTTTGCCCACGACTGATAAAATTCGGGTTTGAGCTTTCCGCCGTGAAGGATATCGTTGTTGTCCTTCATAAAAGCCGGCGGGCTCCAGGGGCTTGAGAAGATCTGAAGTTTTCCGCCCGCGGCGGCCATCGCCTGTTTGATAAAAGGAATACGGAACTGCTTGTCGTGTTCAACGTTAAAGCTCTTGAGATCTTTATCGCCCTCGGTCACGTAGGTGTAACTGCCGCTTGAAAAATCGCAGCTATGAATGTTGGTCCGGGCGATCGTATAGCCGATCCCCTCGTGCGGATCGTAATACGCTTTCAATAATTCCTGCTGCTTATTCTTTGGAAGTTTGGCGAATGTTTCGGCTGACGCATCGGTTATCGCTCCGCCGACGCCGAGAAATGTCTGGAACGTTTTTGTCCGGTCGATGAAGACGCAAACCTGAGTTTCGAGCGGCTGAGCGTGCGGCTTGAATTCGAGCGTACCCGCAGCGGCGAGACGGTCGCTCGTGTCGCGAGATGTAACATAAATTTTCGGCTTAAGAGCGCGGCCGGGAGCTGTTGTGATGTCAGTTAAGGGTTTACTACTAACGTCGCTGGCTCGAATGGTTTGTGATAGCAGAGCTGCGGACGCTGACGCAGCCAGAAAATCACGTCGGTTAATTTTCATATTCTTTGCTCATAGCATATCACCAGGGTGCTCGGAATTGCCGGATTGCCGTGGCCGAAAATGATCGCGGGTGTTTGTTCTGCCATCGGCTCGCTTGATTATCGCACAGCGGCCGCAGTCGTTGGTTATTTGCTTGTCTAAAGCGTAGGATATCTTTCGAAATCATACATCAGCCTATCCGCCGAAATTGAAGGAGATATAAATGAAGAAGCGAACTGCATCCTTGTTCTTTCCCGCCCTCTTTCTTGCGATAGCCGCAACGGCGATTTCGCAGACACCAAAATATCCGGAATATCCGAGCGAAACGCCGACCGAATTCAAGCCCACAAATAAGGGCTTCGACTACCAACGCCACGAGGTAATGATCGCCATGCGTGACGGAGTGAAGCTGCACACGGTCATCCTCGTGCCGAACGGCGCCAAGAATGCTCCGATATTGCTCACGCGAACGCCGTATGACGCAAACGGTCTGACCAGTCACGCAACTAGCTCGCATCTTGGGCCGATCCTTCAGGGCTATGACAATGCGACCGAGGTTATTGTCGAAGGCGGATATATTCGCGTCGTGCAGGATGTTCGCGGAAAGTATGGCTCTGATGGCGACTATGTGATGAACCGTCCGCTGCACGGCCCGCTGAATCCAACTCCGGTAGACCATGCGACGGATACGTACGACACGATCGACTGGCTGGTAAAGAACATTCCCGAAAGCAACGGCAAGGTCGGCATTCTCGGCATTTCGTACGATGGATTTCTTCCGCTGATGGCTCTCGTCAATCCGCATCCGGCTTTGAAGGTGTCGGTGCCGATGAACCCGATGGTGGACGGCTGGATGGGCGACGACTGGTTTCACAACGGTGCCTTTCGTCAGCAGAACATGCCCTATATCTATGAGCAGGACGCTGACCGCTCAAATAGCTTTCATTGGTGGGCGACGAACTTCGACGATTACGACATGTATATGCGCGCTGGGTCGGCGGGCGAGCTCGGCAAACAACGAGGCCTCGAGCAGGTAGGGTTTTGGCGGAAGATACTCGAGCATCCGAGCTACGATTCGTTTTGGCAAAACCAGGCGATGGACAAGCTGCTCGCGAAGGAGCCTCTAAAGGTGCCGGTGATGCTGGTCGACAGCCTTTGGGACCAGGAAGACATCTATGGTGCGATCGCGGTTTATAAAGCGATCAAGCCGAAGGACACAGCGAACGACAAAGTCTTTCTTGTGATCGGGCCCTGGCATCACGGGCAGGAGATAGAAGACGCGAGCACGCTCGGCGCGTTGAAATGGGGGAGCGATACGGGCACGTATTTTCGCAAACAGATACTACGTCAATTCCTCGATCATTATTTAAAGGATGGAGCTCCGCCGATGGACGTGTCGCCCGTCAACGCCTTTGAATCCGGTACCAATGTCTGGCGTAGGCTTTCTGCGTGGCCGGCCGGATGCGATAGCGGCTGCACGACGATGCCGACGCCGCTCTATCTAAATGCCGCAACAAAACTTTCGTGGACGACCGCGCCCGGCGGAGCGGAATACGATGAATACATCTCAGACCCGGCCAAGCCTGTTTCCTTTCGTGCTCGTCCGATCAGACCGACCGGTTATGATACGTGTGCCCAATGGCCATGCTGGCTTGTCGACGACCAGCGCGAGGCGTCGGGCCGGCCGGATGTTCTCACATTCACGTCGGATGTTCTTACCTCGCCGACAAAGATCAGCGGGCAGCCCGTCGCAAACCTGATCGCCTCGACCAGCGGCACCGATTCCGATTGGGTTGTAAAAGTGATCGATGTCTATCCGGATGAGGTTGCGGGAGATGCCTCAATGGGCGGGTACCAACTAGCGATCTCAATGGACATCTTTCGCGGACGCTATCGCGAGAGCCTTGAGACTCCGAAGGCGATCGAATCCGGAAAGCCGCTTCTTTATCGCTTCGCCCTGCCGACCGCGAATCACGTGTTTCTTCCCGGTCATAGAATAATGGTGCAGATACAATCGAGCTGGTTCCCGCTTTATGATCGGAATCCGCAGACCTTCGTGCCGAATATCTTTTGGGCAAAACCGCAGGATTATCAAAAAGCAACACAGCGCATATATCACTCGGCGGGACGCGAAAGTTTTGTTGAGATGCCTGTCGTTTCAGGACCATGAACACGGAAACCGACGCCGACGGCCAAGGCTAAGCCGAAAGGTTTTTTGCGGATACGCTTATGTACTCGGAGAATAAAATCGGCAAGCGTTCTTCGCATGGGTCGAATCGAGATCTGATCTTGATCCGGCCTTCGCGTGTGATGCGGCCGAGTATGTGAAAAAAGAAGGAATAAAAAATGGCAGAACTAAAAATAATCTCGATGAGCGGCGCGGAAGAAACAATTGATGACGCACGCGTAGCAGCATTTAAATCGGAATTTACGGGCGCGATCTTTACGGCGGAAGATGCGGGTTTTGACGTGGCACGAACGATCTGGAACGCAATGATCGACCGTCGGCCGGCTCTGATCGCACAGGCAAGCGACGTTGATGACGTAAAACTCGCGGTTGATTTCGCACGTGAGAACAAACTGTTATTTAGCATTCGCGGCGGCGGGCACAACATAGCCGGCAACGCCGTTTGCGAAGCCGGGTTTATGCTCGACCTTTCAAAAATGAACACGGTCAAGGTCGACGCGGAGAAGCGGCGGGCCAACGTCGGACCTGGAGCTCTTCTTTCGGATTTTGATCGCGAAGCACAAAAGCACGGCTTGGCCACGCCGCTTGGTATCAATTCGACGACCGGCGTAGCGGGCCTGACACTCGGCGGCGGTTTCGGATGGCTCACCCGAAAATACGGAATGACCGTGGACAACCTATTGTCGGCTGACCTGGTAACGGCCGAGGGAAAAACCGTGCATGCGAGCGAGACCGAGAACGCCGATCTTTTTTGGGGAATACGCGGCGGCGGCGGTAATTTTGGTGTAGTCACCAACTTTGAATTTCAATTGCATCCGGTGGGCCCGGATTTGCTGACGGGTCTGATCGTGTTTCCGCTCGATCAAGCCAAAGATGTGCTGAGCAAATATCGCGACGCGGTCAAGACGATGCCGGACGACCTGAACGTTTGGGTTGTATTGCGCAAGGCGCCGCCGCTTCCGTTTCTTCCCGACGAAGCTCACGGCAAAGAGGCCGTGATACTCGCTGTCTTTTACGCGGGCGATCCGGCGGAGGGTGAAAAGCTCGTCGAGCCGTTCACGAAATTTGGCACACCCTACGGGCAATTTATCGGCGTGCAGCCTTTCGTCAACTGGCAACAGGCGTTCGATCCGCTACTTACGCCTGGAGCGCGGAATTACTGGAAATCGCACAACCTCGCCGAGCTCAAGGACGGTCTGATCGATACCGCCATCAAATACGTAAGCGATCTTCCATCGCCGCATACCGAGATCTTTTTCGGACTGATCGGCGGCCAGGCATCGCGGGTTGCCGCTGATGCTACCGCGTATTCGCTGCGTGATGCCCAGTTCGCCGTAAACGTTCACGGGCGTTGGGAAACTGCCGACGAAGACAAGAAGGGAATTGCGTGGGCACGCGAATTCTTCGATGCGTCAGCTCCGTTTGCCACTGGTGGTGTGTACGTCAACTTCATGACCGAAGATGAGACCGCCCGCATCTCGTCGGCCTACGCACCAGAGATCTGGAAGCGCCTCGTGGATCTAAAAACCAAGTGGGACCCGACAAACCTGTTCCGCATGAACCAGAATATAAAACCTTCCGCATAGATCTTTCAAAGTGGCCGGGCTGAGGTACCGTCAGTTCGGCCACTGCAGAATAAGCGTCGATCAGACAACTTCCCCTCGCTCCGCTCCTTTTCACCTTTTCCGGCACGGCTTTTCCAAAGCGGCCTGATCGCAGGTTCTGTCGGCAATATTATCAACGCGCTTCGTCTAGCATTGGCTGCACATATTGATATTTCTAGAGGAGCAAGATTATGGGTTTCAGAGTTTTTGCGGCGGGTACTGGTCATTTCCACTATGAGAGGGACGACTTCCCAGATGGCGACACGTTCGAGCCGATGAAGGTCGTTTCGTCATTGATGACCATGGAGCCGAGCGGGTTTGGCGCGACGGGTGCCGTTATAGACCATTATACGCCTGGGATTACCGATCTCATGGAGTCACTAGCAACGATCGAGTTTCTTCACAACCTAAACAACGCGGTCTGTTTTCTGGCGATGTGCTCGGGCTCGAGCGATGGTTGGATCTCGGTTTCGTCGAGACATACACATACGCTTTGGCCGGATACGATGGGATTTGCCCATTACGCTTTTAGCCCTGGCGACAACCCGGGAGCGGAGTTCATCAGATTGATCGCTCCCGGCCTACGAGAAACCGGAATGAACAACTGGGGCGTTCTCGCGGCATTGGGAATGGTGCTCGCGAGATATTCCAATCACATCGGTGAAGACGCTCGGCCGATCATCAACTTTCAGTTGACCAAATAGCGCCGTCGCTCAGCTTTTCGCCGAAAGCAGTTCCTTGATCCTCTTAGAGAGTCTCGGGAGCAGCTTGGCCGTCTTAAATACCGAGCCGCTGGCGAAATATTTTGCGAAGCCGCGAAATGTGTCGACGGCGGTCGATGAATACGGCATCCACCAGGCGTCGGGCAGAAGTGCGATGCGATTGATGTGGATGTGCTGCGGCTGGACTAGTTCCATCAGGCCTTCGCGGCCGTGCGTGCGGCCGCGGCCGCTGTTTTTGAAGCCTCCCCACGGCGTCTGGCCGATGCCGTGTGTGTAGAGGACCTCATTGACGCAGACCGAACCTGCCTCGATCTTTTCGGCGACGCGTCTGCCTTTTGCGTAGTCGCGTGTCCAGACGCTTGCGGTCAGGCCGAACTCGGAATCGTTAGCGAGTTTCACAGCTTCGTCTTCGGTGCGAAACGTTGCTATCGGGAGAGTCGGCCCGAAGGTTTCTTCCTGCATTCCGCGCATATCGTTGTGCGCGTTTGTGATCACTGTCGGCTCGTAGAATAGGCCTTCGAGATCGGGAAGTCGTCGGCCGCCAGTTTCTATTTTTGCGCCGGCAGCACGAAAATCTTCGACGTGATCTTCAACAATTGCTAACTGCCGCTCGGACGACATTGCCCCGACGGAAACGTCATCGTGATCGCCCGTTCCCTGTTTCAAAGCCCTCGTTTTTTCGATGATCTTGCGGGTCAATTCTTCTGCGGCTTTTTCCTGGACATACAGCCGCTCGACGGACGAGCACGACTGACCGGAATTGCAGAACGCGCCCCAGACCGCGGCACCCGCGGCCAGCTCGAGATTGGCGTCGTCGAAGACGATCATGGGATCTTTGCCGCCGAGTTCGAGAACTATGGGCGTAAGATTCTTTGCGGCGGCTACAGCGATCTTTTTTCCAGTCGCGACAGAGCCGGTGAACATTATCTTGTCGGGTGCCGCGTCAATCAGAGCGGCGCCCGTGCGGCCGTCCCCGGTCACTGCCTGAACTGCATCCGCGGGAAACCCGGCTTTTTCAAAAATCTCACCGATCTTAATTCCGATCATCGGGGTCAACTCAGACGGCTTTATCACGACTGTATTTCCCGCCATCAGCGCCATCGCAGTTTCGCCGAGCGGTATCGAGAACGGATAGTTCCAAGCGGGAATTATTCCGATAACGCCGAGCGGGTGATAGACGATCTTGGACGATCGGCCGAGCAGTGCGTAAAGACCTATCCCGATACGCCAAGGTTTGAGCATTTTCTCGGCATCGCGGGCGATCCACTGCATCAGGTCGAGGACCGGTGCAATTTCCATCGCGATAGCCTCGCCCACCGGTTTCCCCGATTCGGCTGAGATCAGTTTTGCGATGTCTTCCATCTCGGAAAGTATGACCTCTCTCGCTTTCATGATCAGACTGCGACGTTCGGCAAAGCTGGTGAGTTTCCATGTGCGAAACGCATCGCGGCCGCGAACGACGGCGGCCTGAACATCCTCGGCGGAGGCCTGAGCGACACGTCCGACCTCGATGCCGGTCGCAGGGTTGAACGAGACAACCTCGTCTCGATGTTCGTCAACCGAAATTCCTGCACTCATCATTCTGTGATGATAGACCGATATCGCCGAGCAGGCCAATGGCATCTACGGCTCTGGGTTGTTTTTCATGGAATTGGTATGACCGCGTGTCCCATGTCCACTGTCCCCAGTTGACAAATTTTGCCCATGGCATTTTGTTGCATAACTTGCACAACATGTCAAGATATTTTATGGAAGGATCGCGGCGAAAATATTGCTTGACAGGTCATTCGCAGATGTTTATTCTGGTCATGAAGAGGAAAACAGAATGATTGACAGCATTGATAGGCAAATATTGGAGATTATTCAGCGAGATGCCAGAATTTCGAATGTTGATATTGCACGGCAGATCGGTTTGGCGCCCTCAGCAGTATTGGAGCGGGTACGAAAGCTAGAGGAGCGATCGGTGATCCAGGGTTATTCGACACGGATCGATCCGCGGCAGGTCGGTCTAGGGCTGACGGTGTTTATTGCAGTCAGAACGAGCGAATGCGGAGGCGGTGTCGGTGAGGCGTTGGCGGCGATCCCGGAAGTTTTAGAAGTACACGATGTGGCGGGCGAGGATTGCTACATGATCAAGGTCCGCACAAAAGACACCGAGGCTCTCGGGCAATTGCTGCGGGAAAAGATCAAGCTGATCCCGAAGGTGATCGGGACACGTACGACGGTGGTTTTACAGACATTTAAGGAAACCAACGCTTTGCCGCTCGACTGGGTAGAAGAGGCTGCGGGGGACGGACAGCGTCGAAAGGCGAAATCGAATTGAGGGAAAAGTGATGCAAGCAGGACAAGTTAAGACGGGAAATAGCAATACGATAATGCTGATCGCGGCGTTTGCGGCGGTTTATATCATTTGGGGATCGACATATCTGGCGATCAAATACGCAATCGGGACGATCCCGAGTTTTTTGATGGCTGGGATCAGATTCAGCGCCGCAGGGGTCATCTTGCTGATATGGGCGAGGCTGTCGCCGAACTATCAGCGTCCGACGAAAGTACACGTCCGCACAGCATTGATCGTCGGAGCACTTCTGCTGGCACTAGGGAACGGCGGCGTAGTGATCGCGGAGCAATATCTGTCGTCGAGCTTCACAGCCTTGCTGATCGCAACGGTGCCGTTCTGGATAGTGTTGCTCGGCTGGGGATTTATGGGAACCGGGCGTCCGAAGATCAAAGTAGCGCTTGGCCTGCTGGTTGGTTTTGCCGGCGTCGCACTGCTTGTTTTGGGCAGCCCGGCGTCGAATAGTGAAGGTAATCACAACCAGCTTTTCGGCATCTTTGCATTGACCGTGGCAACGGTCGGCTGGGCGATCGGGTCGCTCTACGGTTCTAGGGCTCAATCCGCGAAGCCAAATATCCTCGCCGCGGGAATGCAGATGCTGGCGGGCGGCGTGATGCTGTTGATAATGAGTGTGGTGACTGGTGAGTGGTCGACGTTCGATATGCGAGCAGTTTCGTCGACTTCGTGGTTTGCACTCGCCTATTTGATAGTTTTCGGTGCACTGGTCGCCTACACATGCTACAACTGGCTGCTGCAAAATGCGTCGCCCTCGGCGGTTTCGACATACGCATACATCAATCCAGCGATCGCCGTTATTTTGGGTTGGTCGATCGCAGGCGAATCGTTGACCGGTGTGATGCTGCTCGGTGCCGCGATCATAGTTGGCTCGGTCGTATTGATCACGCTGGAAAACAAGAAGAAGAAAGCGGTCGTCGAAGCTGGTGAGATCGACACAGCCGCGAGTGGAACACGCAGAGCAACGGCGACCGCTTGATAGAAGCGAAACAAGGAGGTAATTATGATTGGGAGAATTTGGCACGGAACAACGAACATTGAAAGAGCGAGCGATTATCTGGATTATCTAAATGCGACGGGAATTCCGGATTACAAACGGACAGAAGGAAATCTCGGCGCGCATGTTTTGCAGCGGATCGAGAATGGCGTCGCGCATTTCTTTACGGTTACTTTCTGGGATTCGTATGACGCGATAAAACGGTTTGCGGGATGCAACTACGAACGGGCGAGATATTATCCTGAGGATGAGAGATTCTTGCTAAAAATGGAGCCGTGTGTCGAGCATTTTGAGCTCGCTGAAACTACGCCGGCTTATGTCAAAAAATATGCGAGCACGGGGACGCTTCCGCGATGGTGGTGATCGATATGGGAAATACCTACAAGGCAACCGTTCAGTACGCGGGCGACGATCTTTTTATCGGCATACCACCGAGCGGCCATGCGATGGTTATGGATGCATTGAGCGAGCGAAAAGCCGCTCCGACACCGCTCGAAATGCTGCTGGTGTCGGTCGCTGCATGCACCGCGTTTGACGTCGAATCGATATTAGAGAAGAAGCGCCAGGACGTGACCGAATACAGGGTCGAGATCGAAGCCTCGCGCCGCGAGGAGCATCCGAAAGCTTTTATAAAACTCCATATAAAACATATCGTCACCGGCCGCAACATCTCCGAAAAAGCCGTCGCCGATGCCATAAAACTCTCCGACACAACCTACTGCTCCGTCGCCGCCACGGTGCGGCCAACGGCAGAGATAACAACAAGTTACGAGATCGTGGAAATCTCAGAGCCAGCGGAAAAATAACGGTATTCCATTAAAGTTCGGGATCATGAGATTCGGTTCGCGGGAATTTTCAAATTTCGCGGACCGTTCTTGCGCCGGAGCGGGCGGAGAGCGGGGCGAGATCGCGGATGAGGATGAGGTCGTTGGCGGTGTTGCCGCGGGCAAGGAGCATCGAGTGGCCATCGGGAGCCCAGGCGAAATTGAAGACGCGGCCGGTTTTGAAATTAGTGATCGGGGTCGGCGCGGAGCCGTCGATCGGCTGACGCCAGAGATTTGGCGTGCCGCCGCGACTCGTCAGAACCGTCAGTGACCTGCCGTCGGGCGACCATGAGAATTGGGCGATAAGGTTGTAATCCAGTGTTGTTTCGACCTTGCCCAGTTCGTAGCCATTCAAGGAAGCGATCTGTAGTTTTTTCGCGAACGTCTTTAGATCGAACGTGGTGAACGCGATATGTTTGCCGTCCGGCGATATTCGTGGCTGGAAGGCGCCGAAGTCGTCACTTGCGTAAAGGGGCGAAACCTCGCCGCCATCGACCGGCACCTTCATGAGAGCCATCTTGTCGAGTTCGGTCGTCTGCCGCTGAAAGATGGCCATTTTCCCATCGGGTGTGATCTGCGGATTAGAATCGACAAGGCCTGGGTCGCCATCGGTCAACTGGACGGGATTCTTACCGTCAGCATCTGCTCGCCAGATCCGTGATATCTTGCCTTTCTGCTTAGCGAAAAGAACGTAGCGGCCATCCGGCGTCAACGCGGGCGAGACGAGATAACCGGGCTCCTCAAGCCAAACACGAGCATTCTTGCCGTCCTTATCGGCGGTCCAGAGATCGCCTTCGTTCCCGTCCTTACGCGTGTACAGGATCGAACCGTCAGTGCGGCCCGCGATTCCATTTACGCCCTCGAGATAGCGGCTGTCGGTGGTGAGCTGCGAGTCGTCCTTGCCCTCGGCCGAGAGACGCCAGATCGAGGAACTGGTGTCGCCCTTGAGCGCGAGGATCGTCCGCCCGTCCGCAGCGAGGGCGATCTCGACATAGTCGTTAAAGTCATTGGTTACGGGCTGGAAATCGATCGCCGGATATGACGAACGATAGATCTGTATCGGGCTGGTCTGCGTCTCGCGGCCTGAGCACAGAAACCCGGAACCGTCTTCAAACCACACGAAATTACCGACGGTGTAGAACTTGGCAGTATCGAGCGTTTTTACCGTTTGGCCTTCGAGCGAAACTTCGACGACCGACATATTGGCCGCAAGCGTGCTGTCACGCTTTCCGGCGCCGAGCAGGATCGTTTTGCCATCGGGCGACCAGGCGGGGCGCGTCGAGAAAAAATCAAAGCCGGTAGTTTTGGTCTTGGTCAACTCGATCATGTCGAGCGTCGCGGTATCGACAGTAAAGATGATGTCTTCGTTATTGTTGGTCGAGTGGCGAATGAACGCGAAGCGCTTTCCATCGGGCGAGAACGTAACGGAGCTGTCGACATCGTCGATCAATTTTTTCGAGGGACCGCCAAGCGTCGGCACGTTGTAGAGCGTGTTTATCGAAAAGTCGCTGCGGGTCAGGCAGTAGTAAACGCGATCGCCGCTGGGGCTAAAAGCGACGGCGGAGAAATTGAGATTGGTCGCGGGAACTACCGTCACCGTGCTGTCGGTCGAGACCTGCCGCACGACGAGGCTCTGATTGCCGATCTCACCGCTCACGTACGCGGCGTATTTTCCGTCGGGCGACAGCGTAGGCAAAAGCACCTTACCGTCGGTATTTATTCGAGATATCTGTGAGCGTTCGAACGCACCGCTGACCAGTTTTTTCGACGGAGTGACGTAACGGTAAACCGCAAATGCCACGAGGGAAAACACGGCGATCCCAGCCAATGCGGCGGCACCGACCGTCACGATGCTTCGGCGGCGGGCGGGCGGGGAATAGGCGACGTTCGATGTCATCGTTCGCCCTGAAGTGGTCGGATGATTGGCGCTTATCGTTTTGTGAATTATCGTCGGATTTTCGTTGAACTCCGGCGACGACATCGAGTGGCCGGAGCGATTGCCGCTCGTCGTGTGTTCGAGATCGTGAAGAAGATCTTTGATATCGAGAGCGAAGTCTTTGACACTCTGATAGCGCTCGTCGCGATCCTTCTGCAACGCTTTGCGAAGAATACGCACAAGCTCGAAGGGCGTGTTTGGCAAAACGTCCTGGATCGGGTCCGGTTCGTGATAGATGACGGCGGCAAGCGTGTCGGCGGTCGTCTCGCCCTTGAACGGGACACCGCCCGTGAGCATTTCGTAGAGAACTACGCCCAAGCTCCAGATGTCGGTACGTTCGTCGACGACGTGACCGCGAGCCTGCTCGGGCGACATGTAGCGGGCGCTGCCCATAACGGTCCCGGGAATGGTTTTGGCATTTTCGAGAGAATCCTTGTCAAAAACGCCGGTTGCCTTGGCCAGCCCAAAATCGAGCACCTTAACGATCGAATCCCTGCGGACCATGATGTTTTCGGGCTTGATGTCGCGATGGACAATTTTTGCCTCGTGGGCGGCGACGAGCGCGTTGGCTGTCTGCTCGATAATGCGAAGTATGCGTGGAAGTGTGATCGATTCGCTCCTGATCACCTCGCGAAGCGTTCGGCCGTCGATCAGCTCGGTCGCGAGAAAGCTGCCGTGCTCGTTCTCGCCTATCTCATAGATAGTGATGATGTTCGGGTGATTTAACGAAGAAGCGGTGCGGGCCTCTTGCCGGAATCGGCTGCGGCGCTCGGCATCGCGGACAAATTCAGTTGGAAGAAGTTTGATCGCGACGCTACGGTCGAGCTCGTCGTCGTGAGCGGCATAAACCTCGCCCATTCCGCCCTCGCCGATCTTGCCGCGAATCTCGTATCTTCCAAATCGATCACCGGTCAGCATTGCTTAAAACTCCGACACTTTCCCGTAAAGAGGAAACACCGTAACTCACGAACTTATGACAAAAAAGTTGCGAAGACTACGGTGTCAAAGAGCTTCGTCCGAAGCTTTAAACGAATCAGGACGTGAGAAAAGTTTCAATAACCTTGTAGCTGGCGTCGATCGCTTCGGAAAGTTTTTCGGGCTCGCTGCCGCCGCCCTCGGCCATGTCCGGTTTCCCCCCGCCGCGTCCCCCGATGATGCCGATTATCTGTTTGATGACGTTTCCGGCTTTTACTTTCCCGGTCAGATCGTCGGAAACGCGAACGATAAGGCTCGCCTTGCCGTCCTCTTTACGGCCAATAATGACAACGCCGGATTTGAGTCGTGCCAGCAGCGTGTCTGACAATTGTCGTGTTCCGTTACCGTCAAGACCCTCCACGATCTTTGCGAGGACCTTAACGCCTGCGATGTCTTTCGCTTCGTCTTCATTAGAAGACGCCGCCCCGATGGTTCCGGTTGCAATTTTTAGCCTGAGCTCGTCAATTTCCTTTCGCGTTCGCTTAAGTTCTTCCTGCAAGCGTTCGATGGCGTTTGGTAAATTGTCACGCTGCGTTTTTAAAGCACCGAGACTGCGGTCGATCAGCAATTCGTCCTCGCGGAAACGCTCGAATGCGTCGAAACCTGTAATTGCTCGGATGCGGCGAAGGCCGGAAGCGATGGCTTCGTCGCCGGTGATCTTAAAACTGCCGATGTCGCCCGTCGCACGAACATGCGTTCCGCCGCACAGCTCCTTGGAAAAGACGCCATCGCCGACGCTCAACACACGAACATCAGAGCCGTACTTTTCGCCAAAGAGCGCCATCGCACCGGCATTCATCGCTTCCTCGATCGCCATCACGTTCGTGCTGACCGGATCGTTTTTCAGGATGTAACGGTTTACGAGATCCTCCGCCTGGTTTATCTCATCGTCAGTCAGCGGTTGATAATGCGTGAAATCAAAACGCAGATAACTTGGCGCGACAACCGAGCCGGCCTGTTTAACGTGCGAACCGAGAACTTCGCGAAGAGCGGCGTGGACGAGATGAGTCGCGGTGTGATTGCGGCGTGTAGCGTCGCGTTTTTCGGCATCGACCGTAGCGACGACCTCATCGCCCACCTTTAACGAACCGGACTGGAGCATGACCTTGTGAATTATCAGACCGCTTACGGGCGAGTAGGTGTCAGACACGACAGCCTTTGACGCCGGGCCGCCCATTTTCATCATGCCGCCGCCGTCCTCGTCGCTTTTCCCAAACGTAGTTTTTACAAGAATTCCCGTGTCGCCAACCTGTCCGCCAGCCTCGGCATAGAACGGTGTATTATCTAATACGATGCTGCCTTGCTCGCCACTTTTTAATTCGTCGATCTGCTTGTCTCCGTCGAATATCCCGACGATCTTTGCGTCGGCAACTTGTGTAGCATCGTAACCGTGAAAGATATTCTTGCCGACTTTCGAGAGCACTTCCGCATAGATCGGATTGATCGATTCTTTCTGATGCGTTTTTCCGATGCCGGATTGCTGCTGGAGTTCCTGTAGAGCGAGATCGAACTTTTCATCGTACTCGTCCTCGCCGAATTCGACGCCCTTTTCTTCAAGAAAAACTCTGATCAGATCGCGAGGGGTTCCGAACGTGTCGTAGAGTTTCGCGATATCGAGAAATAGCCGATCGCTACTTTCAGCCTTCGAGATCTTAAGCTCGTTCAGCTTTCCTAGGCCCACCGTCATCGTGTTTCCAAATCTTTCCTCTTCGATCCTCACCATTTTGCCGATGAAATCCCGCTGCGTTTCGAGTTCGGGGTAGGCCTCGCGCATTTGCTCGATGACGAAATCGCAGACCTTGTAGAAAAATGCGTCCATGAGACCGAGGTGTTCGCGGCCGTGGTAGATGGCGCGGCGCATTATCTTGCGCAGGACGTAATTGCGGCCTTCGTTGCCGGGCAAGATGCCGTCGGCGATCGCAAACGCGGTCGCGCGGGCATGGTCGGCGATCACTCGGCAGGCAAATTGTTGAGTATCAGTTAATCCCTCGTAAACCGTCATTACGTTGATTGTATAACAGGCTGAAACACGAGTGGTAGCGACTGTGCTCTGACGGCGGCGGCGCACGCCCTAGCTGTCGAGTTGCTGCCGTGAGAGGCCGCCGATGACGTGGAGGCCAACACCGACGAGCGACAAGATGATACCGTAGCGGCTGATGGCCGAAAAATGCTGAAGCAAAAAGGTTTCGGCGAAAAACGCCCAGATGAGAAGCGAACTCGATACGGTCAGAACTATCGAGCCGGCATACTGCAAGATCCATCGCCAAGTTTGCGGCCGTAATTGCAGATACAACCCGAGCCCGAGGTGTATCAATGCCGAAAACAAAATATAAATGTGCCGCGACCGCATCAGCAGGCGAAGCTCCGGGGTTATCGCGTCCTTGTCGGGAAAATCGACGCTCATCAGGCGGCCGGTCGTCACAAAAATAATGAAGACCAATGCTCCGAGAATTAAATGGATCCACGACATAACGAATCTCGCCCAAAATATCGCCTTTGACTGACGCTAAAATCATGCACATAATTCGAAACGTATTCAAATGCTGATCGGGCCGGGCGGGGCGTTCGCCATTGAAAATGCGACAAACCCTGTCCGAGGATCGCGGACAGGCGTTTTCGAAATAGCTGAGAACTGATAGCTGATAGATATGAAAGCTACTTTTATATTCGTCCTTGCGTTTTTGTTTTGTATTGCATTGACCGCTCAGACAACAAAACAATCGAATCGCTTTTCGCAGTTTGGCGAGACGTTTCGGCGCGAGTGTAAGGACGCGGGTATTGTTGGGGGGGCGTTCGTTTTTCTGAAGGACGGAAAGACCGCCGCGAGCGATTATTATGGATCGGCGAATCTCGAAAAACTCAGTGGCAACGCCGACAAGGGTGTCGAGAAGATTCTGAGCGCGGCCGCCACCATCGACAAAATTGCGGGGCGTGTGGACTCATCCACGAGCAAAGATGAGTTGCGTCAGATCATCGCGAACACGCAGAACGCTGCGCGCGAGCTCGTCGCCGCGACCACTCGGCTGCGTACGCTCGCCGACAGCGCGGGCGGCACGCAGTCGCGTCTCAACAATGTGATTGCGCAAGCCGATTCCGTGTTTGCGAAGGTCAACAGCAAACGCGGATCGATTGGCATGCTCGTCAATGATTCCAGGTTGTACACGAATACGGATTCGCTCATCATGGAGCTGCGCGCGCTCGTCGCGGACGTCAAGAAGAACCCGAAGAAATATGTGAACGTGCGGGTGTTTTAGAAGGCAATTGAGTCGCTATCGCGGGTGAAGCGCCCGGGCCTGCCGGTGATGTTCCGGAGGTCGCCCTGGTTGAACGACGCCTCTGGCAATACTTGTGATTCTCGTGGCGTGGCGGTTCCCCGCGCGCCATACT
>JBDTZW010000231.1:0-5985 GCA_040004905.1 Acidobacteriota bacterium
CAACTCTTGTAATGGAATGTTAACAAATGTTCTCAAGTTTGTCACGATTTTTTTTTACGATTTGTGATTTTTTTCTCAAACCTGCTTCAAAGCACAAAATAGCCGGTAGCCTCACTGGCATACCGGCTATTAGTAGTATAGGTCTAATGTTCGCTATTTTCCGCCAACTGCGTCTTTCATAGCTTTTCCGAGACGGAATTTGACCGTCGTTTTGGCCGGGATCTTGATCACCGCACCGGTCGCCGGGTTGCGTCCTTCGCGTGCCTTGCGCGTCGCTTTTACAAGCTTTCCAAAGCCGGGAAGTGTGAATTCGCCGTTCTTCTTCACTTCTTTGATCGCGAGTTCGGACACGGAGTCGAACATGCCTTTAACTTCGGTTTTTTTCAGTCCGGATTTCTCCGCCAAAGCGTTGATGATTTCCGTTTGCGTCATACGAGCCATAAATTTATCTGACCTCCAAGGTTAATTGAGAATATTAAAACTTCTTTTCTTCTTTGAACAGGTTTGCCTTCGAAACGGCTGGCAAAAAGGTGGGAAAGTGCCCAGCCTCGCTGTGATGCTGGTCGGGGCGGCAAGATTCGAACTTGCGGCCTCACGGTCCCAAACCGTGCGCACTACCAGGCTGTGCTACGCCCCGTGTTTCATCCAAGAAACGGGTTCCAAGTGTCGAATTCTACAGGCGCAAAATGAATTGGTCAAGTCAAAGGGCGTAAAAACCTTGTAAATATCGGATTATTTTCGCGGAGGCACGTGCGCGATGGCTGATTTGCTGCTTTGTAGCCCGGTCGAGTTCACCAAAGGTCAGATCATGTCCGTTAGGGACAAAGATCGGGTCGTAGCCAAATCCGCCGCCGCCGCGTGGCTCCATTGCAAGCTTTCCGTCGCAAACTCCTTCGGCCGTAAAGACGATCTTGCCAGTACTTTCGGCAATAGACATAACACATACAAATCGCGCCGCACGGCCGGCTGCAGGAATCGCGGCAACGTCGCCCAGAAGCATTCGAATCTTTTCGTCAAATCCGGTTTGCTCCCCGCCGTACCTTGCTGAGAGAACCCCGGGAGCGTTGCCGAGTGCAGCGACTTCGATCCCGGAATCATCGGCCAGGGTCGACAGTCCAGATCGCACAGCGTATGCCGAAGCCTTTGACCCAGCGTTTTCCGTGAACGTCGAACCCGTTTCCTCGACATCTCCAAGGCTCCGACCGAGATCAAGAAGGCCGAGGATCTCTAATGGAAGGTCCATGAACAATTCACGGAGTTCCTCGATCTTTCCAGCATTTGTTGTTCCGATCAGAAGCTTTTCAGTTGTCATTTAGCCATTTCCCCGGTTGGTAGAAAAGATCGCTAATGAATTTTTGATTGCCAACCCAGTCTCTAAAGATGTATAAATATATTAGCGGTTTAGCCGTCTTTTCGCGCCTTCCGACACTAGATATTGAGAGGATTTCCCTGACTTGGAAGCTACTGGAACCCAATTGCCCAAAACCGCCAATGCCGGAAAACCATTGATCGCCGAGAGCCAAAGCACTCCGAAACCAAAAGTCTCTCCCCAGAATTACGCTGATCTTAAGTGGGAATTAGGACTTTGGTTCTCTGGTCTTGAAAGTTTTTTGGCGGTCGGTAACCATTCGTTCGTTGATAAAGATCGCCCGAAAACGGTGCACGATTGGTCAAAGGAGGTGCGCCTGACGCACTCCACGCTCCTGCTTTGCTCCAAACTGAATTTCCTACTCCTGAAAAGTGCCGAAAGCGGCGGCGGTGATAAGGATCCTGATGACTACGTTATCCGGCCCGAAGAACTTCGCGAGATCTCGCTCACGCTCAAGGACGTGATCCTGCTTAATGAAAGCCTGATCGCGGCTGAACCGCTTAAGTTCGGTGTCTGGAAGGCCTGGAGCAATGTCCTTTCGGAAAAATTAAAAGCGCTTCCGGCGTTTGAGCGCTTGATCGCCAGCGCGGAAAAGTCCGGAGAGAGTTTTTTGCCGCCTAAGCTCAAAGACATGATGGCGAAAAATCCGATCGCCTTTGCAGAGAGGGTCGATCTAAACCATATACTCCCGCGCTTTGCCAAGATCCTGAAATGGCTCAGCGTGGTCGGCAAAATGCTGCAAAAGGACGAGCCGTTAAAGCCGGCGTTGCTGATCTTTTCTCGTATTTATGAACAAACACGCGAGATGATCGATCACATAAACAACCGCCTCGCTCGATATCCGGACGAGACCACCAACATGTTTGGAGCTCTTGACGGGGCCGCGTACACGGCGTCGCTTGAGCTGCGAAAAGTTTACGAACAGGAATTGACCGGCATCGTCGCGATTCGTCCTTCGCTGTCGATATACGCTCGCGTTGAGACGGCCTATTCGCTTCTCAATGACAGCTTTCAACAGATCTTGACCGATTTCGCACGTCTTATCGAACCTAAGACCGAGGTCAGCCAGCTCTTCCCCAATTTCCGTACGAAACTTGAACAGTCGCTGATCTTGCGCGAGAAATTGTGGTACGTTCTTCAGGGCGTACGGGCCGCTGAAAAAACCGCCGAAGACGAGCAAATGCGCGACCTTCAAAATCGATTGGCCGACTTTCTGAACGAAGCCGTGCATTTTCTTTTTTACAAAGACAAAGAGTCGGTCGAGCGTTTCGTCGAGGAAATATTCGTTACCAACGACAAGCAGGACCTAGTAGGAATTCTTCACCGCTTCGCAACGTATCTGGAAACCTTATTCGGACAGATAAATATCCGAGCCGTGCTGGTCGATCACCCGTTTGAACCGGAAAAGATCGGTTAGGCTCTATTGCGATCTCAATGTTGCAAGCGGCCGCCGAAAGAGAACGTCAAAGCTCGCCAAAACACCGATCAAAGTGACAAGGATCGCCGTAGCGGCTACGCCGCCGATAGCAAGCGTGGGGTCGAACGTCCATTGAATATCGAGCAGATACCGGCTTACAATCCACGATAAAAGCACGGCGAAACCAGCTCCTATAATTCCAGCCATTATTCCAAGAAGCCCGTATTCAGCAAAGAGAATGCCCGAAAGCGTGCGCCGGTTCGCTCCCAGGGTTTTCAGGATGGCGTTCTCGTAAATGCGTTGAGATTTCGTCAGGGCGATAGATCCGATCAAGATCAGAATTCCGCTAAGAATCACAAAGCTTCCAACAAACGATATCGCAATCACAAAGTTATTGATCAGCTTCTGCACTGCCGAAATAATGTCGGCGACGTCGAATACCTGTACGTTCGGAAATTTTTCGAGAATGTCTCGCTGCAGCCGCTGTCGGTCCGTCGCTGGAACGTGCTTCAGTACCGTCGCCGCAAAGGTCTGCGGCGCGCCTTCGAGCGTTCCCGGTCTAAATACAAATACGAACGCGGTCCGCGAATTTCGCACGTCCAGCCTGCGGATATTCTGAACCCGGGCCGAGATCTTTCGCCCGGAGATGTCAAAAGTGATCGAGTCGCCCGGACTAACGTGTAGCCGTCCGGCCATGTCCTCTTCGACCGAGACCTCCGGCACGTCAGCAGGCTCGCCTTTCCACCAGTCGCCGGAAACCACGGTTTCGCTATCATCGAGATCCGGCCGATATGTGATCGCGAACTCGCGTCCGATCTGGCCTTGCTGCTGCCGAACTTCCGGCTTTTGCATATCGAACGGTTCGCCATTCACAAATGCTACTCGAGCGCGAACAGTAGGGACGACCTCGGCGCCTTCGCCGATCCGTGAGCTCACGATCGCTCGCAGCTCGTCGATCTGACTCCTTTGAATATCAACGAAAAACAGGCTCGGCAGCCGCTGATTTCGCGTGAAGTCGAACTCGTGAACAAGGTTGGCCGCGAGCGATTGGACGGCGATCACCACAAAGGCTCCTAGTCCAACCGCCAGCAAAATAATACGAGTTTGATTGCCCGGGCGATAAAGCGAATTTATCGCCTGCGCTATCGCGAATGAACTGATCCTTCGAAATCTCCGCAGTGTCCACGTCAAAACCACTGCTGCCAGAAACAGAACCGCCGCGGTTACTGCCAGTCCGCCAAGGAAAAATGCCCCGACCACGACCGATCCAGCCTGCCAAACGGCAAGTGCAAGCAGTCCGGCAAGACTGATTAGGCCGAACAGCCATTTCGTTCGGTCGAGTTTTGTGATGTTTAGATTGTTGTCGTCACGCAAGAGCAATCTGGGTTTGATCAACCGGATCTGCAGCAGCGGAAGAGCTGAAAATAAAAGGGAGATCAGCACGCCCAGTATCAAACCTTGTCCGGCCGTCCCTAAGCTCACACCATACGTCATTTTTTCGGGTAGGCTCGCACCGTATTTCCATTGGACGAACCATAGAGCGGCCTGAGAGAAGATCGCGCCCGCGATGCTTCCAATAAAGCCAAGCGTTAAGATCTGCATGAGATACACAGTGATAACCTTGGTACCGCTTGCTCCAAGACACTTCAGAACCGCTACGGTTTTACGCTTTTGTTCGACGAATGCCCGGGCGACGTTCCACACGCCGATTCCGCCCAGCACGAGGATCAGCAGTCCGGTGAGCGACAGATAATTCTCGGTTTTAGCGAATTGATCGCTCAGATTTTCCTGAGCTTCGCGATACGAGCTAACGGTTGTCGTCGTGCCTTTCAGAGCATCGCGCAATTGCTTAACCATGGCAGTCGGATTGTCAGATGTGCGATAAAGGATCCGCCGCCGGACGCGGCTCGTGTTTCGGGTGATACCGGCATCGTCAAACGCTTTTTTTTCGATGAAGACCCTCGATCCTAACCGAAAGCCGCTCGACCCGCCGGGCTCTTCATCGATCGTCGCCCGGATCTGAAATGTTCCCTCGCCGATCTTTATTTGATCACCGACAGCAAGGTCCATGTTTTCGAGCAGGATCTTGGCGACGACCGCGCCGTTGTTGTCGAGCAATTTGAAATCGAAGGGTTTCCCGTCCGAGGTTTCGAAATGGCCGACGAGTGGGAATGGCGGGGCGATGCCTTTCAACTCGATGAATTTTACGGAGTCAACGCCCGGCTTTGCCGACCGCACCATCAGAGAGGTCGTGATCGCCTCATTGCGGTCTTCGACGATTCCCGAACGGTTTACGATCTCGTCTATTTTGGCGAGGTCGCCCGGAGCGAAATCGGTAGTCGAACTGATCTCGACATCGGCCGTCATCAATGCGCGAGCGTCCGTGCCGACCGCCCGAGTCAAATTCTGTATCAGCGATCGCAACGCCACGACCGACCCAACACCGAGCGCGATGCACAAAAAGAAAAAGAGCAGCCGCCGCCACGATGAACGGATCTCACGCCGGGTCAGATTGAAAATAAAAAGCATAGATCAATGGAAAACGGATAGCACCTCGAATGAATTTCTGTTATCCGTTTTTTTCAATTGTCCGTGAGGACTTTTCCATCCTTCAGAATGATCTGTCTTTGAGCTTGTTCCGCCAGAGTGGCGTCATGGGTAACCAGAACTAACGTGACGTTGTTCTGTTCGTGAAGTTGAGTCATCAGTTCGAAAATATGCTCGCCATTCTTTGAATCCAGGTTTCCCGTCGGCTCGTCCGCCAACAAAATGCTTGGCGAATTGGCGAAAGCACGCGCGATCGCGACACGCTGCTGCTCGCCGCCCGAAAGCTCCGGTGGATAATGATGTCCGCGATTTGTTAGGTCGACGGCCTGAAGCAGCACTTCCGCGCGATCGCGAGCATTCTTTAATCCCGCGATCTCCATCGGTATTAGAATGTTCTCAAACGCAGTGAGGCTCGGGATGAGATGAAATGATTGAAAGACAAAACCTATCTTGCTGCTTCGGATCGCGGCCAGTTTGTCCTCTTTCAACGCAGTGATCTCGTCATCATCAATGTGAATGGTTCCGGTCGTCGGGATATCCAGCCCGGCAACGAGCCCGAGAAGTGTCGATTTACCGCTGCCAGACGCTCCAGTCACGGCGACAAATTGGCCGTCTGGGATCGAGATCGACACATCGTCAAGGATCGTCAGGT
>JBDTZW010000109.1:0-20206 GCA_040004905.1 Acidobacteriota bacterium
TTCGCTGTTCGAGGAAAAGCAGGCCGAGGTGGTAATAGATCCACGAATTCGAACGATCGAGTTTTAGGGCCGCTTCGAACTGCTGTTGAGCCTCGGCATAATTGCCCTCCTTGAACTGCTCGATGCCGCGGCGGGCGATCGACGATACGCGAAGGTCCGGCGATATCCGCAGGATCTTGTAATCAGGATCTATGATCACGTCGAGCGGTTTGCCGGTCGATTCGATATTGAAATCGGCACTCGCATCCTCGACATCCAGCTTGACCGTTTTCAGTCCCTGCTCGCCCTCTGAACGAAGCTGAACGTCAACCGGCAGCTTGAGGTTATCGTAGTTCTGCTTGATCGTGCCGCGTGTGACAAACTTACCGCCGCGTGTACGGATGATCAGGTAGTCGGAGGTAAATTCCGGGACTCCCGTGCTTTCGACCCAGCGGGCAAAAAAGTAACGCATGTTCTGGCCGGCGATCTTAGTCGTGAGCTTTTCAAAGTCGCCTATCCCAGCATTTCTGCCCCGATAATTGGCGAGGAATTCGCGAAGAAGCTGGTCGAATTTTTGATTGCCCAGCGTGTCACGAAGTAGGATGAAAACGAATGCACCCTTGCCGTACATGATGTACTGGTAAGCCGTGGATTGATCGTCCAGATTCGACGGAGCCCGAAGCAGTGAGGCCGTCTGCTCAAAGGTCAAAGACTTCTCCAGCAGCTCACGACGAAGATCGTCAAGCCGCGGGCCGTCCAGCTCGCTTTCCCGCAAGTTGAACGCACTGTATTCGGCCAAACCCTGCGAGAGCCAGGCATCGTCAAACGATTTCAAGCCGACTGACTGGCCCCACCAGAGATAGGCGGACTCGCGTTGGAGACGCTCTTTGGAGAAGTCGCGGTTCTGTTCGAATTGACGGCTCGAGATAAACATCATGCCCGGCGCCGTGTAGAAATCGAGGCTCTCGTCGTCGATCTGAACGATCGCGAGATTTTTGCCGCTGTCAGGCGGGCCGAATTTCTTGGAATAGAAATTTAACGCCTTGCCGATGGTCTCGCCGAACGAGGCAACCGCCGCGTCGTTGCCCGGTCTGGTGTAAAGATCGAGTTTGTAGTCGCCCACGTTCATCGACCGGTTCATATATTTCGCATAAGCGAAATTGCCGATCAGAGCCGGTTTCGACTGTACAAAACGACGCTTGCCCGTGCCCGACACAGGCGAATCGCTGTAACCGACGACCTGAAATCCGCCGGGAACCGAAAGCGTAACGTCTGAGGTTGCGAGATCGGCCGCGTAGTCGTGAAACGGAAACCAGCGCGCCGCGTACATGAGATAACCCTGGGTCTCGCCGACAAAGGCCAGCCGCTTGGTCAGCAGTGGGCCGCCCGCGGGTCCGTCGAGGATGCCGCCGTACTTGAACCGGAGCGTTACAGGCGTTCCTTTTGTAACGTTGTCGCCGAGATCGATGCGTACGCTCGGCCCCAGATCGCTCGCACCTGCCTGGTCCTGAATAAACGTGACCTGGCCGGATGCGGCGGGTTTTGTGATCGGCGTAGCAACAGGTTTAACGGCAGTACCGGTCGGTTTAGCGACAGCGCTCGGAATAGAAGCCAAGGCATTGAGTCTCGTTATCGAGTCGATCTTGAGCGAGCCATTCAGCTCAAAGGAAACGTTTCGCGTATCTTCGAGCGGCGTGAATGTGACATCGACCGTGGCGTTCAGTTTCCGCTCGTTCGGTGATAGAGCAACGTCCATCACGTAATTCGTCACGTCGAACGGAGATCGTTTTACCTGCTGGGCGGCGGCAGGGATGATGAGCAGGGCGGCAACGGCTGCGACGTAAATAGCGTTTCTAAAGGGGTTATTCATTATCGTAAGGTATCTTAAACTATGCTTTTATGCGTATCTTTGATGTTCGCGCCCGAGAAATCGTTTGCCTTATCGCACGTAAATCGGATTCGAGAGGATCCACGGCATTTTATCAAACGGCGAGCCGAGGTCGTCGCGATAAACTTCGACACGGTACACACCCGGATCGGAGACGGTTTCGGTGTGTTCACGTACTCCTTCTACTGTGGCGAAAATGGCGCCGTCTTTGTAAAAAACAAAACGGGCCGGGGTTGGCGAGATAATTTTAAGTTCAGAACTTTTATCGATCTGATCTCCGGGAAGAGCGGTTTTTTCATTGGTGTGGGCGGTGAAAGAAAACCCTGTCGTATCGCCGAGCACGTCAAAACCAATGAAATAATGCCCCCTCTTGATCGCCTCGACCAGATTCTCACGCGTGAGCGGCCTGTCCTTCTCGACCAGCACATGCTCGCGGGCAAGCTGAAAGGTCACCGCGTACGGGTCGAGTTTGATATTGACGACCTTGTGCCCTGCATCATCGCCAAAAAGATGAAAGCCGATATTCGAATGAGCATCGGTGCCCGAGAAAAGCGAGATCGCTCGCTTTGCGGCGATCTGGTCAAATTTGGCAAGGTTCTCATCAGGCCGGCGAAAGTAAGTTGCCATCATCGGGGCCGGATATTTCCGATACGACCAGAGCAGGTCGAACAGCGTGGTGAACGGGTTCATCTTCACCGCATTAGTATGAAGACTGAAAACCTCGTCGCCGTCGAAATCGGAATCCCAGGAGTTGAACTTTTCAGGATATGTGATCAGGGCAAGTCGATTTTCGGCATGAAGCTTTTCGATCACGGCACTGGTGGACATTTTTCTAAGAGAAGCCGCATCTGCGCTTCCCGGGATCATCAGAAAGCGGTCGCCGTCAGCGGTATCGATCTCGTTGCCGCCGATAAAGAGCGTTTTGCCGTAGACACCGTTGAGCGTCAAGGCCGATGTGTCGTATTCATCAGCCCAATGCTCGGTCATCAGCACGAAATCGAGATCGTTCGAATTCGCGGCGGCAATCAGTTCGTCGAACGAACCTGTGCTGTGGCCGCCTAAATTTGTATGAGCGTGGATGATCCCTTTGTATTCTTTGTATTTCGGATCATCGCGAGTGATTCGGGTAGCGTCGGCAACAGCGATCTTGTTCGCAAGTTGGCCGATCTCATACCGGCGATATATGAACGGAACCTGGATCGCGATCAGTAGAGCGAGCAGGACAAGCAGGGTTTTCTTGATGAGTTTTCGCAAAGTCTATGTACTCAAAAAATCGACCGACACGACCTTTTCCGCGATCTGCTTGCCCAGTGCCGCAACCTTTTGATGCTCGGGATGATCGTTGTAAAAGTCCAAAGAGGCACGATCTGGAAACACGGCTACGAGTCCCGTATCGAAGGACCGTTCGAGATGCAAAATGTCTTCACCGACGTTAAAACTCACGATGTTTTCGATCATACCCGGCAGAGCCGCTAGCGTTGCGCGGTGTTCGACCCGCGTCTCTGGCGTGGTTTCGGCCTTGTATTTCCAACAGACTATATGTGTCAGCATCGGTCGTTTATTTTTTTACCGGTTCCTTGAGTTTTTCCTTGGCGAACATCGCGTCATCAATTTTTTCAGGATACTCCTGCGAGAGTATCTCGATCGTAATATGGGCCTTATAAACCCGATTATCGATCTCCACACGCGACGCATACGGATGGGCCGGGTCGGACTTGACCACAGCGGTCTTATAGGCCCGAAGCTCCTTGCCGTCGGCGCCGAACTGATGCGATTCGACAGGCACGTAATCATCTGCACGGAAGATCACATTCATACGCGAGACCACCGAATCGGCATCGGGTTTCAACCTTCCCTCGACCTCAAGTGTCTTAACGCCGTCCAGATTCTTCTCGCTTACAAGCTGGTAATTGAATTTGTCCCAATCACCGAGCAATTCGCCCGCCGTCAGGCCCCCGATGAACATTTTTTTCGAGTCGGTGTCTCTAAAATCGTTGGCCGAAGCCGAGTAGGTCGTCACAATAGTCTTTTTTCCTATGACCTCGGTCGCCAACGAACTCGCGGCCTCGTCCGGCGGCGACACGATCTGCGTTAGCGTCATGGTTTGCTCGGGTGTCTGCTTGCGAGTGCTTTCTATCTGGTAAGTCTTCGGAGCCTCGCCTTCGCTGGTTACGGCGATGTTAATGCGGCTTTTGCGGTATGGAGAAGCATCGCGTTTCAAATATTCATCTACGATCTGGCGTCCGCGAGCCACGGAATCGCCCGTGCCACCTGCGCTCGAATTACCCGTATTCGATCCGCAGCCACAGGTCGCAAGCACGAACGCAGCGAAACCGAACTTTATTACAGCTGAACTCCCCGTTCTAAAAAAAACTCTCATCTTATTCCTCTGAAACAGCTGCGCTTGTAATTATGCTTAACTCGCCAAATACCGAAACTGTTTTGCTTTTTGCCAAGGCTATTCTTATATTATCGTTATCAAACGGCCGCAAATCAAAACCAACATTCTTACTTGAGGTTTTATCGCGAACTGATGGAAAGCAATAAAATGGCTCCGATCCTGAGCCTCGATAACGTCACCAAGACATTTGAGGCAGGCTCCCGGGTAGCCGCGGTTTGTGGGATAAGCCTCGAAATTCATCCAGGCGAACGTATTGCGATCATGGGTCCGTCGGGTTCGGGCAAATCCACTCTTCTCAATTTGATTTGCGGTTTAGATGAGCCTACATCGGGTTCGATCTACTTTGACGGCAAAGATCTCGGCAAACTCGACGACGACAAACGAACACGTCTTCGCCGCGAAAAGATCGGGATGGTCTTTCAAACCTTTAACCTGCTGCCGACGCTTAACGGTATCGAGAATGTCGCGCTTCCGCTGCGATTGAACGGGGTTGCCTCGAAAATCGCCTCGGAAAAGGCTGCGGCGATGCTCAAGCGCGTCGGCCTCGACGAGAGAGTTCACCACCGGCCGGATGAAATGTCCGGCGGCGAACGGCAGCGTGTCGCCATCGCACGAGCGCTTATTTTCGATCCGCTTTTGCTGCTTGCGGACGAGCCGACGGGAAACCTCGATTCGCACACGGGGAATGATGTTCTGAACCTGCTCGACGATCTCCACGCTGAATTCAACACCACCATCATTCTTGTCACTCATAGCGATCATGCGGCCGAGCACTGCGATCGACATGTTTCGCTACTCGACGGCGAGATAGTGTCGGACGAGCCGTTCTCTCCAAGCCCCGTGAAAACCTTATGACCGGCGCGCTCGCTCTAATCACCGTACGGCAATGGAAGTTGCACAAACTGCGGCTGATCCTAACGACCTTGGGTATCGCACTTGGAGTCGCGATATTTTTCGCCATCCAGACGACAAACACTACGCTTGTCGATTCGCTTCACACGACGATCGAGAAGCTCGCTGGCAAGGCGACGCTTCAGGTCACGTCGGGAGATTCCGGATTTTCGGAAGATTACCTGAAAACCGTCCGTTCGACCGCCGGCGTTTCGCTTAGCGAACCGGTGACCGAGACGATGGCCGTGACAAAACTCGCCGGCAGTCAGAAACTACTGGTCCTGGGTCTTGATACCAGTAGCGATCTTCAGATCTATTCCGAAATGTTCGAGGAAGGCGGCGTCGTGGTTAAAAACCCTCTTGCGTTCACATCTCATGCAGATTCGATAGCCGTGTCGCGAAAATTTGCCGATCGTTTTGGCCTAAAGGATGGCGACAAAATGTCTGTCCAGGTGCAGGACGGGATCAAAGAGCTAACTGTTCGCGGTTTCTTCAGATCGGTCGGAGCGGGCGAGGTCTATGACGGAAACGTAGGCGTGATGGACATCGCGGCGGCACAGTCCATGTTCGGCCGCGGCAAGCGGATCGACCGGATAGATATAACGAATTCGCTGGATATCACCGTCGACGAACTCCAGCAGCGATTGGCTGCGCAGCTTCCCGAGGGCATAAGGGTTTCGCGGCCGGACCTCCGCGGTCAGAGCCTTGAAAGCTCGGTCTCGTCGATAAATTCGGGCCTGACTATAATGAGCTTTCTCGCGTTCATTATTTGCGCATTCTTGATCTTTAATTCGTTCAGCATAAGCCTCAATCAACGCTGGAAAGAGATCGGCATCCTGCGGGCGATCGGTGTCACGCGGTTCGGGATCCAGGGAATGTTTCTTCTTGAGGCGGCCGTGCTCGGCGTTATCGGGTCGGCGATCGGGGTCGCGGTGGGCTTCGCTTTGGCGAGGGCCGCGATCGGAATCGTCCTAAATGTTTCGCAGACGCTGTACGGGCTCGCTACTTCGCCCAAGGCGTTGGAATTCAACTACGTTTTTGCAGCCGAAGCACTTATTGTCGGCCTGATCGCGTCGACACTGGCGGCTTGGGGGCCGGCCCGAGCGGCAGGCCGGCTTGATCCAGCCTCCGCACTTCACAATATCGAAACGCGAGGGCGGGGGAATGTTGCGAGTATGCCGCGAATCGTTCTTGGTGCGGTATTTGTGATCGGCGGCCTGCTGCTGACCGCTTTCACGCGAGCAGGCGTCGGGATGAATATTCAGCTAGTTTACGTTTTGCTTATCCAGATAGGCATGATCCTGACGCTGCCGAAGATCATCGAATACGGCGGGAAATTACTTCGTCCCCTAATGAATCTCCTGTTCGGCGCCGAAGGCTTGATCGCGGTCGAGACGATGGCGAGGTCGCCGCATAGAACGGCGTCGACAGTCGGTGCTCTGATGGTCGGACTGGCTTTCGTTTTTTCCTGCGCGGCTTTTATCGTCAGCCAGAAGGCGGCCCTCAACCATTCGCTGGATAAATCGCTGAACTGTGATATACAGGTCGCGTCCTCACAGCAGCTTCAATCGAGCACCTATCATTTTTCACAGGCTACTACGGAAAAAGTAGCGGCTCTTCCTGGCGTCGATGTGTTCGATCCGATCCGCGTAGGTTCGATCGATTATCGCGGCGACATTATCTCAGTGCTTGCCCACGACATGAACGCGTATTTTACGATCTCGCCCGACCTGCTCGACACCGGAAACCCGGAATCGGCGCGCGCGATCACGTCACGCGGAGAAGGGGTTCTCGTCTCGAATAATTTCGCGTTGCGCTGGAATCTAAAACTCGGCGACCCGGTAGAGCTCGACACACCGGCCGGCTCGTTTCAGCTTCCCGTCGTCGGAATGCTCGATTATTATCGTTCGGAAAAAGGAACGATCTTTCTCGACTCCAGCCTCTATCGAAAATATTGGAACGATACCGATTCTGATTACATTTTCATCAACCTTAAGCCGGGCATCGATAAAGCGGATTTCAAACAGAAAGTTTTCGACGTCCTGGCGGGCGATCAGCAGGCTTTTGTGTACACGCACGAAGAGTTTAAGGCATGGGTAAGCAGCTTGATCGATCAATTCTTTGCGCTGATGTATCTGCAGATGGTCGTGGCGATTTTCGTCGCGGCATTGGGCCTTGCGAACACGATGATCATCTCGGTTGATGAACGGCGGCGCGAGCTAGGCATTTTCCGTGCGATCGGCGGGCTGCGGATGCAGGTCGTGAAAATGGTTTTGCTCGAGGCGGTCGCGATATCGCTGATCGGCCTCGCGGCGGGGGCGCTCACCGGAATTTTCAACGCATACTATCTTGTCAACACGGCGGCGAAAGTCGTGGCGGGTTTTACGGTCCGCCTGGTCTTTCCGTATTCAATGATCGCGTGGGCACTTCCGCTCGTGATCGTTGTCGCGGTCGGCGCTGCATTATGGCCGGCGATCAAGGCGGCGAGATTGAAAGTCGTGGATGCGATAGGATACGAATAGCATTATGAATGAAAACCTATTCGCACCTATCCAAAACATTACGACGACCGTACACGACGGTATTGCCGGATTCCTTAACTGCGCTAATCTCGAACGATAGGATTTCGAGATCGAAACCTTATCGACGTGGACCAGTGAGAAAACCGGAGCCGAATACCCACGTCACTGGCGTGTGTCGGTTGAAAGTCTCGGTATCGATCTTGAGATCGAACCGCTTGTCGCCGATCAGAAACTCGACACGCGCGGCTCAACGATGATCGTCTATTGGGAAGGCGCGTGTAAAGTTAGCGGCGACAGCCGGGGCGAAGTTGTCACCGGCCGGGCTTATATCGAGCTGTCGGCTACGACCGGTCGCACCAAAAAGCCGGCCTCACGAATTTTATTCGGGAGCAGGTTTCGGCGAATACAGGAATTGTTCGGTTGAACGTTACGAGACAGCCCCCGATTCACACCACTCTTTCGTAACTTTGTGGCGGTAAGCGAACATTTTCTCGAGGCGTGGCGTGACCGCGATAGGAGCGGCAAGCGGACCGAAGAATTGGAGCGGCATGTAGAATTCGATCGAATCGCGAAGCACGGCTCCATCCTTGTCCGGCTCGATCAGATGCTGATGCCGCCAGCTTTTGAATGGCCCCGAGATCTGAACATCCTCGAACATTCGCGGTGGATCGTATGCCGTGTGTTCGGCTACCCAACGCGAAGTAAAAATTCCCAGTATCTTGGTTTCGATGATCGCTCGCGAGCCTATTCTTGAGATGTCAGCTTTCTGGGTGATCTTGGCGTTCTCCCACGGCGGCACCAGCCGCTCGAACGCGTCGGGCAGTTCGTGAAATGCAAAGACCCGTTCCGGCGAAGCATAGATCAGGGTGGCTTTTTCGAAATTCAATCAATTACTCTCTATCGTTTCGTCGGCGACCACGTTTTCAAAAATTCTGTAAACTTCGCAAAGCTGTATCCTTTTTCCTGCTCAAGAGCATCGGTGGGCTGCGAGTGAATTAGTGTTCCGTCGCTGTCTAAAATAAACAAGTGCGGATAACCCGAGATCTCCGGATATGCCGCTAGAAACGGATTGTTTTCGTTGTCTTCGCTATCCAAATAAAATTCTCATCGCGAATGCGAGCCAACTCGGTGTACCGGTAAAAGAATTTATCCATGTATTTGCACCAGCCGCACCATTCGCCGCCCACGTCGAGAACGATCCGCTTACCCGATGCTTTCGCCTTCACCTCGCTGCGTCGAGATCCGCTCTCGGATCGCGCGCCGTATCAAACTTTTCGCGCTGAAAGTCGTCCGTCTTTTTTACGGCTACCGCTACGGGTCCCTCCGTTCCTTGTCCTAAGACCGCAAGTCCGCTCAACAAAAGGAGCGAGGTAGAAATAATGACAATTCTCATATTTAACGTTGACACCGAATTTCGAGTTTAAGGCTTCACCTCTCAAAACCAAAGTATTATTTAGATGGCTTTCGCGTCTTCGGCGTTGCGAACGCGGGGGCTTTCGGTGAAAATCTCCTAGACAAAAATCGAGGAGAGGATCTAAATGGCAGAATCCGAAATGGACACGGAAGTCGTCACCAGCGAAGAGATCTCACAGAAGAAGATCTGGCAAGTCATCGGTGCGTCATCGATCGGCACAATGATCGAGTGGTACGACTTCTACATTTTCGGCAGTCTCGCCCCGATCATTGCACCGCTTTTCTATCCGCCCGGCAATGACACGTTTGCATACATCGCTTATCTCGCGACATTTGCGGTCGGATTTATTGTGCGGCCGTTCGGTGCATTGTTTTTCGGCAGAATTGGCGACCTTGTTGGGCGCAAATATGCCTTTCTTGTCACTATGCTGATCATGGGTGGCGCGACCGCCTGCATCGGTCTTCTTCCGACTTACTCTCAGATCGGCATGGCCGCGCCGATAACACTACTGCTTATACGCGTTTTCCAGGGCCTAGCACTTGGCGGCCAATACGGCGGTGCCGCAACCTACGTTGCCGAGCACGTACCGGACAAGAAGCGCGGTTTTTACACGTCTTTCATTCAAATTACGGCGTCGCTCGGATTTTTCCTGTCGCTCGCCGTTATACTTCTAATTCAAAATACGATGAGCGCGGATCGATTTGCTGGAAAGGTCGAAGGTTTTGGCGGCTGGCGGATACCGTTTCTCATCTCGGTCTTTCTCGTCGGTATCTCATTCTATATCCGTCTGCGGATGAAGGAGTCGCCGATTTACCAGCAACTCAAAACAAGCGGAATGACATCAGCGAGCCCTCTGATCGAGGCGTTCACTAAGTGGGAAAATCTTAAGATCGTGCTGATCTCACTATTTGGCGCAACTGCGGGTCAAGGCGTGGTTTGGTACACCGGGCAGTTCTATGCGTTGTTCTACCTGCAATCGATCCTGAATATAACCGCCACATCCGCGAATTATATTATTGCCATCGCGCTACTGCTCGGAATGCCATTCTTTATCGTGGTTGGTGCCTTGAGCGACCGCATAGGACGCAAGTGGCTAATTTTGGCTGGCTGCCTGCTTGCGGTAGTTACGTATTTGCCGATCTATCACGCTATGCAGTCGGCCGCCGGGTCGAACGTAGTCACCGCCGCATCGCAGAGGGACCCGATCACCGGTGCGATCAAACTCACTCCACAATCGCTGGACGAATCGGGAAATCTAGTAGCGTCGCAAAAGGTTTTGCCTTACACCACGATAAGCGACCTTTTATCGAACCCAACAGCTTGGACCCTGATCCTACTGGTTTTCATCCAGGTTTTGTGGGTAACGCTCGTCTACGGCCCGATCGCGGCATATCTTGTCGAAGCATTTCCCGCCAAGATCCGCTACACTGCGATGTCGCTGCCATATCACATCGGCAACGGCGTTTTTGGCGGCTTGCTGCCGCTGATAGGCTTATCGGTAATAGCTCAAACTGGAAATATTTACGCCGGCCTTTATTACCCAATGGTCGTCGCCGGTATCACATTCATCGTCGGTGCTTTATTTCTAAAAGAGACGCACGGTCATCGCATGTGGGCAGAATTTGAATCGAAATAATTTAGGGTAAAGAAGATTGGGAGGCCGCCCTTTTTGGTGACCACTCTTCTAAAAATGCGGTGAAACGGGTCAAACTGTAAGCGTGCGGCTCTTCAAGTTCGGATGTGTCTTTAGAATAGAGTAGCTTTCCGTCCTGATCTGAAACGTATAGGTGCGGGTAGCCTTTCGGGGGATCTGGAAACGTTGCCAGAAATTCCTTATTCTCATTCTCCGGGCTGAAATTGATCTTTACCCAAACAAAGTTGTCGTCGCGAACCTTGGCGAGCTCCGGATGCTGGTAAAAGAATTTGTCCATGTAGACGCACCAGATACACCATTCACCGCCAATATCGAGAATTATTCTTTTATTTGAAGCCTTAGCTGTTATGACTGCAGCGTCAACGTCCGCTTTAGCGTTGCGTTGGGGATCGAATTTTTCGCGTGGAAAAGGATCCTTTCGCGCCTGCGCCACATCGTTTCTAACGGCCGGACCAGATTTGGTCTGGCCGTTGATCAGCGATCCGGAGAGCATCACCAGAATGACTACAGCAAGTTTCCTCATAATTCTATTTTGCTTAGAGTTTGATTCAAGATATCCCACGCTTTGCTGATATGTCTTTCCTCGACTCTGATGCTTCCTACGGAAAAGCGCAAGGTGAATCGTCCGTTTAATTTTGTATGCGAAATATAAGCCTCTCCGCTCGAATTTATATAATTCATTAGACGCTCGTTCAGCGCGTTTAGATTGCTTGAGGCGTCCGGAGACGCCCTAAAACATACAAGTGCGAACGGCACTGGTGCCATCAGCTCAAAGTTTTCGGACTCTTCAACCCATGACGCGAACAAACGTGCCAGTCGGCAATGCTCTCGCAGACGAGCTATCATCCCTTCGCGGCCGAAATACCTGATCACGAACCAGAACTTCAAAGCCCGAAACCGGCGGCCGAGTTGGATGCCATAGTCCATGCCGTTTTTCACGCTGCTTTCATCGTTCGTTTTTAGGTACTCGGGAACGAGCGAAAACGCCTGCTTCATCATGCCGAGGTCTTTACAGTAAAGCACCGACAGGTCGAACGGAGTGAACAACCATTTGTGCGGGTTGACGACGATCGAATCCGCGCGTTCGCAGCCCTTGAAATGCTCGCGAAATTCCGGCACGATCGCTGTCGCCCCGGCATAGGCGGTATCCACATGCAGCCAGACCCCAAACTTTTCACAGATATCCGCGATAGCATCAACAGGATCGACGCTAGAGGTAGAAGTGGTACCGACCGTCGGGATAACGCAGATGGGCAGATATCCTTCGTCGATGTCGTCCTCGATGGCTTCGGCCAGCTTTTCGGGAATCATCTCAAAGCGTTCATTGCATTCGATCTTCCGTAAACTGCGTGTGCCGAGGCCCAGTGTGATCGCGCACTTATCGATGGAAGAATGGACGTGTTCGGAAGCATAGATTCGCATTAGCGGCAGATCGTCGCGTCCGCTCATTCCTTTTTCGCGTATGTCGAGATTTGCCCTTTCGCGGGCGGCAGCGATCGCGTGCATTGTCGAAACCGAAGCGGTATCGTAAATGATCCCTTCGAATTCAGACGGAAGATCCATCATTTGCCGCAACCAATCGAGCACGACATCCTCGAGTTCGGTAGAGGCGGGCGAAGTCCGCCAGAGCATTGCCTTCATATCGAAAGCAGCGGTCAGCATCTCGCCAAAAACTCCGACACTGCTTGTCGAGGTAGAAAAAAGCCCGTGAAAATTAGGATGGTTCCAATGCGTTACGGCCGGAAGAATTAATTTTTCGACATCCGCGAAGATCTGTTCAAAATCCTCGCCATCCGCAGGCGGCGAAGCTGGCAACTTGCTCTTGAGCCAGTTAGGTTCGACCTGCGAGAGCACCGGCAGATCTTCCATCCGCTCAAAATAATCGGCGATCCAATCTACAATTACGTAACCGTTTCTGCGGAAGTCTTCGGCGCTCATGTCGCCGAGATTCGGCTCTTTAACGTTCATACTTGTTCGTGAAAAGGTCTGAAATATTGTGAAATTAGCCTAAAACGCTCGACAGCGATTGTAAGAAAAGTATATTATGCCTTACGAACATCTCGCCAACGTCTTAATTTAAGACTTTAGAATACTTAGATCTCCAAACACGGGTTAGCATTTCTCTTTTAATCGAGGAAACTATGGCGGTAGAAGTTGCCGAGATCGAGCAACAATCTAATGAAGGTTTTATTCGCGGCCTCGGGCTGCTCGATTCGACGATGATCGTTGCCGGGTCGATGATCGGCTCGGGCATTTTTATCGTCTCGCCGGATATCGCCCGTCAGGTCGGCTCGCCCGGATGGCTGCTCGTCGTTTGGATAATCACCGGATTTTTGACCATCACCGCTGCGCTTTCTTACGGCGAACTCGCTGCGATGATGCCGAAGGCGGGCGGGCAATACGTCTATCTTCGCGAGGCGTATTCGCCCTTCTGGGGATTTCTTTACGGCTGGACGCTGTTTCTCGTTATCCAGACCGCGACGATCGCGGCTGTCGCAGTCGGATTTGGCCGATACATCGGCGTCCTTTTCCCGTCTATCTCTGAAACAAATTATTTGATCGAACCCATCCGGTTAGGGTCGTCCAGCTACGCGTTTTCGCTCTCGACCGCGCAGGTTGTAGGCATTGCGATGATCGCGCTGCTCACGTGGATGAATACGCGCGGTCTGCGCTTAGGAAAGCTCGTCCAGAACGTTTTTACATTTGCAAAGACGGGTTCATTGATCGCGCTGATCGTGCTCGGGTTGATCGTCGGCCTGGTCTGGCACAGTGATATTGCGGCGGCCAATTTTGGAAACCTGTGGACCGTTCGTGGAACTTTGCAGGACGTGGGCGGGGGGCTGACGGCGGCGGCGGCGTTCGGACTGTTCGTCGGTATCTGCGTTGCTCAAACAAATTCGCTGTTTTCTTCCGATGCGTGGAACAACATCACATTCACTGCCGGCGAGGTCAAGGATCCCAAACGAAACATCCCGTTATCGCTTGCCTTCGGCACAGGCTTGGTGATCACACTTTATCTTCTGGCAAACGTTGCGTACCTCGTCACGCTGAAATTCGAAGCCATCCAGAATGTCGCGAGCGACCGCATTGCTTCGGCGACGGCGGACGTGATCTTTCCCGGGGTCGGAGCCGCTGTGATGGCCGCGGCGATCATCGTCTCGACGTTCGGCTGCAACAATGGACTGATCCTCGCCGGAGCGCGTCTCTATTACGCAATGTCGAAGGACGGCCTTTTTTTCAAGTCCGCCGGTGAGCTCAACAAATTTCACGTGCCCGCATGGGGCCTCGTGATCCAGGGAATCTGGTCCGCGTTCTATGTTCTACCGAGAACGGTCAAAACTGCTGCTGACGGAAAAATTTCTTACGGCAACCTTTACGGCGATCTTCTCACTTACGTAATATCCGCCGCTCTGATCTTTTACATTCTCACGATAATCGGGATCTTTGTGCTCCGTTCGAAACAACCCGACACGGAGCGTCCGTATAAAGCATTTGGATATCCGGTCATTCCGGCGTTATATGTTATCGGCGCGAGCATTATTCTGGTCGTTTTGTTCGTCTATCAAACGACCGCCACCTGGCCCGGCGTGCTGATCGTGCTCACGGGCGTGCCTGTTTACTTTATTTGGAGAAGCCTGTCCGGCCGAAACGCCGCGGCAGAGCGATCGTAATCAATAAAACTCTAGGAGGTTTTCATGTCACTTTTTGCGACAAAACCCATTTCGAAGATCATCGCCGAGGCCGAAGAGCAGGGCGAGCATACCTTTAAGAAAGCGTTAAGCGCCCTCGACCTGACAATGCTTGGTGTCGGCGCGATCATCGGTACCGGTATCTTTGTTCTTACTGGCCAGGCCGCCGGCAAGCACGCCGGTCCTGCCGTCATCATCTCGATGATCCTCGCGGGCATCGTTAGTGCGTTCGCCGCTCTTTGCTATTCCGAATTTGCCGCCAGCGTTCCCATTTCTGGTTCCGCTTACGCTTATGGCTACGGCACGCTCGGAGAATTCGTTGCATGGATCATCGGCTGGGACCTGATTCTTGAATACGCTTTTGGCGCCGCGACGGTCGCTGTAGGTTGGTCGGGTTATGTCGTAAGCCTTTTCCGGGACACGCTCGGGATAAATTTCCCGCTCGCATTGAGCAAAGGGCCCTGGGACGAGATAAAACTCGCGGACGGCAGCGTGACGCACGGAATTATTAACCTTCCGGGTGTTCTTATTGCGGTCGCGGTAACGCTGCTGCTGATCCGCGGCATTAAGGAATCGGCGAGCTTTAACTCGATAATCGTGCTCGTTAAGGTACTAGTCGTTGTCCTCTTTATTATCGCGGGTATAGGCTATGTATCCCCGGACAACATATTGCATCAAGGGTGTCCGGCCGATCTTCCTAACTGTAATCAATTCATGCCATACGGCTTCAGCGGTGTGATAACAGGTGCGGCGGTCATCTTCTTTGCCTATATCGGCTTCGACGCCGTATCGACGGCCGCTCAAGAGGCAAAGAATCCGCAGCGTGATATGCCGATCGGTATTATGGGCAGTCTGGCGATCTGTACCGTGCTCTATATATTGGTCGCGGGCATCATGGTCGGACTTGTCGACTATAAGATGCTGACGACAGCCGCTGCTCCGATCGCGGTCGCTATCGACGCCGCGCTGCAGCAAGCTCAGGGAACCACGATGGGCAAGGTGCTCTATGCGTTCCCGACTATTATCAAGGTCGGTGCGGTACTCGGCCTGAGTTCGACAATGGTCGTTATGACAATGGGCCAGCCGCGTGTGTTTTACTCGATGTCTAAGGACGGACTACTTCCTTCATGGGCAGCGAAGATCCACCCGAAATACCAGACCCCGCACATTACGACAGCGATTACCGGAGTCGTCGTGGCGATCCTGGCCGGTCTTGTCCCGATCAGCCTACTCGGCGAATTGGTTTCGATCGGCACGCTTTTCGCCTTCGTTATCGTAGGTACGGGTATCATCATTCTACGTTCGACTAACCCCTTACTGACACGGCCTTTCAAGGTGCCGCTCAACCCGTATATACCGATCGCCACTGTCGTCTCAGCAGCTTTCCTGATGAACAGCTTGCCGCTTGACACCTGGATCCGGCTGATCGATTGGATGGCTATCGGCCTCGTGATCTACTTTGGCTACAGCTACGTTCACAGCCGACTTGCGGCCGAAGGGACAGTTGCCGACGAGGTGCCGGCAGATTACAAACCGCCGATCGCGGCTATGGTTGGTATAGTGCTGGTGCTTGCGTTAACTATCTACCAGGTCATGGCGCCATCGTCGATGCTCGGATTGGGATTGGAGCCGAACAAGCACCTTGGGGACAATGTGGCCATTAATCTCGCGATCCGTCTATTTGCCTGGGCCCTGACCGGAGCTCTTGTATACATGTTGCTTTACAACAGAGGTTCGGGCGAGCGCAAAGCGTCAACCCGCAGCACCGGCCTCGCAGTCTCGGGCATCAACATTGTCATTTGGGCTGGCATCACGGCGTACTATTTTATGTACATCCACGGTGCTGAAGCGATGACCAAGTAGTTTGGCTTTAACCAATAGTAAGGGCGAAAGTGAGGAGATCTCCTCGCTTTCGCCCTTATTCTTTGCGTTTACCGTTTCGGTTAGTTATCGTCGCCGCTCGGAACGCCGCCGGGCAATCCGCCCTTTGGTCCGTCGATCTTGTCGAGAACGTCCTTGTAGATAACGATCTGACCCGCCGAGTCCATCTTCTGTTTCGTTGAGGAGAGATAATCCGAAAAGACGGCATTGCGTCTTTGCGAGAGCATCTGTTCCATCAGGTCGTCACGCTGTTTGGCGAAATCGTCGAGCTTGGCGTCCTCGCGTTTGTTGAGGCCGATTATGTAGTAGGTGTCGCCCGCGTGGATCGGGGTTTTGGTAACCTCGCCATCCTTAAGGGCGTAGACAGCATCCTCGAGAGCATCGCTCGTAGTGGCCGACGGGCCCTGCCCAAGCGGGGAACCCAGCACAAAACTCTTCTGGTCCTCAGCCTTCAATCCCTTAGCTTGCGCGGCCGCTGCTAACGCTCCGGCGCTTGCCGAACCGCTGGCGATCTGGTTCGCGATCTGTTCGACCTCGGCCTTGGCTTTATCGAGTTTTACGATCTCGACTATCTGGGCCTTGACCTCGTCAAACTCGGCATCACGCGGCTCCTTCTTATCCGTAAGCTGCGGTATCGCAAAACCATTTTGTATCGGCACCTTGTCGCCGACGTCACTCTGATTTTCGAGTGTCGCGATCGCCCCTTCAAAATCGGGCGATACGCCGATGTTAACAACGTCGTCACCAGGCTTCACGTACGGTGTTTCGCGGATCATGTCTGCGACGCTCTCGTTCGCAAGCGACGCAAAATCGTTCGCGGTTTTCTGAAGGTCCTTGTTCTGCTTGAGCTCATCCGCCGCTTTCTGTGCAAGCTCAGCGGCTACACCGTAGGCACGGCGATTACGGAGACTGACTTCCAATTCCTTCTTTGCCATCTCGAACGTTTTCGGCACATCCTCGCCGCGCCGTAAAATGAAGTAGCGGTTCTGATAGCCAATAGGCTCGGTCACCTCGCCCGGCTTCATTTTCAGAAGACGTTGATACGGATCGTCCGGTTTGGCCGAATTCTCACGAACCGGGCCGCTCAGCTTTCCGCCGTTCAATGCCGACGCGGGATTTTCCGACTGGCCCTTGGCCGCGGTCGCAAATGCTTCTTCCGAAACGATGTCGCCGTTCTTTTTCAGGTCCTGAACGAGAGTCGCGGCCTTTTCCTGAACTTTGCCGTCCTGATCCGGTTTGGGAACACGCAGTACGATCTCTTGCCCTAGCGCGCCAGCGGATTTTTTGTCAGCCGGTATCTTTTCGAATTCAGCCTGCAGGTCGGCGTCCGATATCGGGAGCTTTTCGCCGATCTTGGCCGTGTTGATAAAGAGATATTTGATCTTCTTCTGCGGAACGCTGATGTAATACGCGGCCTTGTTCTTGTCGAAGTAATCTTTGAGTTCGGCGTCGGTCGGAGTGATCGCTTTGGCGAGGTCGGTCATGTTTACTGCAACATACGAGAGATCGAATTTCGAATTCTTTCGCTGAAAGTCTTTCAACACTTCTTCCTCTGAAACCGTTACGCCCGAAGTGAGGAACGCCTGCAGCTTTTTGGCGCTGAGGTCGTCGCGGACGCTGGCCTCATAGGCCGCAACGCTGCCAAACTGAGAACCGACGTTCTCCTCATATTTCTTTTGATCAAACGGCGTTCCGTCGGGGTTCTTGACCTGTTCACGGATGGCCGCGGCCACCTCGGCGTCGCTCGCCGTCAGGCCGAGCCGGGCCGCCTCGACGCGTACTATCCGGCTTGAGATCAGTCCATTGATCAGCATAGCCGCGGGAAACGAATTGCCGCGGCTGAACTGGCTGTACTGCTCTTTTTGCCTGACGATCTCGGCTACCGTTATCTTTTCGCCGAACACCTTCGCGGCCGTCTCCTGGCTGTGAGCCAAATCAACACCGAGGTCCCCGCCGGTCGAGTTCCTGCCCCAGAAGACAAGGCTGACCACCATCAGCAGTGCAAAGATCAAAATGAAGAAATTACGCGTCTTTTCTAAACGACTGAAAAACTTTAACATCTGTTAATACTTCCGCTTTCGGGTTTGTGAATTTATGCTCCGAGAGAGACAAATCGCAATTCTAGCAAATAAACAGAGAATAAATCCAACGCTTGCTCGTGTAAAAGCCCTATTTCACCGAACCACGCAGGCCAAGGTGATCTAAAGGTGATCTAGATGCGAAACGCGTGCCTTGCAGTTTCCATTCGTTTAACTGAATATTTACCAAATGCCGAGTAAAGAGATCAGGTCGGTCGGGATCGTGGTAAAACCCAATAACGCGGAAGCTCTGAATACGTCTAAAGAGTTGTCCGCGTGGCTTACCGCACGGGGCATTTCGGTCAAATGCGAGCCATATATCGGCAACCAGATCGAGGAGCAGCAATTCGATTTTGACGCCGATCTCGTCGTGGTCTTGGGCGGCGACGGGACGATGATCTCTACCGCCCGGCTTGTCGGGGATGCTGCGATCCTGGTGCTCGGGGTCAATTACGGCAGCCTGGGCTACTTGACCGAATTCAGGATCGAGGAGATGTTTCCTGCGCTCGAGGCTATTCTGCTTGGCGATTTTGCGGTTGACCGCCGCGTAATGCTGAAGATCGAGCACTGGCGTCATGGAACGATGCTTTCCGCCGGCCGCGTTTTGAACGATGTCGTCATTAACAAGGCCGCGATCGCCCGCGTAATCGAGATCCAGGTAAAGCTCGATGGCCTGTTCGTCAACTCGTTCCGCTCGGACGGGCTTATTATCGCCACTCCGACCGGCTCGACCGCCTACAATCTCTCGGCCGGCGGCCCGATCGTTTACCCTTCGATGAACGCCGTCGTGATCACGCCGATCTGCCCGTTTACGCTGACCAATCGCCCGATCGTCGTGCCGGACACGGCTGAGATCGAACTCGAGCTTGAAAACGAGAACGAAGGCGTCGTCCTCACACTCGACGGCCAAATCGGCTACCCGATGCTGGCCGGCGACCGCATCCTGATCCGCAAGAGCAGTACGACGTTTAACATAGTCCAGCCATCTAACCGCAACTATTTCGACGTTTTACGCAATAAGCTGAAATGGGGAAGATAGGTTTTTTAAATGCGTGAACACGATGAACACCCGTGAACGCATGAACAGGGTGAACGCTTTAGAACACTCGAACGCGTGAACACTACCCGAACAGGGTAGTCTGGTCGTCCGATTCCGGCTCAAAACCCGCCGGATGCCACTGATAAACTCCCAGATCGCACTTGCCCGCTGCACTGAAAACCACGCCTTCGCTCTCCAACATGCTCTGCTGCAGGCTGTGCGGCAGGGTCAATTTGTCCGTCGAGCATTTGCCCTGCGAGTTGATCACCCGCTGCCACGGCACGCCGTCCTCGGCGCCGTGCATCACGTAGCCGATCGTCCGCGCCGTGTAACCCTCACCCAAAATTATCGCGATCTGCCCATACGTCATAATCTTTCCCGGAGGAATACCACGCACGATATCAAAAACGCGCTCGCGGTAAGTTTTGTCGTCAACAATGCTCATTAAAGTCGGGTTTTTTAAGGTTGGAATTCTCGCAAGATCGTCCTCGCCGGTGCTCCATCGCCGCCGCCACCAGTGTATTTCAGAGGCAGGCAGATCAGCTCGTAATCGCCGGGCGGGACATCGCGAAGATCGACGCCTTCGATGATCACGATCTCAGCTTCGAGCAGCGTGATATGCGTGGCGAAATCGTCGGAGCCAAACTTCTCGACAGACAGGTAATCGATGCCCGCCAGCTTCATCGCGGCATCGACCATAAAACGTGCGGCCTCTGGCGAAATGTAAGTAAAATCGGTACGAAATCCTTTTTCCGGCTCGTTCCAAAACG
>JBDTZW010000114.1:0-5971 GCA_040004905.1 Acidobacteriota bacterium
AATCGTCATATAAGATCCACGAAGGTGACGAGATCGAGGTCGAGTTAACAGAAGTCCCGGCCGCGAAATTTGAGCCGGAAAACATCCCGCTAGACATCGTTTTCGAGGACGAAAATCTCGCTGTAATCAACAAACCCGCAGGCATGGTCGTCCATCCCGGAGCCGGCGTACAAAGCGGCACGCTCGCTAACGCAGTTGCGTATCATTTCTTGTCAGAACCGGGAGCGATAGCGACCGGGTTTAGTGAAGGCATTTCCGACCGCGTCGGGATCGTTCATCGCCTCGACAAAGACACGTCCGGCCTGATCGTCGTCGCCAAGACGGACGAGATTCACGAAGCCTTGTCCGAGCAATTTCGCGAGCGGCAAGTTTATAAATCTTATATTGCTCTCGTTCACGGCTCGCCCGATCTAAATTCCGGAACGATCGTGGCACCGATCGGACGCAACAAACACAATCGCCTGCGGATGAAGGTCGCCGCCCACGGCCGTAGCGCTGTATCGCTGTGGAAAGTGCGAAAGCGTTACGACAAATTCACCCTGCTCGACGTTGAGATCAAGACCGGCCGCACCCACCAGATCCGTGTCCACATGGGCTACATCAATCACCCCGTGGTCGGCGACGAGATCTACAATGAAGGCCGAGATAACACCGTCAACGATATCAACGTCCGCAACGCCATCAACTCAATGCCCCGATTCTTCCTCCACGCCGAACGCCTTGCGTTCATGCATCCCAAAACGCAGGAGCGATTGGAATTCAAACAGGATCTGCCCGATGAATTGAAACAGTTTCTGGATTTGTTATGATTGGCGAAGTTAGATCAAGCTTCGCTCCGTCATAAATCTAAATGAAACACAGGCTTTTCGCTGCCGCGTTCTGTCTTCTATTCGCTTCTTGCGGGATCGCTCAAAATAACGGGATCAATATTGTTCCGAAGCCGCAGTCAGTGTTGCGAGGTGTGGGAGAATTTCGGATGACCAAGGACACACGTATCGTTTTTTTGCGCCAGATTGATCAGGGAATGGCGTCGCTTTTGAAGGATCAAATAAAGTCGAGCGTCGGGCTCGATCTCAAGATCGAGCGAAAGATTCACAAGGGGTCCAACAGCATCGTCATATCCACAAACGATTCCAGGCTTGTTTCTGAAATACGCGGTGATTACACGGTCGATGTCGATAAGGATCGAGCCGATCTCTACGCTTCCTTTCCAACGGGCTTGTTTTACGCGATCCAGAGCTTTCGGCAGATGCTGCCTGTCACCACTGCCAAATCGGCGTCGATCCCAGTGGTAAAAATAGAAGACTTTCCTCGCTTTCCCTACCGCGGAATGCATCTCGACGTCGGTCGTCATTTCATGCCGGTCGAGTTCGTTAAGAAATACATCGACCTGATGTCGCAGTACAAGCTGAATTATTTTCACTGGCATTTGACTGAGGACCAGGGGTGGCGGATCGAGATCAAGAAGTATCCAAAGCTGACCGAGATCGGTTCCCATCGGCCCGAGACGGTTAAGGAGAAGAATCTAAATCCGTATATTGGCGACGGCACGCCCGAAGGCGGATTTTACACGCAGGAGCAGATCAAGGATGTGGTTGCTTATGCCAAGGCCAGATACATCACGGTCATTCCCGAGATCGAATTGCCCGGCCACTCGTCCGCCGCGCTTGCAGCTTATCCTGAGTTCGGCTGCAAACAGGATTACAACTACAAGGTGCAGACGACGTGGGGCATTTTCAAAGAGGTGTACTGCCCGACCGAGAAAACATTCTCCTTTCTCGAAGACGTGTTGACGGAGGTCATCGGCCTCTTTCCCGATTCGCCCTACATCCACATCGGCGGCGACGAAGTGCTCAAAACAATGTGGTCGGAATCGCCTGAGGTCAAAGAGTTGATGGCCCGCGAAAATTTAAAGGACGTTAACGAAGTGCAAAGCTACTTTGTCCGCCGGATGGAAAAGTTCATCAACTCAAAAGGCAAGAAGATCATCGGCTGGGATGAGATCCTCGAGGGCGGCCTTGCGCCGAACGCGACGGTGATGAGCTGGCGTGGGATCAAGGGCGGCATCGAAGCGGCAAAATCGCATCACGACGTGATAATGACGCCGACCGATTATGTCTATTTAGACTACGGTCAGGGCGACCCTGCCTACGAGCCTATAAATATCGGCAGCTATGTACCGCTCGAAAAAGTTTATAGCTTCGACCCCGTTCCGCCGGAGCTGTCGCCCGACGAAGCCAAATACATCATCGGCGGCCAGGCCAACGTTTGGACCGAATACATGGCCACACCGGAAAGGGTCGAGTACATGGCATTCCCGCGAATGCTGGCGCTTGCCGAAGACGTGTGGTCCACGCCCGCGAATAAGAATTTCGAGGATTTTTCACATCGTCTCGCGGCACAATTCGCCCGCCTCGATAAGCAGAATGTGAATTACCGAATTCCAGAGCCCACCGGATTGGCGAACGGAGTTTATTCGAGAGACGAACCGATCTCGCTCAAGATCACGGCGCCCCTTCCTGAAAGCAAGGTCGTATATACGAACGACGGCAGCGACCCCGTCGCTCAGTCGCTCGTGATTCCAAGCGATCTTACTATTCAGCCAAACGGCCAGGACGTGGTTACGCTAAAGACGCGAGTCATTTTGCCCAATGGAAAAATGAGCTCGGTATATTCGGCGACCCTTTTGCGGCGCCCATGGCTCGCGAGCAATGAGCTAAAAGAAAAACGAGCCGGCGTAACATTCGGATTATCCTCGCCTGAGCTAAAAGATGTTCCGCCGATCAGCAGCGGCGAAACGCGATCGATCGGGCTGCAGTCGCTGCTTGCAGGCAGACTTTCCAAGACGCCATTTTCCGTCGCGTTCGACGGCTACATTAACGCGCCCGCCGACGGCGTTTATGAGTTTCAGATCGAATCGACGTGCGATGCGAGCCTGATCATCGGTGGCGAAAAACTGATAGATATCGCCGGCACAAAGGACCGTGCAATGCACAGCGAGGTCGTCGCACTCAAAGCGGGTCTGCACAAGTTAAGCCTGCGATACAACAATCGCGGTGACAACCCGCTCTTCCGCATCCGCTGGGGCATCAAAGGCCAGGGCCTCCGCGTCATTAACGGCAGCGAATTGGTTCATTAGAGTAACCACAAATGAACACAGACAAACACAGATTTCAGAATGATCGCCTGAACCCTTTTTCTTTCTTTGCGACTTTGCGAGTTTGCGGGCTGATCCTATTTTTGGTTTTCGGTGCCGCCGCCCAAAAAAACGACTTCACCCGCTGGGTCGATCCATTCATCGGCACGGGCGGCCATGGTCATACATTTCCTGGGGCAACGATGCCGTTCGGGATGGTGCAGCTCTCGCCCGATACCCGCACCGACAACTGGGACGGCTCATCCGGCTATCATTATTCCGATGACATCATCTACGGCTTTTCGCACACCCATCTCAGCGGCACCGGCATACCTGATTACTGCGATATTTTGTTTATGCCCGCAATTGCAGAATATGAGGGACCAAAAACTGAAGTCAGTAAGAATTTCCCAGTTTACGCGTCGACCTTTCAACATTCAGATGAGATCGCGAGCCCAGGTTACTACTCAGTAAAACTCGACGATCGTAAGATATTGGCGGAGCTAACCTCGACTGCTCGGGTGGGCTTCCACCGATATACGTTTCCCCAATCGAGACTTGCTGGAATCAATTTGGATCTTCTTTGGCGTGATAAGTTGCTTGACGCTGATATGAAGATAGTTGGAAATAACCGAGTTGAAGGTTTCCGCCGTTCATCGTCTTGGGCGAAAGACCAGGTTATTTACTTCGTGGCTGAATTTTCGAGACCGTTTCTACCATCGAAAATTGCCGTTAGTAGCAAGGAAAACAAGATTCAAGGTGCCTTCTTCACATTCTCGCCAAAGGCCGGAGAAACGATTCTAGTTAAAGTCGCTGTTTCCCCCGTCTCTATCGAAGGCGCCCGCAAGAATCTCGCCGCTGAACTTCCCGGTTGGGATTTTGATAAGGTTCGCGCCGACGCCAAGGCGGCGTGGAATAAGGAGCTGTCGAAGATCGAGGTTTCAGGCGGGACCGATGCCCAAACCAAAACGTTTTACACGGCTCTTTATCACACGATGATCCAGCCGAATATCTTCAACGATGTGGACGGGCGGTACCCCGGACACGATGGCAAGATCCATCAGTTGCCCGGCTATGCGGCTAAGCCGCCCAATTTGCGGCGAAGCTCTGCCTCGCCGATAGATCCTAATTTCAAGCGCGGCTATGCCGCCGATCCGAAAGTGCGGCAGAGCCGCGCATCACTAACTCGATCGAGCCGGAAAAGCACAGCTTTTCCGCAAATAGACGGGCAAAGCCCGAAAGAGCTGCGATCGGAGCAATACACCATCTTCTCGCTCTGGGACACGTTTCGGGCCGCGCATCCGCTCTACACGATCATCGATCAAAAACGTACGGCAGATTTTATCAACACGTTCATTCGCATCTACGAGCAGGGCGGACGCTTGCCCGTGTGGGAACTCGCCGGTAACGAGACCGACTGCATGATCGGCTATCACGCCGTCTCGGTGATCGCGGACGCGATGGCAAAAGGGATCAAAGGCTTCGACTATGAAAAAGCCTACGAGGCGGCCAAACACTCCGCGGAGCTTGACCGAGACGGCCTCGCCGCCTACAAAAAACGGGGTTATATCTCTAGCGAAGACGAAAACGAATCCGTCTCCAAGACCCTCGAATACGCTTACGACGATTGGTGCATCGCGCAGATGGCAAAGATCATGGGCGAACGATACGAGGATTGGCTTGCGCACACGAACAAGATGCTTGCGAGCGGCGAACCTGAGGTCCGATACGCTGCCGACTATCGATACTACTCTGAACGTGCCCGATCTTTCGAAAACCTTTTCGACCCCTCGACCGGTTTCATGCGTCCGAAAAAGAATGGGGAATTCGTCAGACCATTTGCGCCCAACGAAGTAACCTTCAACTTTACCGAGGGGAACAGCTGGGTCTATTCGTTCTTCGTTCCGCAGGACATAAACCGCCTTATGGAACTGCAGGGTGGACGTGAAAAATTCGCGGCAAAGCTTGACGAACTATTTGCTACGACGGACAAACTTGCCGGCCGCGAACAGCCTGATATCACCGGTCTGATCGGCCAATATGCTCACGGCAACGAGCCTTCGCACCACATTGCGTATCTTTATGATTACGCCGGGCAGCCGTGGAAAACGCAGAAGCTTGTCCGCAAGATCATGGATGAGTTCTACAAGCCCGAACCGGACGGCCTGATCGGCAACGAGGACTGCGGCCAGATGTCCGCATGGTACATCCTGAGCGCCAGCGGAATTTATGAGGTAACGCCCGGATCGGGCATTTACGCTTTCGGAACGCCGCTTTTCAAAGAGATCAAATATAATCTTGAAAACGGAAAGACCTTTATCATCAAGGCTCCGAATGTCTCGCCTCAGAATATCTACAGCAGATCGGCAACCCTGAATGGCCAGCCCTTCAAAAAAGCATTCATCGCGCACGAAGAAATAATGAAAGGCGGCGTGCTTGAATTCGAAATGGCCGCCGAACCGCAGAAGAATTACTTCGTTGATTACGAAGATCCGTCGGTGTCTGATTCGTTCGTTGCTGTACCGCGAATTGAGGCGCCGAGCACGTTTACCGACAACGATGTAGTTTTTATGCATTCGCTCGCGAGTGACTCCAAGATCTACTACACGTTCGATGGCAGTGAACCGACCGCGAAATCCGATCTATACCTCGTCCCGTTAAAAATAGATACCAATTCGGTTGTAAGGGCTGTGGCGATAGATCCAAAAGGCGACAAAAGCATGGTTGCCGAAGCCAAGTTCATCAAGCGGCCCAATGATTGGACGGTCAAGATCGCCTCAAAATACAACCGTCAATACACCGGCGGCGGTGACGAAGGGCTGATCGACGGCATTC